>CAXTCR010000097.1:0-13224 GCA_964242555.1 uncultured Ktedonobacteraceae bacterium
GGTTTTTCCTAATGCTGCACACTGTTGCACGTAGCCTTCCCATGTTTGAGGCCACCGTAGATTTGAAAGCAGTTCACGCGGTAGTCCGAAAGGAAAATCGAGTGCAGCAATCCATGGACCCTCTTGCTGTAGAAGTGCCTCAAAATCCGTAAATGCTGGCAGGGATAGTATGTTTTCTATGGACAGGGTTGCGGACTCTAATTTTCCAACAGCATAGGTGATAGGTTTGCGTTTACTGGGAGCACTGGTAAAATCACAGCCAAGGACACGCATACTCAAAGCTGAGCCATGACGTTTTTGCTTATCGTACGCAGCGTGGCGAAAACACCACGTCCATCGGAGGCAACCGCTTCAAAACTGGGGACGTGACGACGGTTAAGGTAGCGGTCGAGGACAGGCACAGGCAAGGCAGAAGGCATATCACGCTTGTTCCACTGAATAACATAGGGAAAGCTGTTCATATCTTTGCCGATACGTCGCATATTCATTTCTAGTTCGGCAACGCTCTGTACGTTCTCTTCAAACTTCTCCGCTTGCGAGTCGACGACGAAGACAATACCATCGGCGCCATTGAGTACGGCCAGACGAGTACGCTCATAAAGAATTTGTCCGGGAACAGTATAGAGGTGAAAACGTGTGCGAAAGCCATGTACAGTGCCAAGATCAAGCGGCAAAAAGTCGAAGAAAAGTGTACGTTCTGTCTCAGTTGCGATTGAGAGCATCTCGCCACGTGCTGACGGATTGATGCTTTTGAACACATATTGTAGATTTGTTGTTTTGCCACAATATCCAATACCATAATACACAATCTTACAGTGTATCTCATGACTGGCAATATTGATGAGTGCCATAGAAAACAGGGTCCTTTAATCGCGGAAAAGGAGGTCAATAGTATCCTCAACGGAGGAACGAAATTTAATGTCGATGACAGAAGCCTTCTTACGCGTTGTATCGGAGCGTACGCGCTCTAAAATGCGTACTAGTTCATCGGAAGCCTTTTTGGACAATACCTTCACTAGGCCTATATGTGTCAATCTATCAAATATAATAACCAGCAACCATTGCTCCTCGATCATAGAGGTGTAGATATTCTCTTGTACTCCCTGCTGAAAAATATTGCGAAAATCCTTTTCGTCGAGCAATTTCGCGACCTCACGTGAGGACGAAAATACACCAGCGAGTAATGCACCAAGCATCGTTGCATTGCGCTTCGTGTTTGCTCCCTGTGTCGTCACTACCTGTCCACTTTTATCCAGAAGGAGGGCAGAGGTTGCATTCGTATCGTTCATCAACTTTGCAAGTACAGCTGAGATGAGAGTAAGTTCTTTATCTGAAACGACAAGGTTCGTCAATTGTTCCATGAACAAGTCGCCCTCCATGTATCTCCAAATAACGCTTGAATTATACGCATTTCATTTTACATTTACTTTTTACAATACATTTTTTATTATGCAATATCAAGGGCTTCAAGAATCTCATTGCGACTCGCTTTTACCATATGGCGCACACGACTGAGATTAGATGCATTATCGAGTAGAGTAACCATTAGGGCGAAATCGCCTAGTGGATCAACGCTCACTAGTCCATGCTCATACTCGACCAGCACGCCGACAACACTGCCACGAGCAAGTTCTTGCCCTAGCGATTCAGCAGTTCCCAATCCCGAGGTCATGATGGCTCCCATAGCCTCCATGTTTTCCTTGCCATCTCGGGTCATTCCTTCTATCAGTAGACCGTCGCGTCCTACCAGGATTGCCTGCCGCACTCCTGAAATCGTCAAGAAACGGCTTAGCGTCTGCTTTAGATCGACCATGTGTTCTTCTCTCCTACCAGCATGCTGCCTGTGTCTGGTTCTTTCTAAGAAGTATATAAGTACAGATAGTATTCTAAGTCATAGATGAGACAAGACGCAACCACATGGTACATCTAGGCTAATAGACGAGTTGTTCGCGAAGACACTTCTCACCTAATTTTATAGAACGTTCCATAAGAACCGATTTATGGCTTCTTCCAAACATCGTGTGTACGTCCCAATAATTTACTATACATTTAATGAAATACAGTGTATTGCGTCTCTTCTATAGGAAGAGGGAATGCTTTTCGGTAAAAGACAAAATGACTGGATACCTGTGCGGGCCAGAGAAAGACGATAGGTACTCAAATGTTTGCACTGCTCCTGCTGCTGATGCTAGTCCTTCTCGTAAGTGTTGGGCTTGTTGTAAATGTGTATCTCTACAAGTATCGCGCGCTGGGGAAAATTCGTAGCAGTATAACGCTCGACGAACAGCTCTTTACGTACTACGTCGATGTCGACGCAAGCGAAGTCTGGTAGCACGATAGCAATACTCAAGCAAGTGCAATGTTCGCGCAACCAAGGAATATTGCACTTGTTGCCATACAAGTTATACTTTTGCAGTTCTGGCAATTCAACCAGTAAATGACGAAAATGATCAAGCGTCGTAAAATGATCAGTACCCGCAGCACTCGCAATTTGGGGTAGTTCAGCATAGTAACGCCATGTATTTGTGTCTACCGACGGTACAGTTGGAGGAACCGAGGAACTTTCCTTAGTGATAAGGAACCGACTTGTAGCGGCAAGTAAGTTGTTGTGGCTAGGAGCAATTGTGTAGATAAGGTGTATTCTTCCATTCGACACAGCTAACTTTCGCGAACCAGATTTCGATAGTATGTGGCTTACTGGAAACGTGTCCGGTTGTGGTGAGATAACAATAGTCGTCATTTGCAAATTGTGTAAGATCGATGGTCATAGAGAAACTCCCTCATTGGAAGGACTAATCCGCATTGCGTGATAATGCATAGTAGAAACCATGTGTTACGCAATCGAGATACAGCAAGCGTTGTTACAGCGGACAGAGCAAAACGTACCGGGTCTCTTTGTCGTGATTGTGGGGTATCAGGCACTGTAACCTCTTCTCTCTTGTATACAAGAAGCCAGCACTGAGGAAAGGTGCTCTCTCATGTATAACATAAAAAAGGGGGTATGTCCATTGAGATAATAGGGCTACTCGTATGGGCTGGTAGCTCATGTCCTCGTTGGCGTATCCAATGGTTAGAAAGACGTGAGCTATCGGTCCCTATAGGTCAAGAGGCAAGCCTCTCCGCGAGATATTTCAGGCTAAGAGGATAACGATATTCAATAGCATTGTGCGTGGCCTCGAACAACTCAAAAAAGACATCACGTACGCCTATCCCTTCGAGTGCTTGGCGAAATGCCTCTGCACCTAAATCGAGAAAGTACTGATCGCGTTTGCCCGCGTCGATGTAGATGGCTTTCATCGATCGTAGTGTACCTGCATGCAGTGGTACCATTCGCACCGGGTCATGTGCTAGCCAGCGTTGCCAGATGTCCGGTTGTAACTCGCCTGTTTTTGTATCGTAGGGCAAGCGAACCGTGCCATCGGCATCCGCAGAATAGCAAGCTGCCATACACCAATCGTTGAGGAGATAGGCATCGCTGTCCTTAGAGAAGGCAGGACGCGTATGAAAGTCTTGCCAGAAACGCTCAAACGAGCCTTGATAAGAATCGCGTAGAACGCGTACTGATTGGCGAAAATCGGGAAGATAGCAAGTCTCGAACAAGGCATCGCCCGCATGTGTCGCAAGTCCACCCCATAAGTCAGGACGCAGCATAGGAGTAACCATCGCGCCATAGCCACCACTCGACTTGCCAGCAATACCACGATGGTTTCTTTCTGAAAGTGTGCGATAGTGAGCATCAACCCATGGGACGATTTCATCATTGAGATAGGTGTGATACTTTCCTGTAGCTGGCGAATCGAGAAACTGACTTCCACCTAGTGAGGTCCAGCAATCGACCCATACCACAATGCATGGCGGCGTTTTGCCATCGGAGAAGAGTTCATCGACGAGTTCGGGAAAGTTTTTTCTGAAGGGTGAACGGTTGCGCCACATGTCGAGTTGACCCGTTAGCCCTTGTATCATGTAGATTGTTGGATAGCGACGCGTAGTATCCTGCTCGTAGTGAGGGGGGAGATACACCCATAGGGGCCGTTCAAAAGGATCGCCAAGTGCATTGCCTTTTAGCACCTCGCTGGGAAATGCAATTTCGTCAAAACGACCTTGTAGTGATACAGACCAGGGAAGCATAGCGTCTATCCTTTCACATCTCCATTAAAACAATACCGTCTGCTGTACGTCATTAGGTACAATTACAGCAATGCGATCCTCAGCTTTTACCCAGCCGGCTTGTAAGACACGAGCCATGATACCTGCTTTATAAATCTTCTTATCATCCTCAACTGTGACTACAGCCTTCAACAGTTTTGGATGCATGCCGTTTAGCTGCAAGCATGGTTTGCGTACCTCTGTGATTTCGACGATTGCCTCGCCAACCCTCAGACGTGTGCCCTCCTCAAGGTCCATTATGGCAATGCCTTCAACTGTGATGTTTTCGCCCATTGAGCCGGGGCCAAGCGTTATGCCTTTCTGCTCCAGTTCATGATACGCGTCGATATTGACGATCAGCACTTGTCGCATGTTACGCCGATTAGGGTCTTTTTTCGCAAGGTAGCGATGGCGCACATATTTTCCCGCGTGATAGTCACCCTCGACCCCTAGGTCCTCAAGAAGGTAGATATGTTTGACAACAGGTTTTGGCAACCCTGGCTCCCGATTGCGACAAACGGCAATGACCTTCCCCATTTCCACACCTCTATTCCCACTTAAAGGTGCGAATGGCAATAACAAGCATAAGCACCGCCCAAACGGTTAGGACACTTAGAGGGAAGGTTGGAACCCCCCTATTGGAATTCATTGTCGCTTGGAGTGCTTGCGTTAATGCGGTAGCAGGCAATAGTTCGGCGAGAGCTGAGAGTGGTCCAGGCAAACGACTGAGTGGGACGACGCCGCCACCGAGAAAGACGAAGGCCAGGAACAGCGCATTTGCTCCCGCCAACGTTAGTTCGGCACGTAGCCCACCCGCCATAGCCAATCCGAAGGCGGCAAAGGTGATGGTGCCAAGCGCAATTGCTAACAGCGTGAGCAAGGCGGAACCTGCTGGTTGCCAGTGATAGAGTAGCACGGCGACTACTACAAGCAGCAGTACTTGAATAGCTTCAAGGATGAGAATTGAGATAACCTTCGCGATAATTAAGCCGCTACGCGGTAGAGGTGAACTGCCAAGCCTTTTCAGCACGCCGTAGTATCGTTCATATGCTGTAGCGATACCGAGGTTTACCATTCCTGCAGCCATGATTGCTATCGCAAGTATGCCGGGGAGCAGGAAGTTGATCGCATTGCCATTGATGGCAGGCGCGATGTTAAGCGAGGCGAAGAAGACCAGCAGCATGATGGGCACGATCAGCGTCACCAAGATATTCTCGCCGCGACGCAGGGTCAGCAGGAGTTCATAGCGTACCTGGTTCAATATTTGGCGTACGAGTGGTGCTGCCTTACTACTGCCAGTTTCATAGTCTATTGTTGTTGAGTTCGTTTGTGTTGCCATTGTGTTTATTATTCTCTGACTTCTGAGCCAGTGAGTCGCAGAAACAAGTCTTCGAGCGAGCCATGTCCTACTCTTAATTCTGAAAGCGCGATATGAGAGGCGCGCAACCACGTTGTTAATTCAACAAGCAGTGTTGGCACGTCGTTAGTTTCGATTACGTAACTTCCTGGTCGGACTTCTTCTGCATGTGTGGCAGAGGATAGTTCTGCCAGGGTATCAGTGTCGAGTCCAGCAGGGGCGACAAAGCGTACGACGTTTGCGTTCTGCGTGCCAGTCAAATTCCCGGGCGTATCAAGAGCAATTAAGCGCCCGTTGTCGATAATGGCGACGCGATCAGCGAGTCGTTCAGCTTCATCTAGTAGGTGTGTGGTAAGCAAAATGGTGACACCATTACGTTTGAGGTCGCGAATAATCTCCCAGGTTGCCAAGCGTGCTTGTGGGTCCATACCCGCAGTTGGTTCGTCCAAGAAGACAAGCGAAGGATTACCGATAAGCGCAACGGCGAGCGCGAGCCGTCGCTTTTGTCCACCTGATAGACGGCGACAGCGCGTCTTCGCAACTGTCGCAAGCCCTACACGCTCCAGCAGAGCATCGACATCCTGTGCATGTTCGTAATAACCGGCGAATAGGTGTAGTACTTCGCGAGCGGTTAGAGCAGGGTAGAGGCTATCTTGCTGTAACATCACACCAACGTGAGGTTTTAAGGATTGTGCCTCACGAACTGGATCGTGTCCCAAGACGCGAATAGTTCCTGCATCAGGTCTACGATATCCTTCAAGCGTTTCGACCGTTGTCGTTTTACCAGCACCATTAGGGCCAAGCAAAGCAAAAACTTCGCCGCGTTGCACGCTAAATTGTATGTCGTCAACGACTCGCACCGAGCCGTAACTTTTCGTAAAATGGTCAACGACAATAGCCTCATTGCCACGCATAAACCTGTCGAGCGTGGCCTGACTACTCGTCGTTGTCTGCGCATCAGCAGACATCATTATTGCTCCTTCAAGGATGTAGTTCAAATTCATAATTGCTATGTATACAGTACAGCAGTTATGCGCTATTGGCAAGCTAGAAAATGGAAATGCGTAACTACATCTTTTTTTCTTCTCCAAACGTGTACATAGCAGATGTTATACAAGAGTTTCTTCAGAAGATGTTTTCAGGATTTGTTGCCAGCCAGCAGATCATAAAGGAGTTACTAGCATGTTTAGAATTATCTGGGGTATCATCGTTCTACTTTTTGTATTCTGGCTACTCGGTTTTGCCTTTAAGATTGCTGGTGGTTTGATTCATTTACTACTGGTGATTGCGGTCGTTCTACTTGTTTATAATCTGATTATGGGAAGCCGTGCGCGGCGTACGCTCTAGTGGAATAATAGAACAAAAACATGGTTCAGGGTATTGCTCCCAACCATGTTTTTGTTTTCTACAACAACACGTTATTTGACGTAAGCTGAAATAAGGTGCTACACTATAAAAAATTTCTTCACGTGAATCCAAATTAGTATGTTCTGCCATCCCTATTGGGAGGCCCAGCACGCGTATCCCAGTGTGCTGGGCATTTTTTTAAGGAGGAAGTCCTCATCATGTCTCTGGTACAGAAAGCAGGCTCGTTTGATGACAAATTTGTCTCTGAGGGTCTGACATTCGACGACGTTCTTATTATTCCTGCCGCCTCTTCCGTATTGCCTCGTGAAGTCTCTACCCAAACACGCCTAACACGCTCCATTGCCCTCAACATACCGATTGTGAGTGCTGCAATGGATACTGTAACTGAGGGAAGATTGGCGATTGCCCTTGCGCGTGAGGGTGGTATCGGCATCATTCACTATAATCTGCCGATTCAACAACAGGCTGAAGAAGTTGATAAGGTCAAGCGTTCAGAGTCGGGCATGATTACAGACCCGATTACGATGGAGCCAGACGCATCGCTTCGTGAAGCACTTGCTGCGATGGAACGCTTTCACATTTCGGGCATTCCCATTACCGAAGAAGGCAAGCTAGTTGGGATACTCACGAACCGTGACATCCGCTTCGAGACAAACCTTGATCGCCCCATCTCTGAGTTGATGACACGAGACAACTTAATAACTGTTCCTGTAGGTACAACGCTAGAGCAGGCACGTGATAGCCTGCACCGCTACAAGATCGAGAAGCTGCCTGTGGTAGATGAGCATGGGATGCTCAAAGGTCTCATCACCATGAAGGACATTCAGAAAAAGCTACAATATCCGCAAGCCGCGAAAGACGAGTTTGGGCGCCTACGTGTGGGTGCCGCAATAGGTGTAGGGCCAGACACCAATACCCGTTGCGAAGCGCTTATAGAAGAGGGTGTGGACGTGCTGGTCGTGGATACTTCACACGCCCATTCGGGTATGGTGATCGAGACCGTGGGACGCGTCAAGGATCGTTTCGGTAAACGGGCGCAAATTATCGCGGGCAATGTTGTCACAGCCGAGGCTACTGAAGCACTTATCCAAGCAGGGGTAGATGCGGTAAAGGTCGGCATTGGTGCAGGAGCTATATGTACAACGCGAGTTATTGCAGGTATCGGTATGCCACAAATTACGGCAGTCTACGAGTGTGCTCAAGTCGCGCATCAGTACGATGTTCCGATAATCGCTGATGGTGGTATTCAATATTCGGGCGATATCGCAAAGGCAATTGCTGCGGGTGCTGACACGGTAATGTTGGGAAGTTTACTTGCCGGCGTCGATGAGAGTCCTGGTGAACTTATCATCTCGCATGGCGAACGCTTCAAGGATTATCGTGGTATGGGTTCGATCGGTGCAATGAAGCAGCGCAGCTACAGCAAGGGACGCTACTTCCAAGGCGAGACGCGCGATGAGTCGAGGCTGATTGCTGAAGGCATCGAAGCACGCGTACCATATAAGGGTATGCTTGGCCCACTCGTCTACCAGTTAGTTGGCGGACTAAGACAGGCAATGGGGTACACAGGGTCGGCAACCATCAAGGATATGCAGGAGAAGACACGCTTTACTCGCATCACTGGTGCAGGCTTGCGTGAGAGTCATCCACACGATGTAGTTATCACTAAAGAAGCACCAAACTACGGGCTGGAACATAGGTAATCAGACACGCTAAAATGCTCGCTCGATATGGCCTTGCCATATCGAGCGAGCATTTTAGCGTGTCTGATTATTCAGAAATGAAAACAATGCTTCCCATGGATAGGGACCGGGGCAAAAACTGCGATGCACGGGGTCCATTGAGTAGTGACCCGTGATGCCTCCCTGTGCATCGGCCCAGCGACGTGGAATATTGTAGCGGTCGCAAATATGCTTGAGCAGCAAAAAGCTAGCTTCCCTTTGAGCACTAGTAAGCTCGTCTGAGTTGTCCCGACTGAGTTTGACGTGCTCAATAGAGATTGTCACGAGGTTTGGATTCAAAGCTCTTGACCACCATAGATCATGCCCTTCTGAAACACCGCCATTCCCCCATGCACCGTCAGCCTCACTATTGCACTGTACCAGTTCACCATTCAAGCCAATAATGTAGTGAGTCGAAACAGGATTATCAGTGTGCTCAGTAGATTTGAAGTAGTTGCTGACCTCAACAGCACTGGTAAAGCCTGCGGTACCATGTACAATGACGTAACGTGGCTTATGACCTTTACGATTGGGGAAGTGATTGTTATTTGGTATCCATATAGCCCCGTCTTCGTCCATCATAATCCTCTTCTTTTTCTTTCGTTTGTGCAGTGTTTCCCTTTGATTGCGTAGCCTTTATTTGTGAGAACAAAAGCATGACCTGAAAAACTTCCCTCTCTACTTAACACACGACAAGTACCTACTGTGTCACGCAGTACTCCTATGATACGTATCATTAGTAGAATTTTAGACGATGGTAGGAGCTATCTATGCGCCCCACTCATGACGGATGGACCCTCTACGTATGCCATATAGCTTCGACACCTAGAATAGAGGGATAGATGAAGACGGATAGGCGGCAAGTGCGCCGCATCATGCGTGAGAAGTTTGGCTTTGCGGATTTTCGACCCGGCCAGGAGGCGGCCATTCGATCAGTGATTGATGGGCACGATACGCTGGCGGTTTTGCCGACGGGACTGGGCAAGTCTATGATTTACCAGATGGCGGAACAAGTACTGAGTGGACCAGCGGTGATTATTTCACCCTTGATTGCGCTACAACGTGATCAGGTTGAGTCGATAGAAGAGAGCGATGTCGGGAAGGCGGCACTCATCAACTCTACAATGCGAGAGGCACGGCGCGAGGAGGTATTGCAAGAATTAGAGGCGGGCAAACTTGATTATCTCTTTCTTGCTCCCGAACAATTCAGCAATGAAGAGGTGTTACAGCAAATTCGGGACGCTCACCCTGCCCTGTTTGTGGTTGATGAGGCGCACTGTATAAGCGAGTGGGGACATGATTTTCGACCTGAATACCTGCGTCTCGGTGCTGTAGTCGAGGCTATTGGGCGACCTCCAATTTTAGCGTTAACCGCAACAGCAGCACCGACTGTGCGAGAGGAGATTCTTGAGCGGCTCGGTATGCGAGAGCCGCGTGTGATCGTGCAAGGTTTTGACCGTCCAAACATCTGGCTTGGTGTTGAAGTCTTTCGCGATGAACAAGACAAAAAGCAGGCGTTAATCGAGCGCGTTGTCGATACAGAGAAACCCGGAATCATTTATGCAGCGACACGGAAGCATGCAGAAGAGATCGCGGCGGCGTTAAGTGAACAGCAAGTAAAAGCCGCTTTTTATCACGCGGGTATGCGTCCAGTCGAGCGAGAGCAGGTACAGCAACAATTTATGGGTGATGAGATAGAGGTAATTGTTGCCACAACTGCTTTTGGCATGGGCATCGATAAGCCCAATGTCCGTTTTGTCTTTCACTATGATATCAGTGAATCGGTCGATTCTTACTATCAAGAGGTTGGGCGTGCTGGACGCGATGGCAACGACTCAAAAGCGATTTTGTTTTATAGACCGGAAGACATGCGCATACATCGTTTCTTTGCCGGTAGTGGACATATTGACATCGATCAGGTGGAGCAGGTAGCACAGGTTGTGCAGGAAAGCGACGAGCCTGTTGTGCTACGCGATTTAAGTGATAAGACACATCTCTCAAAATCAAAGCTCGCGGAGGCGCTCACTCGTCTGGAAGAGGCGGGTGTCGTCAAAACGCTGGCAAATGGAGAAATTGTCGCGGACAACACAGATATTGCATTAGATAAAGCAGTGGTCCAGGTGATCAACGAGCACGAGGCGCACCGGCAGTACGACAAGTCGCGTATTGAGATGATGGTTGGCTATGCCGAGGTGCAGGATTGTCGGCGCGAATACCTGCTGAACTACTTTGGTGAGGAGATCGACGACCCATGTGGCTTTTGCGACAACTGCGATGCAGGCATTACGGTTGCGGAGGATGAGGAGAATATGCCATTTCCCATCAACACAAAGGTTGTGCATAATGTGTGGGGAGATGGGCTTGTGCTCCGATACGAAGGCGACAAGATGGTTGTTCTCTTTGACAGCGTGGGTTATAAGACGTTAGCTGTAAATGTTGTTGTTGAGAACAATCTGCTTACAGCGGTGTAGGAGATGTTAGAGGAGCAGAGAAACAAGAATTCTCTGCTCCTCTAATATGACTGTATGTGTTGCGTGTAACACACCGTACTCCCTTACAACGACTACAATAGGTTAGGCTTCTCCTTTTGTAAGTAAACCGAGTAATTCCGGTGGATAAAGTGGTACATTGTTGTTCTGGAAAAACGCGATTGGTTTCCAGACAACCGTAAATGGCTCATCATCTTCGGCAGCATCGATCCGTTCTTTTGTATAGAATGACGGGTCTACAAAGAGGGCATCGTAGACAAACACGATTTCATGGCCCAGTTCGCCTTCGAATGTAAAAATATTTTCCATCACAGCAAGGAGGCGGAGTTGCATTATCTCGGCGCGAATTTCTTCGCGAATTTCGCGTATCAGGGCATCTTTGCTATACTCGCCATATTCGATACCGCCGCCAATGGGACGGTAAAAGTATTCCTGCTTTACCCCATCGTACCCTTTGGAGACAAGGATGTGTTCATTATGGCGAAAGACACAGATAGCGATTGAGCGGGGACGTTTCTTGGGCATTTGGAGTATCCTTTCGTTACGAGTGATCAACGAGAAATGCGAGCACCGCACCACTTATTAGCGCAGGATGAGCAAGCATGGGACGATGTCCACTACCGGGAATGGACACAAAAATCGCGTGGGGCATAGCTTCATACAATTCGTAGCCGAGCGAGATTGGGACAAGCAGGTCTTGTTCACCCCAAAGAATGAGTGTAGGCATACTCAATGTTGCAATTTCGGCGCGAAAATCTTCACTTGCAATTTGTCTCGCGCTCCGCCAGAAGAGGCGCAACCTCGGTTTTAGCATGTCGTACACTAATGGGAGTGGATAGGCTCCGTTCTTGCGCTGTACAAAAGAACGGACAGAACGAAGTGCCAGCGCGGGAAATGGTGAGCGAAATGGTATACCAGCAGCGTCAATGAGTGTCAGAGTTTTTACTAGTTCAGGTGCATGAGACGCAAGATGGATGGCAATTGCGCCTCCCATTGAGTGTCCTACGAGATGGACTTTTGTAAGCCCCATAGCCTGCAACCACTTGCCAAGTAGAGGCGCCATTTCACGCAGTTGCCAAGGTGCCCGGGTTTCGCTATACGTGCTTTGTCCATAACCAGGAAGATCAACTACAAAGACCTGATACTCGCGTGCTAGAAAAGGTATGACGCGGTGCCAGATATGGCCAGAAACACCAAAGCCGTGAATGAGTACAAGCGGCTGACCAGTTCCAACACTTCTAAAATGCAGTCGATAACCATGAAGATGCATACTCCCGCCGTCACTAGCTACCGTTTTTTCTTGAGTTATTTTTCTTTTTGCCATGTGCACTATTGTAGCATGTGCAAGGTCCTGCTTTGCCAGGTTGTTTTGCTTATCTTGTTGACACATTGCTCTATTACGACTATGCTATTTGTGACACAACGCTCATCAATGATAAAAGTTCCATCGTAGCACGTCTTAACGTATACAGAACAAGTAGGGCGTGCTGTAGTCCCTACAAAGGGCATATCTACGTAAGAAAAAGAGAGAATAACGATGATAGATATACGACGTTCATGGAGTCAACTGTCACTTTTAGCTCTAGCGGTTGTGGGGATAGGCATTTCTATTTATCTCACCTCTGTTCATTATGACAATGCTCCGCTTGTATGTTCTGCGAGTGGTATTGTTGATTGTGCGCGTGTGCTCTCAAGTTCTTACTCCGTTGTTCCAGGTACAACGATACCCATCAGTGTGCCGGGCCTGCTCTGGTGTATTGGTATGGGCGCGTTGGCATTTACTGCATGGCGTATTTTACCCGGAAGACGAAGCTTATTAATTGCGGAGCTTGTATGGGCACTTACAGGCATTGTGACGGTGCTCTATCTTGTGTTTGTAGAACTTGTGCGCTTGCACACGATCTGTGCATGGTGTACTGGTCTACACGTGATTATCCTCGTGATGTTGCTCATCACGGTTGTGCAGTTGCAGCAGTCGAGCTATGAGTCCGAAGAGATTGGAGAGGAAGCGGAGGAAGCGCCCATGGTTTCCAGACGGGGATAATTGGTGCATCTGGTAAACCTTTAGGGACGCGCATATCCCTTCGCTCGTGCGCGGACGCAATAATGCGAATTAACACATTGAGTTGGTAACAAGCACAAC
>CAXTCR010000098.1:0-13178 GCA_964242555.1 uncultured Ktedonobacteraceae bacterium
TCTCTGGCATGATGTACTTCTCTTTCTCCACGACATTGTGGATGTATCTAGCGAGATTCTTTACCATTATTGTATTCCCTCTAGTAGTTGGGGGTCAAATGATGTATGCCTCTATGGTGCTAGCAAAGCTACGCTCTTCTAAAGGGAGAATAGGTGATGAGGGATAACAATACTTTGCACTACGACAGCCTTTGCGCAATTTTCGCGGCTCTACGCTGAAGTTCTTGCCAACCGCTCTCCTGTAAAAGCTGTTCTTTCTGTTTAAGCAGGGCCAGTGCAGCATCCCTTTGGCTGGAGATGCTATAGACATCGGCCAGCCAGAGGGCTATTTGGGTTTGCTGAAAAGGTACACCTGATTGGGTGATTATCGCATTTGCTCGTTCGAGGCGTTTTGTTGCAGTTGTGAGGTCATTCCGTCCCTTAGCCGCGCGGCCAAGATTTGCGTATAGCTCGGCAACTTGTTCCTGAGTATCGTTGCGCTGTTTAACGAGGGCTAAGGCGCGCTTAAACCAACGCTCGGCCTCAAGCCATTCCCCCTGCGCGAGAAATAGTTCGCCGTAGGTATTGTAGACGTAGAACTGCGTTGAGGAAAGCGCGTAGGTCTTTACAAGAGCAAGGACTCCCTCAATCTCTTTGCGTGCACGTTCCAGTTTGCGGAGCAAAATATTGTGATAGGCGACATTATTGCGTGCAAGGACTTCTTGAAAAATATCTCCAGCAGCATGTGCGGCCTCCGCATAATCGTGATAGGCGGCGACGGCCTCGTGCCACTTTCCTTCCTCGGCAAGTGTGGTGGCAAGCGTTAGATAGGCGCGCAACTCGATTGTTGGGTTCGGGCGCTTTTTAAGCAAGCGCAACAAGTTGATGCATTCTTCCTCCGCCAGCAACAAAGAAGGAGTTACAAAGCGATATTTCATTGCCATGAGCAGGCTCTGTATCTGCATCATTGTATCCGCATCTATCATACGGCTATACTGCTGAATTTTCGGTCGTTCGATCCACTCGATTGCTTCCTTGTACTGGCCGACTAATGTAAAGGTTTCGAAGTAGTAGGTGATGGCTTCAAATGTACCCTGCGAGTCTTCTTGTCCGGCAAATAGCTTAAGGGCCTGTAGTAACGCAGCACGAGCATCCTCTATGGCACCAGAACGCATGTAGGCTTGTGCAAGGCCAATATATCTGGCCCCTGACGCTTCGAGCGCAAGCGATTTTTGAAAAAAGGCCCTCGCCTCTGTAGAAGAGGCAGCCGTCAAGGCATACTCACCAGCCATCTCTGCATAATGCGCGGCCTGTTGTCTCTGACCCGACTGATAATAATGTTCAAATAGGCGACCGGCGCTGGGCGGGAGATATTGGGCATATCTCGCTACTAGTGCTTCTGCCGCGCGTTTATGTAGGGCAATACGCCGTGCATTGCCCAAATTCTCACGCAGTAGCGTCGAGACAAAGGGATGGGTGAAGAGATACGCCAAAGACTGCTCAAAAAACTCTTCGTCCGAAGCAAGGAAGGCATCACCCTCCTTTAAGAAATTCGTCTGCACTAAGACATCAAGCGCGTCAAGTGTTTCATCTTCGCTCCGTCCACTTGTTTGTCGCAACAAGTCCATCTCGATATCGGGATCGAGAATTGCTGCAGCCTGAACGATTTGACGAGCAACTGCGGGCAAGGTATCAAGACGGGTTTGGATTAATGTCTTCAGGGATAGAGGTACCTGCTCCCCCTCGGCCTGGAGCAGTTCACTCAGGTAGTAGGGATTGCCTGCACTTTGCGCATGCAAAGCTTTAACAGAGGCCTTCTGTGCAGGTGAAAGAACGCTTGCAATCTCCTCTTTAGAAAGCGGCACTAACGCTATCTGCTCTACGACTGCCGCGCGTTCCCATGCCGCCAGCACGCGCTTCAGTCCATCTCTTGCGTCCTGTGGTCGATAGGCAATAAGCAGGAGCAAAGGCGTATGTTTCATGCCTTCAAGACAATACGCGAGCCAGTCGAGCGTTGCTTCATCGGCCCAGTGCGCATCGTCCACAAAAAGAACGAAGGGGGAATTACCAAGTGCCTGCAGCGCGTGAAGGCATGCGTCGAAGAGTCGACCACGCTCCTGCTCGGCTGGCAAGCTTACGGGAAGTGGTAAAGCAGGATGCTGCACTCGTAGTTCGGGAACGAGACGTGCCAGTTCAGAAAGCCAGATAGTATCAAGGCGAGGGGCGTGTGGACGCGCAAAGGTGGCGCTTACGAGGCGTGTAAATGGCGCAAATGGAATAGATTGCGTACTTTCGAGACAGCGACATTCTACAACGGTATAGTTTGAGGGGAGCAATGATGACCACTCACGCCAGAGGCGCGATTTGCCGATGCCAAGCTCTCCTGCCAGCATCACGACTTGAGCCTGCTGTTGCTGCACTACCTGTTGGAGTACCCTGTCAAGTGTTTGCCGTTCCTGAGTGCGACCAACAAAGGGAAGATGGGATGCAGAAGCCTCTTGCAGGGACGGCGAGTGGATGTGTGCGCCGGGGAGTGCAGCGATATGGCCCTGTACAATTGCGGTGCGTAACGACTCGGTTTCGGGAAGTGGAGCAATGCCTAGCTCGGAGTGGAGCAGTGTACGCATCTGCTCATATTGCCTCAATGCCTCTGTGCGTTGTCCTAAGCGGGCATAGGCGAGCATGGCAAAACGATGAAAAGGTTCCTGCAAGGGATCAATAGCAAGGGCACGTTGTGCAAGCTCGAGCATTTCTGTCCATGCACCAGTTGAGCGCAACGTTTCAATACGCAAGTTCAGAAGACGTAGGCACAACTGCGAAAAGCGTTCACGCTCGTTGAGTACCCAGTGTTCGAGTGCCGCGGACTCCCCAAACGAGAGGCCATCGAGCAGAGGACCTCGATAGAGCAAAAGAGCCGTTGACAGTTGTTCACTCCACTCGCTCTCCTTTTGTGTTGTCAGAAGAAACACACGGGCATCTATCCAAACGCGCTCGACGAGCGCAACCCGTCCATTGGGCAGCACCTGCACAATCTCGCTCGAATCCGCAAGCAGTGAGCGCAGGTGCCAGAGCATATTTTGCAGATTTTTTCGGGCTGCCTCCTGTGCGCTTTCGGGCCAGAGGAGCGTGACTAGATACTCTCGTGTTGGTGGTATTTCGGTTAATGCCAGATACGCGAGCAGGGCAAATGTTTTTGCGCTTAAGGAGATAGATGTATCCGCGACATAAAGGCCTGGGTTGCCGAATAGGAAGAGACGTACAGGTGGTTCTTGCGGGTCTGGTGCAGTCGGAGACACGTTCTCTACGGGTTTTACCGGCTGAGCATTTCCGGTGACTTTTGCAAGCACTGCGGTGAGATGTTCCTGAGTTAGCGCGGCAGAGACGCCAACATAGACTTTGCGTAACTTGCCCTGTTGCTTGTGATATGCGTACCAGAAGAAGTTCTCGCCTCGTTGTTCGGAGCGGAGGGTACAGGCTTGAGTCCCCATACGCAAGGCAAAAGAGGAGGGCGTAGTGTTAGTCAGCCAGGAGAACCATGCGGGTGAGCCAACGAGAATGGGGCTATCGGTGCCATTTTCCAGCAGCATATCTTGGACGTGATACATGAAAACCTTCTTCAATGAGGGCAAATGCGTTGCGAGCCTTGCAACTAGAGTGGACTGGGTAACTCTAGTATAACATTCAGTTGGGTAACTTGACAATGCAAGCATGATAGGGGTTGCCTAAAATGGGAGGCATAATAGGGGTAGTAGGAGCATGATTGAAGGGGAGGGGTCAGCACGACAGAGATATGACAGATGATAGGGGTAAGCCCTGTCACTACTATACGCGAGTGAGCGATAAAAGCGGCGTGTGGTAGTGATGGGGCTTGCCTTTTTTTTGTCGATCGGGGAGAGACAGGTCAATATTTTTGTGAGGATTTTTTAGGAGGTTTGTTGGGACGATGCAAAGGAGGAGGCTCTGGCATACTTCTCTCAGACACAGAGATGGAAACATCGGTAACAGTCAAGTACAAAAGCGATCAGACCATCGAGTCTGTAAGAAAGGGAATACGAAAATGACATACGCGAATGAGTTACATGTTGTTCTAGGCGGTACTGGCGGCGTAGGTGGGGCAGTTGTACGCGAGTTAGTTGCGCGCGGCAAACGGGTACGCGTTGTTACACGCAAGCAGGCACAAAGCTTACCATCAGGGGTCGAGTTTATGGCAGGTGACATAATGAATGTCCAAAGCGCGAAGGCAGCCACTGCCGGGGCAAGTGTTGTTTACATGTGCGCTAACCCTGCATACAACGAGTGGAGCGAACTCTTTCCGACTATGCTCAATGGAGCAATAGCTGGCACGAGCGCTAACAATGCGAAGCTGGTGTTTGCGGACAACCTGTATGTATATGCGCCAACGACGAAACCAATGACTGAGGATTTGCCCTATGCACCGGTGACACGCAAGGGTCGCGTACGAGCACAGATGGATGAAACACTTTTTCAGGCACACGCGAGTGGTAAAGTGCGAGCCGTCATTGGACGCGCCTCGAACTACTATGGACCTTCCGCCCCCAATTCAAATATTGGAGACCGTTTCTTTCATGCACTACTTGCAGGTAAACCTGCTCAATGGTTTGGCAGGTTAGACATGCCGCATACATTGAGTTTTACCGAGGACTTTGCACGTGGATTGATCGTCCTGGGCGAGCATGATGAAGCCTTGGGACAGGCATGGCATATTCCCGCAGCAGAGGCGCTAACGGGCCAGGAATTTATCGAATTAGCGGGAGAGGTCGCGGGCGTTAAGGCAAAGGCGCAGATAGTACCTGCTTGGATGATTCAAATGTTGGGCCTCTTCAATCCTATTATACGCGAACTTGCAGAAATGCGCTATGAGTTTGAGGAACCTTACATCATGGATGGAAGCAAGTTTCAGCGCGCCTTTGGCTTCACGCCGACTTCCCATCGTCAGGCGTTGCAAACAACAATTGCCTCGTACAAGCGCTAGTTGCATAGAAAAAGTTGTTGCAATGGCTCAGTCTAATGAGGTCGTGGAGGGTCCACATACGCGTATCATCTTTCGACAGACAGCGCAGGAGACGGGTGGACGCCCATAGGCGTTCATTGAAGCTGAAGGGAGGTCTGTGGGTGAGCCAAGGGCGTCCCCGAGCCGCATTCGGGGAATGATACAGGCAACGGGCGCCCTGGTCCCCATTTGAGCCTTACGTTAACGCTTAAGGGGTGGACGCCTCCTGCTGTTTGAACAATTTGTCCAGCGGCATGAGCCAGCAACCATCTATCACATGCACCCACACCAGGAAGAAGCGTTTCGTGTACTCTCAGGCAAGATGGGAGTGCGGGTGAATGGAACTACACGGATACTTGAGGTAGGCGAAGAGGTAATATAGAGTTTTTTACGAAAGATTTAGAAGGAGAAAAACAATGAAACATGTTTATAGTGTAACTGCAGCGATTATCGGTCTTGTACTACTCATGAGCCTTATAGCCTGTGGTGGAAGCAGTGCATCAGCAAATCCAACCTTGCCTATTAATACAGCAACGGTAAGCGTCAATGGTCAAACGAAAACTATTCTCACCGACTCACGTGGCTTCGCGCTCTACTACTATACGCCTGATACGAAGACGACGACGGCATGTAGCAGTAGTTGTGCTACCGCATGGCCACCATTGTTAGCGGCAAGTGATGTTACAAGCATTGCAACGCTTCCAGGTACATTAACCGCGCAAAAGACCGACAATGGCAATCAGGTTGAGTACAATGAACACCTGCTTTACACGTATGACTCAGATACTGCGCCTGGGCAGGTGAATGGGGACAATGTCAATAGCTGGTTTGTTGCCACATCTGATTTGAAGTGATGCTCAATGATGAAAGCGTATACAGGCGTCTGTTTTGCCAAACGGACGCCCTGTTGATTTACGAAGATGACATTATGAGGTGCAGGGCGCAAAGAAAGATGCAATTTAGGTAAACCAAAAGGTCCTGCTGATTTTATGGTCGTCGCGCTGGCAAAACACCCATCTTGAATCCCTTTGGGACTTCCATGCTCCACATAGAAGGCGATACTTTTGTAGGCGGCAGCAACGAGACTGTATCAAAGATTGGCTCGCCTGTACCCGGACCTACGGCTCCGGTAAGGATATTTACGGGACGATACTGTTTGTCTAGCAATAGCACTAAGCCATTGTCGCAGCGGATACGATAGACCTGTGTACTCCGAAACCTGTCGGTGTCCAAGTAGCTTGCCTGATGGGTGTTCAGTTCGTGCCGCAGTTCGTTTAGGTCGAACATCGCCTCCTGGGACATGTCGATGCCCCAGCCTTGCACATTGTGTTGCGCGATATGATGCATCTCATCCATGCCAAGGTTGCTTGAGCCGTGCTCGACCAACACGACATCCAGGTTAGTGTCCTGTACAGTCTCCACGTTCAGGTAGCCGCTTGTCATCTGATGATAGGTGTCAACGCGATAGCGCTTACCCTTTGTATCTATTCTTGTCTGACTATGGTAGAGAATGTACGCGCTCCATGAAATCGTGGCGGGCAGGAGAAATGCCGAGGTTGGTGCTGGCTTCGTAAAGTTTCTCACCGCAAATGTAGCCATGAGTACAGCTGCAGCCGCAAGCAGGAGTCCTGCTACTTGCAGCATGTTTTTGCGCTTCTTCCGAGAGCTAATGGGCAAGAGATGTATCGAAGGCGTTTGTTTATTTTGTGCTGCAATCGCCTCCATGACAGCTCTATCCACGCGTGCCGAAGGGCTAGACCCTTCAAGCGAGGCCACGAGGCTCGTCACACGATTCATGGCAAGATGCAGCGTGCTACATGATGGACACGAGCGTACATGATCGGCGACGACTCGTCGCTGCTCCGTTGTAAGGTCATTCCAGACAGCAAGATACTGGCGAGTCGTCTCACATTCGCGAGTGTCGGCTTCTTCGGGCAAGAGATTTCGATGGAAAGAAGAGTTTTGCTCGCTCATTATGCCTTCTCCTCCTGTTCCCCATCATTCTTACTAAGACGTGAATATTGTTCTATAAACATACGTTTTGCGCGCGAAATACGAGTAGCCGCTGCATTGGGAGAGATGTTCATAATCATCGCGATTTCCTGATAGGGCACTCCCTGAGCCGCACTCAGCACGAGAGCAGTGGCATACTCTGGCGGCAGATTTGCGAGCGTACGACTGATCAGGTCGCGCTCGGCGATCTCTGGGATGCCACCATTATCGGCGAGAAAGGCGAATGTATCCTCATTTGTGCCCTCCTCATCATATAAATCATTGCGAAAGCGGTGAGAGAGGGACCACCATGAGATACGCTTGCGACGGCGCAGGATGTCGACGCACAGGTTGGTAGCAATGCGGTACAGCCACGGCGAGAGATGCTCGCGTTCGTAGAGATTGTTCCAAGCGGTACAGGCACGAACAAAGACCTCCTGCGTCACGTCGTCCGCATCTTCTTGATTGCCAAGCAGACGATAGATATAGGAGTGAATGGGTCGTTTAAATTGCTCATATAGTTGAGCAACCGTCAAGACGGTATTTGATGCTGTGCCTTTAGACGCTGAATGCGATTCGACTGGTTTTTCCACGGTCACGCTAACTCTCTCTCCTCGCGAAGTACCCTTGTCACTTATCCCTTCCATGCGCACCTGTAGTATAGCAGGATTGACCGTCGAATAAAACATATTTGCTCCATTGTTTCTTTTTCGTATATATACTCCTTTTCTTCCACGTTTGACATTCTCCATTTTTACCCTAAGGTCCCGGAGATACTGCTTTTCCTCTAGTACATTTTGAGGAGGCGTTCATAGTAGATGTATAAGGCTATAAAAATGATTTGAGGTATACCTACTCTATGAAATTCCCTGCTCATAACGATATACGCCCACGCTCCATTCGTAGTATTTATCCTGTATTTCTTGTGCCCTGTATGGCGTTATTGCTACTCAGTCTTTTCCTTACACACTATTTCTCGCCCTTCGAGCAGCATGTTCACGCCAGCGACTCTATTCAGCTTACAGGACATGTACCAGATATTGTTGCAAAGAGCCAACTGCTTGGACCAACGGAGCCGCAGCTGGGTATAACACTCACTGTTGGTCTGCGTTTGCGCAATCAGGCAAACTTAGAGAACTTTGTGCATAGCCTCAAGGCTGCGTCTCCTCAACCAGCTCAACCACACATGACACTTGCGCAGATTGTGAAGGCATATGGACCCCTGCCAGATGCGCAACAAGCGGTGATTGACTATATGCAACAGGCGGGTTTCACGCTTGTTGAAACCTTTAAGCACCACGTGACGCTAAGTTTTCGGGGAACAATCGGGAAGGCCGAATCAGCGTTTACTATCGGGATTAATAATTATCGTTCGCCCGATGGTAAGACGTTTTATGCACCAACAGCAGACCCCAGCGTACCAGTATCGCTCGCAGGCATCATACAAAGTATCAATGGGCTGGATACGGCAGCGCGCTACATGCATCCGCCAGTTGTACCAGTACAAAGTGCGCACAGCCTCCCACGTACTCATACCTCGACCTGTCTACCCCCATCAACAACGCCAGCAAGCTACTATATTCCCTCACAGATAGCAGGCATTTACAATTTGCAGGGCCTTTATGATCAGGGGCTACGCGGTGAGGGGCAATCGGTGGCGCTGTTCGAACTGGATGACTATGCGCAAAGCGACATCAGCGCGTATACAGCGTGTTATGGAGGCGCGAATGTGCCAATTCGCCGTGTACCCGTCGCAGGCGGTTCCGGTACACAACCCGGCAATGGCGCACTTGAGATCGAGTTGGATATGGAACTCGTGCTAAGCGCGGTCCCGCGCCTAGCCAATTTAAGTGTCTATGAGGCGCCGAATACCGATGTAGGGGTAATCACAGAGTGGGGGCAGATCGTAAATGATGCTATTCCTGTTGTAAGCACCAGTTGGGGGGCGTGCGAACCACTTGTGACAAAAGCTTCAGCGCAACTCGAAAACGCGCTCTTTACGATAGCAGCGGCACAGGGACAAACCATTCTCGCCGCCTCTGGCGATCATGCAACCGACGACTGCAATGGGCAAGCGCAGGGTGTTGCGGAAGCGGTGGATGACCCGGCCTCACAGCCCTTCGTTACAGGTGTTGGTGGGACTGCGCTCTCCAACGCTGTCGGTCCTCACCCAAACGAGCAGTACTGGCAACAGGGTGGAAATAGTGGGCATGTAATGGGAGGAGGTGGTGGAATCAGTACTTTCTGGACACAACCGGCGTGGCAACAGGGACCAGGGGTTGTCAACAGTTTTAGTAGCACGGCACCATGTGCAGCTACTACAGGGTACACAGGTATACTTTGCCGCGAGGTGCCCGATGTCTCACTCAATGCAGATCCAGGGGTAGGTTATCCTACCTATTGCACCATTGCTGCCGCAAACTGCACACAATTGAATCCATGGATTACCGTTGGAGGAACTTCAGCGGCTGCACCAATGTGGGCAGCACTGGTTGCGCTGGCCAACGAAAAGTCGCTGCAAGACGGCAACTTCAATCTTGGCTTCCTCAATCCCCTGCTTTATAATGTGGCCCAGAATGCGCAGGCGTATGCCAGGGATTTTCACGATATTACTATAGGAAATAGCAGTGCTTTTAATGATGGTAAATACCCTGCGACAACGGGATACGACATGGTTACGGGTCTTGGTAGTTATAATGGGCAACAACTTGTGAGCGATCTGGAAGTAGCCGCGAAAAGCATGACACAGGTACGCAATGCTCCCGCTTCCAACACATGGTACTTTGCCGAGGGAAGCGTGGGCAATAATTTCCAGGAGTATCTCACGCTGCTCAACACAAGCCCAACGCAGACTGCGACGGTCACGACAACCTACCTTTTTGAACACAAGCCCGCCATTAGCAAACAACACACAGTGGCACCTAGCGCGCGCGCAACAGTGAGTGTCAACGATGACTTGCAGGTAAAGACAACAGACCCACAAGAGGCTGTGGCAACCATAGTTCAGTCGGATAATCCTATCGTGGCTGAACGTCCACTCTACTTCGATTTTCATAGCATTCGTAGTGGGACAGATGTGCTAGGCAGTACATCCGCCAACGGGACCTCATTCTACTTTGCCGAGGGTGATACGCGTCAGGATGCTACACGCACGTACAGCACATATGTCACACTGCTTAACCCCAACACGACACAAACCGCGCATGTCACGATACACTACTACAACAACGGTCTACGTGGTACACAAACATTGAATGTGGGACCAATGCAACGCGGCACGGGAACGCCAGCAGCCGTGAACCTCTATCAACAGGTCGCGATTTCAGTGACATCGGATATTGGTATCGTTGCCGAACGCCCTCTGTACTTCAGTGATAACATTCCAACAGCCGGAGGCAGAACGCTTGGCGCGGCCTCGGCAACCGGCGCAACAACACTTGGCACAAATGCCGGTAGCGATTGGCTCTTCGCCGAGGGCTTTACGGGCAATAACTTCCAGGAGTACCTTGTACTGGCGAACTTCACGAATGCTAATGTTACAGCGAATGTAAAGTTGGAGTATACGAATGGCTCAACTCAGACTATTCCCGTCAATGTCACAGCGTTCAGCCAGAGCTACTTTGATGTCAATAATGCCTTTCATCATCCTTATGCAGGTTGTACGCCAACTACGGAGGTTTCGGCGGAGGTTACAACGAGTACACCGGTGATTGTTGCCGAACGGCTGATGTACTTTCACTTTGGCTCCGCGCATCTCTCGGGTGGCACGGACACCATAGGCACTCCTGGCCCAATAAGCTCCACCGTCTACAGTTTCGCCGAAGGCTATACCTATAACGGCTTTTCCGAGTTTCTGACGTTGCAAAACCCAACGAACAATGCCGAGACCGTTGCGGTAACACTATTCGCGGATGGCACCCGCGTACAGGTGATGAAGCAGGTTGCGGCGCATAGCCGCACTACGATTGATATCAATAGCTTGATTGTGCCAATGGCAAGTGCATATCCAACTCAGCCGATTGGTAAAGGCTATGAAGTTTCTATGAGCGTACAGGTGCTCAGTGGCACTGTAGTTGCCGAACGTCCGCAATACTTTAACTGGCACGGCGACGTAGGTGGGACAGATGTAGTCGGGTATATGGGTTGATTCTTTCTTAGCGACTCATTTCCCATAGGGATGAAGTGTGCCATAGTTGAGTAGAGTCCCATACGTGGCCCAAATTAGGCGGCGAGACGGAGATGTGGATTTGCGAAAGGTTGGCATTGGCGGATTGCAAACGTTCGCGCATACTATTGAGGGCAAGCACGGGAGTATTGTTCGTTTTACTGATGTGTGCTAGCCAGAGCCAACGTACGCCGTCGGATCGCCATGTACGGAGTACGGCTTCGGCTGCTTGCTCGTTGGATAAATGTCCAGTAGGGCTAAGAATGCGTTTTTTGAGATGCTGGGGATATGGACCACGAATAAGACGGTCGCGCTCGTGGTTAGATTCCAGGATAAGTAAATCGGCTTGTTGCATCACAGCAAGCATCGCAGGAGTTACCTCGCCGCTGTCCGTTACAATGCATACGCGACAACCTCCGGCTTCGAGCAAGTAGCCACAGGGAGCAACTGCATCATGCGAGATAGGAAACGAGGTTATCTCGATATCGCCAATTCTTCTTTGCGACCCAACGGGCAGAGCAAGCAATTTGCTCTCATCAGTCACAGGTTCACTTTTTACAAGAGACGACGTGTCTAAAGAGAGGTTGCTGGTATCAGTACGCCATGTTCCATAACGCATACTTTCTTGTACCGCGTTATAGGTTTGAGGATCAGCAACTACAGGAGTATTGTAACGCTTCATCAATGTGGAGACGCCTATCGTGTGATCGCTGTGTTCATGTGTCAACAGGACGCCCTGTAACGCTGAGGGAGAAACGTTCACGTTGTGTAGACGGTCGATAAGAGTGCGACCCGCCAAACCTGCGTCGACTAAAAGTTTTGTGCGTCCCTGAGGACCTGCTTCGACAAATAACGAATTTCCACTACTGCCACTTCCTAATGATACTACTCTCATGCTTCTGTTTCCCGTAATTGAAGTAATGCCTGTGCGTTTCTCCCCAGCACCTTTGCAACTGTCTCTGTATCCATACCTGCTTGTTGGATATGTGTGATAACGCGCTGCTGCGATAATAGACCATAATCGCTGGCAAAGAGAATACGATCAGCGCCTACCATTTGTGTAGCGATAGGGAAAATAGTACTCTTATACAGGTAGGGAGTTGCAGCCGTATCATACCACACATTGGCAGTAACACGCTGTATCTCCGGCATCAATGTATAAAAAGGTAGACCACCTCCCCAATGCGCCGCGATAAATAAATTATCGGGGAATGCAGTGAGAAACGCGACAAGATCACTCACCGAAACATCGCCCTTGCCTGGATAGCTATGGCCTACAGGTTCGCTACAATGCGATAAAACTATCAGGCGAAACTGCCGTGCGACCTCCATAAAAGGAGTGAGCAGCTTGATGTTGTCCAGTCTATAGCCTTGTCCATGTGGCATTAGCTCACCTAAGCCGATCATTCCAGCATGTGCACAGCGCTCTAACTCATAGACAGCCTGCTCTCCCGCTGTAGGAAGTATACCTGCCATACCGCGTAGACGAGACCGATAGCGATGCAGCGCATCGAGAATGTAACTATTTCCTTCTTTCACCAGTCCACTATCGCGCCAGCCGAAGGAGCATATAAACGATATATCAACGCCGGAGCGATCCATCTCGGCAATCAAGTCTTCCGCTGTAGCAAGATTGGCGCGTGGATTGCGATAGAGCGCATCGAACCAAGCATCACGCGCGCAGTAGTGTTCGCGCTGTCTAGCTATTTCTGGTGGAAATATGTGTGTATGAGCGTCGATAATCACAGCAACATCTCCCCCGTTGCGTTTGGAACGCTTCCTCTTTTAGAGGAGAACGACTTTCCGGGCAATAAAAAAGAGCTTGCATCAGTATATTCTATGCAAACTCTTTTTTAAGAAGACTTTTTAACAAGTAATTATATTTCTGAAAAGAACCGTCTACCTCAATTTTGCCGACCGCCCTGTCATCTGCGTGCTCGTTCGTGTCAACGTCAAAGCAGAGAACACATGCGCTTTCAGTCCTGAGTGAAGATACATCTCGACTCCTCTTCTCTATACAGGAGAAAGAAG
>CAXTCR010000099.1:0-13145 GCA_964242555.1 uncultured Ktedonobacteraceae bacterium
CTGCTCGGCTGCGTCTCTCCATTCGCTATCCGCCTATGCACCGCGCAAGTCATTCGCTCCGGTCGCACCGCCGGTCAACTCTATGCTATCTCGACCGTAGGCAGCATCTTTGGCACCTTCTTTCCCGTCTTTGTCCTCATCCCCTATCTTGGCACCTACATGACCTTCTTCACGACCGCCCTCGCCCTGTTGCTTGTCTCGCTCGTCGGCATACTGAGCAGCGCACAACGCGGCAACGGTTCGCCTGGCAATGGGATATCCAGCTCCACAAATGGCATGCATCCGATACGAAAGGGCGCAAACCGCAGCTTGTTCTCTATCGTGTTGCTCATCCCACTGGGCCTGACGCTCTTCGGCATTCAGGGACCAATCAAGCCACCCAGTGGAACAAATGGCAGCGGCGTGCTGGTAACGGAAAAAGAGTCTGCCTACAACTATATCCAGGTCGTCCGTGTTGGCAGCGAAATGCAACTCGTCTTGAACGAAGGCTTAGCAGTCCACTCGATCTACAATCCCAATCGCATTCTCACTAACGGCCCCTGGGACTACTTCATGGTTGCGCCCTACTTTAACGCTCCACCATTTACGCCCCAGCAGGTTCGTAAAGTCTGCATCATTGGCCTAGGCGCGGGTACCATCCCCCGCGAATTCACCAATGTGTATGGCCCCTCGGTCTCAATAGATGGCGTGGAGATCGATGGAGACATTGTGAATATGGGACGCAAATACTTTGCCATGAACGAACCAAATCTCCATGTCGCGGTGCAGGATGGCCGCTACTTCTTACAAACAACTGCACAAAAATATGATGTCATTGGCATGGACGCCTATCAGCAGCCCTACGTTCCCTTCCAGCTGACCACTCACGAGTTCTTTTCCGAGGTTAAAAGCCACCTCGCCACCAACGGAGTCGCTGTTATCAACGCTGGTCGCACCTCGCACGACTTCCGTCTGGTCAACGCGCTCTCACAAACCATGCGCTCGGTCTTCTCTAACGTCTACATCATCGACACCGAACGCTTCTCCAATAGCATCATCATCGGCACAAACGCCCATACTGCCCTCGGCAATTTTGCGGCAAATATGAGCACCATAACCAATGGTCCACTCCTGAGCGTCATGAGTTCCAGCATCACATACGGCAACATTCGTGAAGAACACACCGCTCGTGCCGTCTTCACCGACGACCACGCCCCCGTCGAACAGCTCATCGACTCGATTATTCTTAATGTCGCTGAAAGCGGCAAAGAATAAATAAAAATATCCTGGTGCATCTCTGACGAATGAGATGCACCAGGATATTAACGAGCAAATTTACGTCGTTCCACCAGCAAGATTATGAGGCCGCCTGTAAGCACACATATCCCATACACACCACCCATCACGAACAGCGGATAGCGGAAATTAATGTCATACAGCTGACTGAAGCCACTCGCTCCCACGAACGCTCCAATTAGGCCAATCGCCCCATACAATCCCTGTACCTGCGCCCGTACATTGCTGGGCGATGACGACGCGATATGCGTATCCACTGCTGGCTGTATAAATGAATAGACTACTCCATGCAAACCAAACCCGACAATCACGATCACTATCGAGTTGGCCAAACCATACATCACATAGAGTGGCACCTGTACCAGTCCAAAAATCAATATCAGTATCGCGCGGTAACGAGTGCGATCCGCCACCTGACCGCCAAACGCTGACAAGAGGATGTTTGGAACAGCCCACACCATGTACGTTATGCCAATCAAGGAGACCGATGCCCCAAGATTGTCATGTAACCACAAAGGCATAAGCGTCTGGTCAAAGCCCAGATACAAGTAATCTCCAAAAGCTATCAGATATGCCGCCAGCAGAGGTACCGTAAAAAGCGCTGCGTATGAGAAACTGCCTTTTGTCGTAGCTGTCAACGTCTGGCTTTTACTAGTCGCAGGAACCATGAGAATCACGATGATAATCGCTACAACACGGAATAGCATCGAACCAGCATAAGCCGCCGTATAACCATACGACGCCAGGAAACCACCAATACCCGGTCCGAGCAGAAAACCAGCATTAAAAAATGCGCTAAAGATGCCATATGCCTCCCCCTGCTTCTCTACCGGTACTTCATCAATAATCAGTGCACGAGCAGCCGGTAAGAGTGCTGCTGTCCCTATACCTTCGATCAAGCGCAAGATCACAAACACCACAGGGTCAGTAATAACGATATAGAGCGCCGAAAGTACAGCCTGCGCAAACAAACCAAGCAGCATCACCCGTTTCCGTCCCCAACGGTCCGCTAACCAGCCAAGAGGATACTGGAAAAGAAAATTCGAAAGGAGGTACGCCGAAGCCATCAAGCCAATAATGGTCAGTGAGGCACCACGCGCTTGGGCAAATAGTACCCTCACCGGCCCAACCATTCCAACCCCTGAATAGTCCGCACAAATCGCCAGTGAGATCGCCAAAAGCGTTCGGTTCTTCCACAACAATCCATTGCTGAACCTCCCATACCATCTCTGTGCAGGGACTTTCTGTTCTGGGGCGTGTTGTATCTGAGGCATAAGGGCTTCTTTCGGTGTTACTTGCTGCTAGTAGGAGGCAGGACGTGTCTATAGGCTTCTATTATATCCCCTCAAGCCGCTTTCTCACAAGCCCATACACGCATCGTAGCAGTCTGACGAGACAGGCTCAGTCCATCCCTATGAAACCTCTGTTCGTAGGAGTCCGTCCAACAACATTTGAACGCTTTTGCAAGCCTCGTTGGTCAGGACATCCCTGCTTCGTCACTATCAAAAGGCCTCAAATCGAGCTGGTTACACCCTTTACTCTACATCAAAACTATGGTATACTTTTCTCAATCGATTGAAAAGCAAACTTTAGTAAACCCACTCTTGCCAGAATTTCGTTATAAGTTTAGTGAGCTTTTCGAAGACATTTAAGAAGCAGAGGGTTTCGCAAAAAACGCAATGCTTCTGCGAAACCCTCTGCTTCCTAAGAATTCCTAAAACTCTACTCCCACGCGCCTAGCTTCACATACCCCTTGAGCAAATCGCGCGCGATAATGAAATGCTGGATCTCATCTGTTCCCTCGTAGATACGCGTCACACGTACGTCGCGGTACCAACGTTCGATCGGCATCTCTTTGGTGTAGCCCATGCCACCGTGAATCTGCATCACGCGATCAACAACCCGGTTCACCATGTTAGAACCGTAGAGTTTGGCCATACTTGCCTCGTGCCGGTTGTCTACACCCTGATCAGCTTTCCACGCTGCATGGAAGGCCAGCCACTTAGTCGCCTGAATCTCCATCGCGGAGTCAGCGATCATCCACTGAATAGCCTGCCGGTCGCCAATCGGTTGTCCAAAGGTAACTCGCTGCTTCGAATAGTCAATCGCCATTTGCAGCAAACGCTCTGCCGTTCCAACACAACGCGAGGCAATCAGCCAACGCCCCTGCCCAATCCATCTCATACCAAGGGAGAAGCCATGTCCAACCTCACCCAGCACATGATCTTCCGGTACGCGCACATTCTCAAAGAAGAGTTCTGCAGGCGACCAGCCACCCATCGTGGGAATCGGACGCGAGGTCCAGCCCATCGAGCGATCTACCAGGAAGCATGTAACACCACCCTTTTGCGGTGGCTTATCCCGGTCCGTCACGGCCAGCACCATCGCGAAGTCTGCCTCGTTGCCTCCCGTGATAAAAACCTTTTGTCCATTGATCACCCAGGAGTCACCATCCTTGACCGCCGTCGCCCTAATCGCCGATGGATCAGAACCCGCTCCCGGCTCCGTCAACGCGAAACACGATTTTCGCTCACCCTCAATTGTCGGAATAAGATACTCTTTCTTCTGTTGCTCATTGCCTTGATACAGGATATTGTCTGCACCCCCACCAAAGCTAAAAGGAACGAGCGTGCGACCCATCTCCATCGCAATGAGTGCGGTCATCACGGCCCCGAGGTCTGCTCCACCATATTCCTCTGGCGTGTTGATACCCCAGAAACCCAGCTCTTTCGCCTTCTGTTGCAACGAATGATACAGATTTGGCTCAATGCCCGTAGGATACTTGCCCTCGCTCTGCATCACTTCGCTTTCAAGTGGCATCAGTTCGCGCTCCACAAAACGACGTACAGTCTGTTGCACCATTTTCTGCTCATCGGTCAGCGAAAAATCCAACTTCGTTCTCCTTCACTGGCTAGGTCGCTCCACACGCTCCATTCCCAACTGCCTAAATGAGGCCGGTTGCACAAACACTACTGACAGTCTGAATGGGCAAAACATCGTGGACAAAACAATATGTGTATTGTAACACATGCACTCTTACCCTATCAGTAGGCCATCTCTTATCCTAAAGGAAATATTCATACAGATTTTATTTGCTTTACGATACTTGTTTGCTATACTATAACAACTGTTATGTCGACATGTAGGGAGGCAGAAAGGGCATCTATGAGGATATGCATCCTGGAAGAGGTTGCGATGGTGGAAGAATTGTTGTGTGCTATCTTGGAGTTAAGGCACTATGACCCCTTCAGTTGCAATACACCAACAACGTGCTTGCAGTCACTACAACTCTCACTATGCTGCTGTTCGCAGCAGAGATTTAGCCTTTTAATCATTGGAGACCATCCACAAACAAGCTTCTCATGGCGTCACGTTGTAGAACAGGTACGTACAGTCGCACCTGATCTTCCAATTGTGCTCATCTCGAACACAAGCTACTATGAAACGTCCTCAATTGAGCAACAGTTACACTCTATAAGAGTTCTCGGTGAGCCGTTTCGCCTCAATGACCTTTACACCATTATTGATGACCTCCAGTAGCCTTGAGTCAATTCTCCTCAATACGTTCTTCCAAGATAGAATGAGAGGTTGGACGATACCCATTGCCACGGCGCATCTCCTCTCCCCTCTGTGATATACTAACCTTATTTCTGTGTATACTCCTGTTCAGAAAGGAACATCGAACATATATGAGCGTTGATCAACAAACTGGGCAAAACCTTCCCCCAAACTATTTCTACTCTAAACTCCCCAACGGGATTGAGCTAATCGGCCAATACATGCCAAGCCTCAGCTCGATCACCTTTGGTTTTCAACTCGAAGCCGCTGTGGTCCATGAGCCAGAGGATAAACAGGGACTCGCGCACCTCTTCGAATATATGCTCTTCCAAGGCACAAAACAAAAGGATGCCCGCGCCCTAAACGAAGCATTCGAGTCGCTTGGTGCACGTAAAGGTGCCGGAACCGGTATGGAGACAACACAGGTCTGGTCGCAGATCGTCAATACCAAATTCGACTCGACCCTCGACTTGATTCATGAAATCCTGCTCACTCCAACCTTTCCTAGAAACGAGCTAGAGCAAACGCGCAACATCATCCTACAAGAAATTCGTCGTCGCGACGACGAGCCAATGAGCCGCATCTTCGACATCGTGCGCTCCAACTTCTACAAAGGCTCCCCACTCGCACGCCTAGCTTTGGGCACAGATGAAAGTGTGCGCTCACTCCAGCGTCAGGACCTGCAGGCATTCTGGCAAGAGCGGTATAAGCCAAACAATACCCTCTTTGCCATCGCGGGCAAGTTCGACTGGGACCACGTCGTGAAACGCATGCAAGACCTGTTTGGCGATTGGCAAGGCGAGGTGGCATCTTCGACCCTCCATGTACCACAGCCCACAAATAGCGTGTCATTAGAATATCAAGAAGGCAAACAGGAGCATCTCGGCATGATGTTTCCCTTCCCCAGCTACACCAATCCAGACTACTACGCCGGTATGATTATTAGTGAAGTTCTCGGCGGGAACATGGCCTCACGCCTCTTTGTCGAAGTGCGTGAGAAGCGTGGTCTAGTGTACGGCGTCTCCGCTAGCCTTGCCGGGAACAAGCACATTGGCGCTATGCGTATCTACGCAGGTACTACCCCTGAACAAGGTCATGAGTGCCTCGAAGTCATCGTCAACGAACTGCGCAAACTGGAGCAGGACGGCATCACTACCGACGAACTGGAACGCGCCAAAGTACAGTTGAAGAGCGAAACCATCATGCGCAGCGAAGGCTCTGGTGCTCGTATGGGCGCCATCTCCCGCTCCTGGTGGTTCGAGCGCAAACTTAAAACCGTTCAGGAAGTCAAAGATGCCATCGACTCCGTCACCCAGGAACAAGTACTCAACGTTCTGCACCGCTACTCGCCCCTCAACCCACTCACCATCGCCGCCATCGGTCCCCTAGAGCGCGATGCCTTAGTTGGAAACATTCTGTAACAAGACTACTCCAAAGCTCAACTGTTGTTGATTAACGAATGAGATATGTCTCATTCGTTAATCAACAACAGTTGAGCAAACGTAACAATTATCTGTACATTATCGAGTGGTTGTGCTATAATTTATAAATCAATTTTTAAAAGAAGATCCTATAAATCACTCCTTATACAGCTATTAGCATCTATCATCAACAGGTAAGACTTTGGGGAAAGGATAAAGGCATATGAATATTTTGCACCCAATACCGAAAGAAAAGGGTATAAAAGGGACAATTGGTGCAGAAAGTGAAGCTGTGATTGCTGCGGCCAATTTTTACACAATGAGTTACTATTAAAGAGGGAATAGAGAAGCTTCTATCTAAAGCAGGAGCATTATTCGCGGATAAGGGAGAAAGGTTCGAAATGCACCCAGAGGGACTCGAACCCCCAACGCATAGTTCCGAAGACTATCGCTCTATCCATTGAGCTATGGGTGCAACACTTGAATATTACCAGACTATATCACACAAGTCAATATTTTCGTGAGACACAACAATAGGGAAATTGCAATGTTTTGCGCTTCCCCTAACCATCCAGTTGTTGCTCCTGCAAATCGAGTTCGCGCTCGACACGCCGCATTACCTCATCATTGATTTCGCCCTTGTCGCGCAGTTCGACAATTGATTCGCGGGCCGCCTGCAATGTCTCTTGCTCGACGCGTTGATAAGCATCAAGCCTCTCCTGTTCTTGGCCGCTCTCCATACCATCGGCCAACTCTGCAACGCTTTTAGCACGCACTTCGTAACGTTCGCGCAGGTGCTCAGCCGCATCTTGAGGAGCCTGCCCCTCTTCAATCATTTGGTCAATGCGTTCGAGTGCAGCAAGCGATGCGACTTGCCGTGCTCGAATCTCCTCGCGTTCGGCCTCACCGTCATCTTTGAGTCCCAGACGCCGGATGACGAAGGGCAGACTGAGACCTTGGAATACAAGGGTCGCGAGAATAACAGAGAAGGTGAGGAACTGTATCAAGACACGTTCGGGAAATGGTTGCCCATTCGCAGTTGTTTCCGGCAGCGCAAGTGCCGCCGCCAACGAGATTACACCGCGCATTCCCGCCCAGCCAATCACTGCCACGTTACGCCAGTTGGGATAGGGATCTCGCTCACGTATATGCCGGATGAGTAGACGGGGAAGATAGGTCGCTGGAATAACCCACAAGATACGCACCACAATCGTCGCTACACTCACTCCAACAGCATACCAGAGGAGATTGGGCGTCGTGTGACGCGCAACAGTATCGTTCAGTTGATCCAGAATGTTCCGGAGTTCCAACCCAATGAAGATGAACACAAGCGCATTTAACAAGAAGACCATCGTCGTCCAGACAGCCAGCGCCTGTTGGCGTGTTTGTGCAGAGAAGAGCACCGAAGACTTGCGCGTTAGATAAAGCCCAGCCGCAACGGTAGCAAGTACACCAGATACATGTATTTCCTCGGCAAGCAGGTATGCCGCGAAAGGCGTGAGCAGCGTAATCACGATCTCCAGCGTGGGATTGTCTAGATGACGATGAACAAACGTAAGGCACCAGCCAAGAGCAAGCCCAATCAGAATACCACCGGCACTCTCAACAACAAAGAGCAGACTAGCACTCCATAGAGAGAATGCTCCCGTTACCACGGCAGCAACCGCAAACTGGTACGCAACCAAACCAGTTGAGTCGTTTACCAGACTCTCGCCCTCGATAATCGTCACGATACGTCGTGGCACCCCAAGCCGTTGTGCGATAGAGGTCGCAGCAATGGCATCAGTAGGCGAGACGATCGCCCCTATTACAAAAGCCGCAGCCCACGGCAGCGACGGTACAATCGCGTGTGCGACTATCCCAACCAGAAGTGTTGTAAATAATACAAGACCAGTCGCCAGCAACAAAATTGGACGAAAATTATCCTTAAAATCACGCCAGGAGGTGCTCCATGCCGAAGAGTAGATCAACGGAGGCAAAAACAGCAGGAAAATAAGTTCGGGGTCAAGTTGAAAGCGTGGCAAACCAGGAATAAAGCCCAAGACCAGACCACCTATAATCAGTAAAATAGGATATGGAATCTTTAAACGTGGCGCGGCCAGCGCAAGAGCAAGCCCAACAAAAAGTAATGTGAGAATAAGTACAAGTGAGGTGTGTATGCCAGGTTTGTCAGACCCTGCAGCAATTAGTGCAGTTAGTGATAGGAGCGAGAGCATAAGTTTTCCTTGTGAGCGGTTTTATATGAAAATATTTCCTTAGAAGAAATATAGTTCTAGCACGTTCCTGTTAAGAATGATGTATACGTTATGTAACTTTTACCTACCTCTCCTTCCAGTCGTAGCACAACAAGATATGGAACGGAAAATGAGAAGAGACATACCTACTGCTTCACATGGCAAAGAGGATGTCCCTTCCTGTTCTATACCAATTCTCCACGCAACACTGTCACCGCTTGCCCGCCAAGCCTTACACGCTCACCATCGAGCCGTACGCGTACGACGCCGCCACGCGACGAAGCTTGATAGCCGGTCATCACATCCTTGCCAAGCTTCTTACTCCAATACGGCGCAAGGCTACAGTGTGCTGAGCCGGTTACAGGATCTTCGTCAATGCCTACAAGCGGCGCAAAGAAGCGCGATACAAAATCATATCCTTCAGTGCTCGCACGACTAGTCACGATAATACCACGTGCATCGACCATTCTCAGCTGCGAGAAATTCGGACGGACGTTGTGCACGACCTCTTCCGAGTCCACTTCGATTAGATAATCGAACTTGTTCTTGCCAATATACTGCGCGGGCACACCTAGTGCTTGCAAGAGATGTGCAGGTTCAGCAACCTCCTGCTCTGGCGTCACGGGAAAATTTAGCTCAATCCATTCACCCTGTTGGTCTGCCGTAAGGAGTCCACTCTTGGTATAAAAACGTGCCTGTGTGCCTTTCGCCAGTTGCCCGGTCTCCCATAATACATGCGCACTGGCAAGCGTGGCATGACCGCAGAGGTCGACCTCAACAAGCGGAGTGAACCAGCGCAGATTATAGCCATCCTCTTGACGGACCAGAAATGCTGTCTCAGCAAGATTCATTTCTTGCGCCACCTGCTGCATCCACCCCTCCTCATGAGCCTCCGGCAAGACACATACTGCCGCAGGATTGCCCGTGAATGGTCTATTTGTAAATGCGTCAACTTGTACAATCGGTTGTGTCATAATGTTACATCCTTCCATTTTGAAATTTCATCGGTCTTTCAAAAATATATCATAATAACAGTGCTGTTTTTATGGTCCAATGAGATTTCTTTCAATGGACCAAAGAGGCAATCTACTCTCGATATTCTTAGCAAGCTGTTTAATTACCGTCGTTACCATGTGTACTACTATTTCTGAGTTGGTGGATGATGGGGATGCTGTGGCGGGTTGTTTATTATTGATTTACCATTATTAACTACTACTGCAAAGGGGGGTTACTGAGTATTGATGAAAGAGGTGGAAAATCATTATTGATACTACCATGATTACTGATATTCATTTAGATTGATGACCATTAACATATAATGAGATTGAGTATGATGGAGGATTAATTACTGTTCTTACTATCACTACTGATGTTACTACCACTGCTTGCTATTGAGAGAGGGGACAGTGGACTAATGGAAGGAGGGAATAATTACCACTCTTACTATCATTACTGATAGTAATCATACCTGTTATAGGTTTAACTGATGAAGGATACCTTTGGATAAGGTATCTAAGAAGAATTGTACATGAGATTGTGGGAGAATACAAGGATTAGAAATTCTTCAATTACCTTTATGATGTACCTATGATAGTGGTCTGGCTAGCTCGGAGCTTTATTCATGATGCTTACACGCCAGCCATGCAAAGGAAGAAAAGGAGTAACAAATGCGCATCTACAAATACATCCATTCCTGCCTCGTGGTCGAACAGGGAGACGAAAAAATCCTATTCGACCCCGGTATCTTTTCCTTCATTGAAGGCGCCGTTCGGCCTGAAACATTTAAGGACATTTCTACTGTTATTCTCACCCATCAGCACCCTGACCACGTGGACATGAACTCGCTCAAGCAGATCGTCTCCTTAAGCAATGCATCAGTAATCACGAACTCTGAGTGCAAAGATACGCTTGCCAAAGAGGGTATCGAGGCCAACGTGCTGGACGAAGGAACGCAGCACACAAAAAACTTCACCATTCGCGCCCTCTCCTCCAAGCACGAGGCTATCCTAGCGCCCACGCTTCCACAAAATACTGCCTACATTCTCAACGACACCTTTCTTAATCCTGGAGACTCATTCGCGTCCTTCCTCAATCCTTTAAAGGGTATCAAAGTTCTGGCACTACCGGTCGCAGCCCCATGGCTCACAGAAGTAAGCGTTGCCGAATTCGCAAGCCGAATTTCGCCCGAAATAATCGTTCCCGTTCATGATGGCTATGTGAAAGATTTCTTCATCAAGCAACGCTACAACAACTATTCGCAATACTTCTCCAAAGAAGGTATGAAGTTTCAAAATATGAGCAAGGTCGGGGATGCAGTGGACATATTGTAAGCCGTAAACATCCATTAAGAAGTAGTGCTTATGACGGACGTACTTTGGGTTAGCTCAAAGTACGTCCGTTATAAGCACTACTTCTTAAAAAATATAATAACCGAACATGTTCGTTACGCAAGTGTTTGTAACGAACATGTTCGGTTATACTGAGCATATGAGTACACACAACTATCTTTCAGCTTCGAAGAGTCGACGTGAACGTCCTGCGAAACCGGCATTGACACGACAGGGCATTATCGAGGTCGCGCTCACAATCCTACGGGATGAGGGACTGGGCAAAGTCACGATGCGTCGAATAGCGGAGGCGCTGGACACAGGCCCAGCGTCGTTGTACGTCTACGTACACAATACTGCCGATCTACATGCACAGCTACTTGATGCCCTTTTGCTAGAGGTTATAGAGTCACTTACGGAGGAGGGGACATGGTGTGACCGCTTGAAACAATTGCTTATGCGCTACACGCTTGTCCTCTTTGAATATCCAGAGATCGCTCGCATGACCTTAGTAACACATCCAAGTGGTGCAAACTACCTGACACTGATCGAATATATTCTTGCCCTGTTAAAAGAGGGAGGACTGCCGGGTCGTGAAGCTGCATGGGCAGTTGATTTGCTGCTACTGCACGCAACTGCGAACGCGGCAGAGCACAGCACTCGCAAGTCTTCCTCCCAAGCTGCTAATGAAGATGCAATTCTTGCATCAGTGATTGCTGCAGCCGATGCAAGTATATATCCTCACATTGCACGGCTTAGCAACGAACTCCTTTCCGGCAAAGGGCATGACCGTTTTCTGTGGGGCATAGATGTTCTCCTCACTGGAATACTGAACATTCCTCGCGTTCCTGATGAACAAAAGGAAGCATGAACATCCTTGATAGAAAGAAGTATTCTCTTGGAACATATTACTATTATTGGTGCCGGTCTTGGTGGTCTCACCCTTGCCAGTATCCTACATAAGAACGGTGTTGACGCAACCATTTATGAGAAGGCATGGTTGATTTTATGACTCAGTCTATGCACCAGGAAGGATAGGCAGAAAGGAATTACTACAGGGTTTCTGAAAAACAAGCTCTTTTATGTCCTGTGAGGTTTAATAGAAGAGCTTATACCGAAGAATAGTGTGTATTCATCGTTTCTTACAAACAAATATTCAGGCAAGATCGCAGATATGCCGCCCTTTCACATCTCCGGCAAGACGCAATAGCACAGGCTCCACGCTCTCATGAGCGAGTAAACCTGTGCGCACGCTTTGATCATACCATTCTGCTATTGAGTCGTAGTTACCCGTTACTCCTGCTTCTGTCTGTACTCGGCCAACGTAATCAGCTTCTCTAATGGCATATCCGCCATAGATGCCAAACGCAAATCCGCATGGTCAAGGCGCAGATGTCCCGTGACCACATTAGGAACGGCAACACAAAAGATGCCTGCCGCCTTCGCCGCGCGTACTCCATTTGGTGAATCCTCAAGCACAATAGCCTCATTGCCTGTAATTTTAAAGTGTTTAAGCACATCCAAATATATCTCTGGATTGGGCTTTCTATGGACTACCTCATCACCGCAGTGCAGGTAGTCGAAGTATTGGAGTAGGCCGAGTCGTGAGAGATGACCTGTAACCCATGCATGCGTCGAGCTTGAGGCAACAGCGCGTTTCAAACCCAGCCGCCCTGCCTCAGTGATATACGTTTCTACTCCTGGTAGTGCCGTGTTGCGCGCAATTATCTCCCGGTTCCGCTCACGACGCCAAGCCACGATTTCGTCTCGATCTACTGGATGCCCAATCTGCCCCTCCAGATAACTGAAGGGATCAAATGCTTCTGGACCACTGCCAATTGCCTTTGCCCACTGCTCAAGCGGCAGTGTCGCATTATAACGCGCATATATTTCTTGCCATGTTCGATACTCTGGCTCCTCTGTATCTAAAATCGTTCCATCAAAATCGAATATTAGTGCATGTATCATACTCGGTATTTATCTTCTTTCTAGTTTTATCAATTCTAGCAGATGCATATTTATGGCTGACGAAATTTTCGTCACCAAAACGCTTGCAAATCCGTTAGATACAAGTATACTATCACTTTATACCGGACTCAAAACTACTGAAGAAAGGAATAGCTATGTCACTGGAGGTCATTCCACCAGCCGCCCGAAGTTTGCCGAATTCGACAATACTCATTGTGGAGGACGATGCAGACATTGGGCACTTTCTGCAACAGCTGATCGAAGAAGAGACGCCGTATAACACTGTAGTCATAGAGGATGGTTTGACCGCGTTGGAAAAAGCTCCCAGTATACATCCGTGCCTCATGCTGCTGGACTACCGT
>CAXTCR010000100.1:0-13100 GCA_964242555.1 uncultured Ktedonobacteraceae bacterium
ACCTGTTGGATGCGCTCTATCACATAGATGAACATAGAGACGCGTTCACTGCACGCCAACTGGCGGCTCTGCGTTATGCAGAGATTATGACAACCAGCGCGCGTGACGTTGACGAGGAACTCTGGGACGAGCTGCAGTTGTACTTTGACGATGGCGAACTCGTCGAGCTATCAACCGTGATCGGCCTCTTTAACTTTTTTAATCGGTTTGCGGACGCGTTACATATCTATCCAGCAACAAAGAAGGAATAATATGCCCGGTAATGAAGAAAAATTAGAGTCCCTTTTGAAAGACCTACGAGAACTAACGGCTTACCTGCACGGGCGCGGCGACAAAACGCTTGCGCTCTCAAAGCAGTTTGCTGAACACGCTCAGAAAGACCCCTCAAATCGCGATTTTGAGCTTAACCAGTCCCGCATGCTCGATTACCAGCATAGTCTCTGGCACGAGATCGCCAATTTGGTTGATAAGATGCTTAAACAGTATGAATAAAAAGAAGAAGCAGCGGGCATTTGATATGCGTCAAACGCCCGCTGCTTCTATTCGAGATAGTTAGAGGTTGCCGCTCTTCGTCTGGTTGTAGCGGTCGGATAACTCAATCTTTGTACGGTTATAGAGTTCGCGTCCCTGCTCAAGGGCTGCATTTGCACGTGCGCGAATGTCGTCGTTAAGATCGCCTGAACGCAGCATAATTCCGCGCTCCTGCAGTTGTGCACGAGTTGTCTCACCTGATTGTGGTGCAAAGATCAAGCCTGCCGCAACTCCAATACCTAAACCGAGGAATAGACCAAGAAAAAATCTCATAATTTTTACTCCTTAATAATGAAAAGATTTTACCGTACTGCTTTGTTCAAAAGCTGTTCGACGGTGTTGAGCAAGACATTTAGCTCAAAAGGTTTTTGTAACAGGTATACGTTGTGATAATAGTGCGGCTGCTCCTGTATGGAACGTGCCACCTCTTCTGCCTCAAGAACCGCCGCGGTGTAGATAATTACAGGAATATCTGCAGTAATCTCGTCTTCTTTTATTTGTTTGAGAATATCCTGCCCTGATGCATCGCCCAACTTTAAGTCCAGGATGAGCAAATCGGGCAGCATACTTTTGACGCGTTCAAAAGCACCTTTGCCGTCTTGTAGAATCGAGACTTGATACTCTTCATCTTCCAGCACTCTACGCATCAGGTGCAGAAGATCGTTTCTGTCGTCAACAACAAGTATTCGTTTTGTCACGTTCCTATCGGTGCTGCTTCCTCCTACAACTTATTCGTCGAGGAACACCGCCTCCTGTTTTCCCTTGAGTCGTCATCCTGTGCATCATGCTCAGCGGAAATAGAGAAGTATGTACCTGCACATTCTGCCGCTTGAGTTCGTCCGTAGTGTAACATGTCGCGCGCTATTGAACAAGCATATTACGCCCCTATTTTCTTGTATACATGACATAATACGCATTATCCCGACCAGGCGATACAAAACGTGGACTTCTGCCGCTCTTACTCTACTCCTAAACCCTGTCATCTCGCACTCCGTAACCCTTGACAGTGCATGCTATAGTATAAATGTACTTAAACAAGATGGCTTAACAGCTATCCTTGGTGTAGTCTTTCCAAGACTACGCTAAAAGTTGACCGCGTAGCTCAGTGGTAGAGCAATCGACTTTTAATCGATTGGTCGTGGGTTCGAGCCCCACCGCGGTCATTTACATCTCTTCATCCTTTGTCCACCGCACGTTTTTCTCCTGACTGTTCTTCGTAGGTACTAGTCTCAAACTCATTTGGAATCTTCCTGTGTTCGATGAGCTTCCTCGATTACTCCATCGTATCGTAAGGGTATCTCCAAATGGCCTTAGGACCTCATAGCTTAATTCTAGTAGCTTAGCGCATACGAGTTCGCCCATCTTCGTAGGAACCGTTTTTGCAGGACCCATGTTGGAGACTATGTCTCATCTCTTTCATGCGGGTGGGACGAAGGGAGAGCCAATGAAGTGGCCGACTCGGACGCCGTGAACGTGGTCCCTACGAAAGGAGTCACAGCAACCTTGTCAATGTAATACGATAAGAGTACAGGGAGGAATGAAATTAGACCGTTACTTTACAAAGGGAAATACTCTACCCGTCTTCCTTTGTTCTATTGTCTTAGTGACAGATATATCAGCTCTACGTAAGGGCTCGTATCAGAGGAGGATGACCAACGATGTCTGTTGACAAAACTTCTATTGGAACCACCACGGAGAATGACCCATTTACATCTCTCTACCCACACCAGTACGCGTTGCTCAAAACATTTCGCAAGAGTGGTGATGCCGTAGCCACACCTATCTGGTTTGCCAATGAGAATGGGAAACTCTACATCATAACCAGCAGCACTGCTGGCAAGGTGAAGCGTATTAGAAATAATGGACGTGCGACGCTAACCCCTTGCGATCAACGAGGCAGAATTATTGGGGATGGCAAAGAGGTTGAGGGGGCAGCCCGCGTGCTACCAGAGGCGGAATATGCTCATGCAAACGCCGTGTTGTTGAACAAATACAAACTTATGTACCGAATGTTTGATGTGCTTGGCTTCCTGACACGCAGGAAAAGCACTTATATTGAGGTGTCTCCTATCGGCTAAGCCTCTACAACACAGTAGCGCTCAGAGCAGGTAAGGCTCTGAGCGCTATTGTATTCATAGGAGTTATCCTAGTAGCTCCGCCTCGCTGAGTGGACCAAGCGCGGTTAAGACTTGTTTCTCGCGCATGGGGAAGCGGTGGAGAGCACGCATCACGTCCTGGCTCGTCACCTTCTCGACGCGCTCGATCTCTTCATCAACGGTGATCAGGCGTCCCTCGGTCATCCAATCGCTGGCAAGAGAACGCATGCGTGAGAAGGTCGACTCGCTACTCAGCACCATGCCGCTAATGAACTTATCCTTTGCACGCTGCAATTCATCCTCGTGTACACCATCGTTCAGCAAGCTATCCAGCTCCTCGCGTAACAGCTTGAGCACTCGTGGGGCCTCCTCCGGTGTCGAATTTGCCTCCATCAGCATGATACCGGTGCCCTCCATCGCCCAGATGCCTGCGCTCGCCGACTCCGCCAGTCCCTTCTGATAAATATTCCAGAAGAGACGCGAGCCATCGCCATCGCCTAGTATACTGCCCCCAAGCAGGGCCGCGTAGTAGTCCGGGTCCTTCACGTCGACGGCGGGCATCGCAATAAGCATGATTTGCTGCTTCAGCTTCTTGTCTACCATAACATTGTTGATTGGCTTCTCCGGTTCATAATGTGACGCGTCACGACCAGAGTCCCCTGTGCGCCAATCGCTGCAGTATTTCTCCGCAAGTTCGACGATATGATTCCAATCGAACTTACCCGCAACCGAGAGAATGAGGTTGTTTGCGGCATAGCGCTGCTGCCAGTAGTTGCGCATCTGCTCAATATGCATGCCGCGAATGCTCTCGCGTGACCCCAGCACATCGTGTCCCAGAGGATGATTGCCGAAATAGGTCTGCATGAGCTTGCGATAGGTCATATTGTAGGGCTGATCCTCCGAGCGGGCAATCTCGTTGACGATCACCTCTTTCTCCATCTCAAAGTCGCTCTCGGCCAGACGTGGGTACATCATATCGCTCAATAGAGTCATCGCGCGATCAAGGTATTCGCCCAGCACACGGGCATAATAGACCGTTGACTCGTGGGAGGTGAAGGCGTTCAACTCGGCCCCGATTTTGTTGAACTCAAGCGTGATCTCTTGCCAATCCAGCGTCTTTGTGCCCTTAAATACCATATGTTCCAGGAAGTGCGAGACGCCCGCGATATTTGGGTCCTTCTCGTCGCGTGAGCCTGTATGGACGTTATACGAGATGGCAACAGACTCGAAATCGGGCATTGGTTGCCCCACAATCTGTAAGCCATTTTTCAAGCGATGCGTATGAAACACAGTCCCGTTAGCTGTGGTGCTTTCTGACATGTAACTGCTCCTCTATGTGGGTACCGCATGCTGACCTGCACAAAGCAGGCATAGTATTGTACCTTTCATGATAGCCCTTGTTTAGAGATGTTGTCAAATTGCCTCCCTATGGTGCCAGTCCGTCAACTGCTGGTATGCATGAGCAATGCGTAACACTGTTCCCTCTTCAAATGGCTTGCCCGCGACTTGCATACCAATTGGCAAGCCATCGCTTGAGAAGCCGCAGGGGAATGAGACTGCTGGCAAGCCCGTGAGATTAAAGGGCATGGTCAAGCGCAGCATGGCCACTGTCGCGTTCTCGATGACGCCATCGATCTCGATATCCTGTCCAACTTGCTCGAGTGGAATGGCTGGTACTGGCAACGTCGGCAATACAAAGGCATCGACGCGTTGCATGACCGCGCGAAAACTGCTTGCCAGCACGCGTCGATCATACTGAGCACGCAGGTAGTCAACTGCGGGTACCGTTTGGCCCTGCAGGAGGCGTGAGCGTACAGTTTCTGTGTAGAGTTCTCGCTTCTCTGTGAGCCATCCCTTCTGCATATGTGCCAATGTCGCCTCCGGCATTTGGATTGTACGGTACTGGTCCATCGTAGGTTTGGGCAGTTCGACATTGACAATCTCGGCCCCCTCTTCCTCTAAGACATGTAGAGCCGCCCTCCACAGCAGCCGCACCTCGGGATGCAGCGGAGCATAGAACGACTCTTGTGGCACTCCGAGCTTGATGCCTTGCAGCGACATCGGTCCTCGCCCCTCTGGTCCCGCAATTAGTGTTGTCACAGAACGGCTTGGGGCCGTTGGTGGTCCCGCGACACTATTGGGGTCGCGGGGATCGTATTTCGCAATCGCATCGAACATAATCGCGCAATCCTCCGCGCTATGTCCCATAGGTCCCACGCAGTCGAGCGACCAGCTAAGCGGAATAACGCCATAGCAGCTCACACGCCCATAGGTTGGCTTCAGGCCAGTCACACCACAGCATGACGAGGGGATACGGATAGAGCCACCCGTGTCTGTGCCAATTGCTCCAAGACACATACCCGCCGCGATTGCCGCCGCCGAACCACCACTTGAGCCGCCAGTTGTATGCTCCGCGTTCCATGGATTACGTGTCGGCGGCGCATATGGTCCATACGCAAATTCAAATGTATTGGTCTTTCCTATCAAGATTGCTCCGCTTTTGCGCAACTGCTCGATCACCATCGCGTCCTCTTGCGAGATATGTTCTGCCAGGACTTTGGAACTCGCGGTCGTGGGTACTCCCCTGATGGCAATCAAGTCCTTGATGGCCACCGGAATACCGTGTAGTTGACTGCGGTAAAGTCCTGTGCGCAGTTCGTTCTCCGCTTTGTCGGCGGCTTCGAGTGCCTGTTCACGCAGAAGCGTCACATACGCCTGTATCGACTCCTCTTGCTCATCTATGCGCTCAAAGATCTCTAAAACAAGTTCTGTCGGGGTCAATAGGCCCGAATGTATCTCTTCGGCTGCTTCGCGTATGGACGTATAAGGCATTGCGATTATTTTCCTTTTTTTATCTGTTGGTGGGTTATGTCCCAATAAATGGGAGAATTAGTTTATTATAGCAAACGCCGAGGACGTTCTGTGTTGGGCGTAGACTCGAAGTAACTGGAGTACACACGAGTGACCACAACTTTATGTTATTATTTATGTATGGTCAGCTACACGCACGAATCAGAAGAGAAGTAATAAGGAAGAATAATGGAACATCGTTACGCGCTCATCGTTGGCATTGACAACTATACAGATACAGAACATTTTGGGCATCTCCCATTCGCACAGGCCGATGCTCGAGCCTTATATGAATTGCTCATTGACCCCGAACGCGGCGGCTGGCGACCAGAGGACGTTGTCTATCTTGAAGGCAATCAGGCGGACCGCGACGAATTAGAAAGCCAGTTGCGCGACCTGTTTCTGGTACGGGCGCAGGCTGATGATCTTGTGTTATTCTATTTCGCGGGTCATGCTTTTCTCGATGCCGCAACCCAGGATGGCTATCTCGCCCTGTATACGACTTCGGCGGAACGGCCCGTCACTGGACTGCATGTTCCAACGCTGGTCGATCACTATTTGTATGACTCGAAGGCTGGCAATATCCTCACCCTGCTCGATATCTCGCACGCTGGTCAGAACTGGCACCAAAGACGCGACACGGAGGATGCATATCCACTCTTCGGGCAGTCGCTGCTTGATCTTCCTAGAGACCGGGGACGTGTGCTGCTCACCTCCCAGCGCCTTGGCGAGGTTTCGCAGGAGCAGATGGAGCAGGGCCACGGTATCTTTATGTCGCACCTGCTCAACGCTCTCGAAGGCGAAGCGGCCAATCCACGCACTGGACGCATCACATTGGGCACGCTCTATGATTACCTGGACGAGCAACTACAGGAAAATGCAGTGCACTATCCTCAAAAGTTTGGCTATGAGCATGGGGCGATGACGCTTATTGAATGGGCCGAATGGCGTACCGCTTCTGCACCTCAGCCGCTCTCTAAGGGGCGTAGCGTCTCGGCTGTTGATGTTATTCCCTTGCACATCCTTACGGGCCATCATGGACATGTCGATGATGTTGTCTTCTCCCCTGATGGGTTACTGGTCGCCTCCTGTGGGGAGGATATGACGGTTCGCCTGTGGTCCACAGAAGCTGGAACGCAGCTGCACACGCTTACCGGGCACGAGGGTGCCGTGATGGGGGTTGATATCGCGCCCGATGGCAAAACTGTAGCATCATGCTCCGAAGACAAAACGATTCGTCTATGGGATACAACAACAGGGCAATTGCAGCGAACGCTTACGGGCCATGCCAGCGCGGTTTGGACCGTCGCGTATGCTCCCGATGGCCAGTATCTTGCCTCTTGCTCGAATGACGAAACCGTTCGTCTGTGGCACCCGACAACGGGTGAAGAGAGCATGACACTTACGGGCCATCACAATGTGGTTGTCGGCGTTGACTTCTCATATGATAGTCGTTTCCTCGCCTCTTGCTCGTTTGATAAGACAATTTGCCTATGGGACGTAAGTACGGGCAATGTACAGAGACGCTTGCGTTACAGTGACATTGTCTACGGCGTGGCATGGTCTCCGCAGGGAAACCTGTTGGCCTCTTGCTCCGCTGATGGCACAATTTGTCTATGGGACACCGCAACCGGGCAGATTGTTCAGACGCTTACCGGTCATGATGGCGCGGTCTGGACCGTCGATTTTTCTGCCGATGGACGCTTGCTCGTCTCTGGTTCAGAGGATGGTTCGCTGAAACTCTGGGATGTCTCGCAGGGCCGCGAGTTACAAACCATTAATCATCGCATTGAGGTCTACGGCGTCGTCTTTGGCGCAAATGGCCTACTGGCCAATAGTGCTGAGGATGGTGCTGTACGTATCTGGCGTACAGAAGTAGTGTAGTACACAGAGACCGTGCTATTCTCGAACACGAGAACGGCACAGTCTCCGTGTATCTCTATCCCCCAAATAGTCCTTATTTGTACCAATGATTATAATGAATCGTTACAGTTTGTGATAAACTTGCGTTTATACAACGTTTATAGGAAGAGTGTAGAACGTTGGTTTGTTCAGCGTGACTCATTTGTAGTGGAATGTATTGTTGAAATGGCAGAACAAGAAGAAAATACAGCGCAAAAAACGGGTTTGGGCGAGTCGCAACAGCAGGTCGTGACGATCGTCCTGACCGCGAGTAATTTCCTGGGTCACGAGGCATTCGGACAGCACAAGCGTGAGGAACAGCAGCAACGTCTTCGTGATGCGTTCCAACAGGCCGTTACGTTTGCCGTTGGCCAGAAGGTCGACTTCTTTATCCAGGCGGGCGATCTCTTCGCCACGACAACGCCAACCGAGCGCGACCGCAGCTTTGTTGCCGCACGCCTCGCGCAATTAAAACAGGCAGGCGTACAGGTTATTGCGCTCGGCGGTCTGCACGATACTCCTGTTGAGGCGCAGGGGGAACATGTTTTACCAGCACCACAGGTGAGTTATGCTCAACTTGGCGCGCTGCACTATCTGCCACCCACGCTGAAAAAAGACGAAGAAACTGAACCACTTCTCCTAAAGGCACGCGATGTACTGGTGGGTATATGTGGGGGTAGTACTATAGGTGAAGGAGCCAGCGACCTGTTTAAGCTGCTACGTGTGCAGAGCGATATTGAGCGTGCCGTCCTACCTATACTTATGCTGTATGCACCAATTGAGGGAATGCATGAAGCTACTTCCTCAGAGCCGCTTGCCGAAGTGAGTCGTGCCAGCATTGAGGGTCAATCTACATTTCGCTATATTTTCGCGGGCTATGATCCACTCTATCGTCACCAGCGAATTGGTCAAACAGAGGTAATTGTTCCCGGGGCCACACACAGCACAAGCGGTATGCCACAAACCCGCTCAAACGTGCAACAACCAGGATTTGTCTTTATGGGTCTCGCAGCAGATGGTCTTCGTTGGTGCAATCATATTGTCGTTGACGCCCTGCGCACAAAGCTCTTACGCATCATCGTCCAGGATTTATGGGATGATATTGCTGATGTACAGCCTACCGAACGTATTCTTGAGCGATTGGAGCCCCTCTGCGATGCTGAGTCAATCGTGCAGCTACGGCTCGAAGGCAAGATCACGCGCAGTCAATACCATCAACTCGATCTGAACGTTCTACGACGTTATGGCGAGGAGCATTGCTTCTCGCTCTCAATCGATGATAGCAACATACTACTCCTTTCTGACCAGGATACAGCAGTCGCTCAGACTGGTGAGCATTTTTCGGCACGTGAAGAACTGGTCGCTGTCGTGGAGGCATGGCTCGCTAGCACCAATGACGAACATGAACGTCAGGCATTGCGCAATACAAAAGAAGAGTTACTACAGGCTTTAGATGATAGTAGAGGTAAAAGGTTATAGTGGATTACTCTTACGATTCCTCATCTACAACGAGAGGGTGTGTAAGTAATTCATTATAAAGGGAAGCGAACGGAGTATTTCACGATGATCATCCTAAAACACATAACGGTGGAACAATTCAGGCTTCTACATCATATAGACCTGCACTTTCCACAGCGCGGCAGCATTCTTATTCAAGGCCCCAACGAGTCAGGTAAATCGGCCTTGCTTGAATGTGTCTATTTCGCGCTCTATGGTGAGCCACTATTGTTTGGACAGGACAAACGTTCGCTCGATGATCTTATTTCCTACGGTACCTCTATTGCAACCGTCACGCTCTCACTCACTGTTGACACCTGTGAAATGACCATTTGCCGTACTATCGAACGAGGTAAGGGCCAGCGCGTTACCCTGCATGTGCAGCAGGAGGGCAAAGACGAAGAGGAGCCGATCACGCGTTTGGGTGCAGCGAACGAACGTATCCTTGCTGAGTTGGGGCGAGTCGATGGTGCTACGTTACGCAACTCTTGCCTGATAGAGCAGAAGGGCCTTGATCGCCTGGAAAAACTGCACGGAGTCGAACGCGAGGCGACCACACGCAAACTGCTGGGTCTCGAACGTATGACTCGTCTCGCGGAACAGTTCAAACTGACTCCACACGACGAACGCCTGATGGAAGATACAACACAACGTCTACATCTCGCCGAAATTCAGGAACGTATCCCTGTACTAGGAGCGCAGCTCGAGTCTGTTGAGGCGGCGCTTGATGTTGTTGCAGTTGCCGAAGACCTGACGGAGATCACCAACCAGGAGGCGGATATTGCTGAACAGGAACTGGCGCTGGAGAATATCTCTACCCGGCGTGCAGAACTGAAGAGTCGCCAGAGTCGTGTGCAGCAGCTCAAAAGGGCCGACGACACTCTTGGTCAAATTATTACGGCCTATGAAGAAATGGCTGAGGCGCGCCGCGAGTTACCGTTGCTCGAACGTCAGATCGAGGAACTGGATCGACGTGAGCAGGAAGAGTTACCGGCCTTAGAAAGTCGTGTCAACGAGCTTGTTGAACTGACCAAGTCCTTTGGAACGCTCCAACGCATGTCGAATGATTTGTTGACCGCTGTGGACACCATCAAGGACCTGGAACAGGAACTCAAGCAGCAGGGCGAGGTCGAGAGTGATTTGCAGGGCATTGATGTCGAGGTGGAGCTTGCGCGCAAACACGTCGAGCAAGCACAAAAGACGCTGGCCGAATTGCAGGATCGTCAGCGTGAAGGGCGTCCGGTACTGGAGGCGCGCCTTGCCAGCATGAAGCTCCTCGCAGAGCGCCTTGTGGAACTTCGTCGCTTGGAAGAACGCTATGCCGCACATACTGCAGAGAAAAAACGCGCGCAGGACAGCGGGGTAAAACTCAAGAAGGTACAACGTGACCTGCTTGATACCGAACAGGAATTGAGTCTGGTCGAGGCCGAAGCACAACAAGTGCAGCAGCAGCTAGATGCCTTAGAGAAGCGGAGTCGCCAGACCAGTGTGCGCCGTCATTTGGAAGAATGGCAACGTTTAAAAGGACTGGTCCAGGGTTTAAGCGATGCCGAGCAGCATGTACGCGCTGCTTATGAACAACAGGCGCACCTGACAACTATTGCACTTGAAGCGCGTCGAAGCACAACGAAATTCATGGGTTTTGTCATTGTGTGTGTTGTGCTGTGTGTGCTGTGTGCAGGTGGTGCCATCGTCGAATTTGTCACAGGTGCGCCCATTGTTGGGGCCATCTTTGGCATTGCTGCATTGATGTTGGGCGCTGGTGCCGGTCTTTCCTTCCAAAACTACACAAAGGCTCGTGCCGAAGAGCAGGCCATCGATAGACAGGTGCAGGAAGCTGGTAACAGGGTGAGTATGATGGTCGCCGCACGCGAAACAGCCAGTCGCATGGGTGGCAATCGCGAGTCGCTCGATCAGGTCGAGCGTGAACTGCGTGACCTCACTGGCACTATTCCCTCTTCTCCCGAGGAGGCACGCACGCTTATACAGCAGACGCAGGACCAGGAGGACGAAAGCATCGCCAACCTGCAAGACCGCATCAGGGAAAAGCGCGACGAAGTCAACGCGGCACGTAACCAAGTTAACGTAACAATGGAGGCCGTCGCCAATCTACGCAAGCAATGTAAAGAACTGGAAGAGCAACAGAAGAGCAGCGAGACAATCGAAGAACTCCTGAGCGAAGACCAGATGGCGCTGGAACACATGCACCAGGAGATTACCCTGCTCGCGGGTCAAGAAGGTCTACCGCAACCCAGTATCAACGAGCGCTTACAACAGGGGTCCGCCTTCGATGCGTATGCCTCTGTACCATTGACGCCCATTATATGGCCGGTGGAAGATAGTCCAACAGGTATTCCTGATTTGGAAGCACTGGTTGACAGCACGATCAAAGCAACCGAACACGAACTTGCCTCGCTCGATGGCAAGGCCGATATAATGACGGAACTGACGAATCAGGTCAAGTTGCACCAGAACGCACTAGATGTTATGCTCACACGCAAGCATATCGTCGAGGAACGGAGTGCACGCTATCAAACAAGTAATCCTATGCAGCAAATTCAGCAGGCACGTGAACAGCAAGATGGACTACGCGCCGCGCTCCAGGCGCTGCAAGAATCGCTTCGTCAACGTGTAAAGCCTCTTGGCATTACCTTTGGTCAGACCGCTATCAACAATGCCGAAATTGCTGCGCGCAAACAGTTAGAAGAACTCAACGTTATTCTAGGCGACAAGTTTACGCTCCAGACGCGGCGTACAGAGTATTCCATGCTCTTGAGAGAGCAGCAGGAGTCCCTGGCGGAGCATTATAAGCAACTGGCAAAGTTCAGCAACTCATTGGGCAGTTGGATTGTTCCACCTAATCCATTCGCGGAAGCTCTTGCGGCCCTGCGTCAACGGTGTCAGAAGGAAATACAAGAGGCAAACGAGGGAGCAATTATTGACGAATTGGAGAGCTTGATGGCACAGGAGGGCGCGTCAAATGCCAAGATCGCTCTTTGTCACCAGGAGGTCGAGGATGCTCAGGAACGCATTGCCGCCATGCTTGTTCAACACAAACGCCCACCGATGCAACACTATACCTTCACCGATATTGTTGCTGTCTGGCCTTTGCTCGCGGACTACAGTATCCAGGATCGTGCACGTCTCGAACAAGAACGCGTGCGCATCGAACGAGAATTGGCGGTCCTGGAACAGGAAGAACTAACACTCAGTACGCATCTACAAACTGGAGGAGTCACTCTTGATCTGTCACTTGCGCGCACACGTATGCAGCAGCAGGAGCGCTCTTATGAGGTTAAGAAGCGCGGTGGCTTGCTCATCGAGGCCGTGCAGGAGCGCATGATGAGCAAAATTGTGCCGCGCACCGAATACTATATGCAACATATTCTCCCCACGCTCACTAGTGGTCGCTATCATGACGTTCGTATCGCCACTTCTCCCGAGGAGGGTAGTCTGAGTGGTGGTCCACTTCAGTTGAAAGTTTGGGATTCTGGTGCTGGCGAATATGTCTCTAAATCCGCCCTTTCAGGTGGTGCCGCTGACCAATTGTCGCTCGCGTTGCGCCTTGCATTTGCCCTTGCCACACTACCGGATGATGGTAGTGCCGCTCCTAGTTTCCTCTTCCTCGACGAGCCGCTTAGCTCATTTGATCGTGGGCGCATAAAAGCTTTGATGGACGTTGTCACCGGTGACACCTTGAGTGGACGCTTCGAGCAGGTGTTTCTCATCTCGCATAGCAGCGCCTTTGATCCCGCGCTCTTCCCTTACCACATTTCTATGGACAATGGCAGCATCATCGAAAGCAACCTACCCTTTGTCACAGCTCCGGAAACCGTAGCGGTGGACGAAGAAGACGAAGAGGATGAAATGCAAGATGCGACGGTACGCGTTCCTGCTATCGTAGCTTCTAGTGTCGGTGCCGAATAAATAGGTCAAACAAGATTCTGTTGAATCCACTGTACGCAAGATTCAGCAACCTCTTGCCAGCCTGTGTCAAGCATAATGTCGTGCCCTCGTCCTGGAAAAATCTTAGTTGTAGCCTTCCATGCGGCGGCTGATGCCTCGATTGCTGCTACTGGAATGAGGGCATCTCGGCCTGCGCCTCTGAAATAGAGTGGGATGAGTTTCCTACGGGGTATGCATCTTCACACGTCATGAAACCAGAGCACTGCTCTGGTTTCATGACGTGTGAAGATGCATACCCTGCTTACTGCTCCGTAGGAG
>CAXTCR010000101.1:0-13050 GCA_964242555.1 uncultured Ktedonobacteraceae bacterium
CCCCTGCTCCACGAACTCACACACCTGCCTATCATCGTCGACCCCAGTCACGCCACCGGCAAACGCGAACTCGTTCCCACCATGTCACGTGCTAGCATCGCCGCCGGCGCTAATGGCCTCATTATCGAAGTCCATCAGGATCCCAACAACGCCCTCTGTGATGGTCGTCAATCCATTACACCCGAACAGCTCCACAAAATCGTACAACAAGCCCACATCCTGACCCAAATGCTGGCAGAGGAGGCCCTGATACAAGCCGCATAAATAACCACAAATATACCAGGGGCAAAAACCTCTCACTACCACATACACCCCAAGCACCACAGGGGCACTCAGTATGGTAGTGACAGCAGCTTGCCCCTGTCATACCCCCCTAAATTGCCCCTGCCATGTTCCCATAACTTGTCACTATCATGCCCACTAAACTACTTCTGTTATGCTCCCATCACTTGCCTACCTCATACTCCCACCTTCAGAAGACCTTCATATCACAAATACATCTCGATTCTCTCTCGACTCATCTAAGAGGGTATGATATACTCTTGATACGTAGTAAGGGTTTGTTTGTACTATACATGGTCGGGATAGACCAAAGGCTTTGAGGTGAACACGATGCCAACACGTATTATTATTGCGGATGATGAAACTATTCAGCGCATGGACCTAAAAGATGTGCTGACCAAGCAGGGCTACCTCGTGGTGGGCGAGGCCGGCGACGGCCTGAGCGCCGTTAATCTGGCCCGCGAACTACGGCCAGACCTGATTATCATGGATATTCGAATGCCAGACATGGACGGCATTGCCGCCGCCGAAACTCTCACCCAGGAAAAGATTGCACCAGTGTTGTTGCTCACAGCCTTCGGAGATCAGCCACTTGTCGAACGCGCTAAAGAAGCAGGCGTTGTCAATTATATCGTCAAACCACTGCGCGAAAGCGAGGTCACACCCGCTATCGAGGTCGCGCTCGCTCGCTACAACGAGTTTCGTGCACTCGAAGAAAAGACTCGCAATCTCAGCGAACAGCTAGAAACACGCAAAATCGTCGAACGCGCCAAGGGCCTGCTCATGGAAAAACAGGGCCTGTCTGAAGCAGACGCGTTCCGCAAGATTCAGCGCGCCAGCATGAACAACCGCAAATCAATGCGCGAGGTCGCGGAGGCCATCCTTCTCACAAACGCAATGTAGTCCAACGTGTGTAGCAATGGTGCTACACACAACAACGTGGTACGGGTCTGATTCATCAGACCCCGTTCATTATCACTTATAGAGATAGAGCGTCTATGTCATTGGCAACAAGCACAGAAAACACCGTCGTTATTACAGGCATTCGTTTCCGCCCAGCTGGACGTATCTACAACTTCGATCCGCAGGGCCAGACCTATGCCACAGGACAGTACGTGATCGTCGAGACCGCTCGCGGAGTCGAGGCTGGACGTGTGGTGATTGCCGCGAAAAAAATGGCTGAGGGCGATCTTAGCGACCCGCTTAAACCCATCCTGCGCCTCGCAACCGAAGATGAGTTGCGCATGATGCTCTCCTTCAAAAGCAAAGAGAAAGAGGCACTGGTAATCTGTGGTGATCGCGTTGTCGGGCATAAATTGCCAATGAAGCTCGTCGAGGCGGAATATACCTTCGATGGCAGCCGCTTGACCTTTTACTTCACTGCGGAGGAGCGTGTCGATTTCCGCGCCCTTGTCCGTGATCTCGCCGCGACCTTTCGCACACGTATCGAACTACGTCAAATCGGCGCACGCGATCAGGCAAAACAACAGGGCGGCATAGGTCCATGCGGCAAAACACTCTGTTGTAGTTCCTGGATTACCGAGTTCGGCGTCGTCTCAATCAAAATGGCAAAGGAACAAGGACTGCCACTTAACCCCTCGAAAATATCCGGCGTGTGTGGTCGCCTCCTCTGTTGCCTCTCGTATGAGAACGATAACTACATCCAGGCCAAAGGGCAAATGCCGCAGCTTGGTACCATGCTGCCAACACCCAGCGGTCCTGGCAAGGTCGTTTCGGTTAACGTGCCTAAAGATTCAGTTGACGTAATGCTTGAGACAGGTGTCATCATTCAGCTTCCTGCACATTCCTCAACAATGGCAGAAACTGAAAAACAAAACAGGGGTGGATGTGGGAGTTGTGGAAGCAATAGCTCAGGAGGGTGTGGCTCATGTGGAAGTGGCTGCTCATGTGGCGGTAGTTGTAGCTCACAGGGGGGCGGTTGTGGGTCGTGCGGCATAAAAAAGAAAGACACTTCACGTCTAACTAATTAAATAAGCGAAGATGAGAGGAAGGTATTCGCACCCATGCCTTTAGACAGGAAAGACTCAGGCTCTACCTGGCAAGGTCCTCCCGCGTATCATATTAGCCAGGATTCGCCAGACGCACCGTGGGAGCCATCTGACGACGATATAGATATTCCGCAAATTGGACAGCAACAAGCACAGGAGGCTCCAATCGTTCCTAGGGCCTCCAGTTCGATTCATCTCAGTGCAAACGATCAGTCATTTGATGAGAGCGACGATCCTGCACCACAGAATGCTCTGATGAGCCAGATAGGGTATTATTCTTCTTTTATCCTGACCCCTCTCCTCTTTGCAGGCTTGACCAGCCTTATCGTCTTGCCACTTGTGGCAACCGGACACGCTAAACTTCCCCCACAAACAGTCCTACCTCTGGCCATTATTATTCTTGCCGTTGCCCTCGCACAGGGCGTCGCCATTTATTATGCAGGCACAACAAATGGTTGGTGGGCCATCTGTACACTCTTAGGCTTCTTTCTCTTTATGCTCGTCGGCTGCTTTGCCCTCTATGGGCCTATCACCGGTATCGTTGTCCTCCTGCTCTTCACTGGCCTCTCTATCTTTCTCGCACGACGCTATATCCATCCCGTAGCAGAAGAGTATGTCGATATCGTACGCTCGTTCGGCAAATATAAGCGTACCCTCTACCCGGGCTTCAATATCCTGCTCCCTTGGGAACAGGTCTCTCACCACCTTAATACAGCCCAGACATCCTGGAAAACACCTGTTCAGCGCGTACAAATGACCCGCGAGGAAGATGTTGTCCTTCGAGGCAGTATCGACTATCAGCTCTTGCCAGAAGATGCCTATCTTGCCACCAATACGAAAAACTGGGAGGCTGATCTACGCGACCTATTTGTCCTTTCAATACAGGATGTCGCCAGGACCTTTACCCCCGAAGACTTAATTCCTTGGCCACAGGGTTTGCATACGTACCCGACACATGGCAGTGTCATGCCCCTTTCCGAGGGCGAACCCCGCTGGGAACAGGTCAACGATCAGGTACTGCAACGCATTCGCGACCGTGCCGTGCAATGGGGCGTCCTGGTAAACGAGGTTCGGCTCTACGATATCTCTCTCGCCCCACACAGAAGTTCAGCGCAGGACGAAACAACCGAGCCTATTATACCGAAAAATACAGAAACCCCTGCACCTCAACCAGTGGTTCCTCAATCCCGACCGGTGTCTCAGCCGATTGCCGCACAACCCCAGCAAGCACGACAGCCCGTAGCCCCTCAACAGGCATCTGCAAATCCACCACTACCCAAAGGTCTGAAAGAAGAGACGCTGCGTAAGGCATACGCCAAAGTACAGGACGGCACGATAAAGGAGTCAGAGGCCATTCGCAACCTTGCCGCACAGTTCGAAGCCGTTGCCAACACCCCCGAACTCAGTAATACGTTCACCTTTGACGCGAGGCGAGCTGCTATAAACCTGTACGCTGAAGCCGACAGACGCCAGGAAGAAGAGGAGGCTAACGCTGGCACTCTCTTCACCGACGAAACTAAGGTCGACTGGCCCCGTCGCCGCGCCTCTGATGAAAACATTATGAGCGGCGGTTAAAATTCTCTGTATAAAAAAGCACCGGCGATCGATCGCCGGTGCCTGCATCGCATAGTGCACGAATGTTTATTTCTCGACAAGCGTCGAGGCAACCTTTTCCGCGCTCCCCTCTTGCATCGAGCGCAGTGCCGCTACAGCCTCGTTAGAAACCACTTTGCTGATCTCTGGATCAAACACCACGTCATCCCGCTTACAGTAGCGCAGTTTATTCCATGCAGCCATAGCTTGGTCCCACGCAGGAAAACGCTCAGTCGCCTCAGCATCGCCCTTAACCACACGCTGGAAGGCATTGTAGGACACGACCAGCGCGGTCACAATGCTCAGGAATGTCAATCCCACAAGCACGATCATCCAGGTCGGGTTTAGACTGGCCTCCAGCCCTCCGATAAGTACGATAATAAGAAAGATGAAAATACCAACGAGAGCGCCACACGCGATAATGTATGGCATCATTGATATGGTTCTTGTTGGCATATCAGGCGGCGCCGCTCGTTGCACGCCCGACTCATATGCCCCCTGCATCGTCATAACCATATCATTCTGATGACATACAGGGCACGTCGGCTTTTCCGTTTCTGTAGTGGCCATAGAAAAATATACCTCCCTTTAGAGAATACATACTGCTCAAACTGCTTCTGAATATATGGAGCAATAGATGCTCTATTTTTTTCTCTATCACTGGTAGCATAACACGTTGTCACGTTTTCGACAATGCTTTCATCTCAAGCCTTGACAACAACCCGGATACATATTATCCTAATATTAACAGTAAGTATACATGCTTGCTGAGAAAGAGAGGGCGCGACGGCTCTACCTTACCTCTTTTGTGATACGTGTGGCGCAGCAAATCGTGTACAGACAATCTTTTATAAAGCATGCGCTCAACATCTGCAAACATCCACTCCCAGCATTCGACGAATTCCTCTCGCTTTTCAGCCCCCTTTTACATAACTCTCTTTCGAAACAATTTTAAGAAGATGGTTCTTAAATTAGTGGAGTAGACAGGAAATGTTATGATAGACATCTGAACACTACTTCTTCATCATAGAACGAGATATACATGCTTTGCCAGTACTGCGGAACACCAAATAGCGTTGATACCATTTTCTGTAGCGCCTGCCACTATCTGATGCAAATACCCCAACCGCCAGAAATACCCTCTACAGTTGCCCATCTCGTCATGGAAGCTTCTCACAAACTTCTGCACGACCGCTATCGTCTCCTCTTCATACTTGGTCAGGGTGGCTTTGCGTCCGTCTACAAAGCTCAGGATACACTCGCTCACAATAGAAACGTGGCGATCAAAGAGATCAACCTCGCGGGACTGCAACAGCAAGAGCTTCGTGACGCAACTACCTCGTTCAATAGCGAGATACAGGTCCTTTCTGACCTCCAACATCCGGGGTTGCCACAGTTGTATGACTACTTTACTGATACGCAGCATTGGTATCTCGTCATGGAGTTCATCGAAGGAGAAACACTGGAACACTATCTTGAACAATCAATTGGTGGCCATTTCTTACAACTGCTCGATGTCTTGCGCGTCGGCATCCAATTATGTACTGTGCTCGACTATATGCACACCCATCAACCTTCCATTATCTTTCGCGATCTCAAGCCTTCAAACGTTATGCTTATACCCGATGGCACCGTTCGCTTGATCGACTTCGGCATCGCGCGCTACTTTAAACCCGGTCGTCTCCGTGACACAATGGCCTTCGGCTCGCCCGGCTATGCCGCACCAGAACAGTACGGCAAAGCACAAACTACTTCCCTCACCGACATCTACAGCCTCGGTGCTCTTCTGCATCAAATGCTCACTGGCACCGATCCTACCGAAGTTCCCTTCCGTTTCCTGCCCCTGAACACCTATCAGTTGCACTATCCACAAACTGACGCCATTCACCTGCTTGACCCCTTAATCATGCAAATGGTGGACTTAAACCCTACTAATCGTCCAGGCAGCATGGCCCTCGTCAAACAACAACTAGAATATATTGCCCAACAATGCGTGGTATGATAAATAGAAACATCTTTGTGCATTTTTCATGTTATAAAGGACAAAACCATGAACTTTGATCTCAACGATGAGCAAGTAGATATACGCGACACCGTACGTCACTTCACGGCACAAGAGATCACTCCACACGCCGAAGAGTGGGACGAGACACACCATTTTCCACGTGAAGTGTACACGCAGATGGCCGATCTAGGTCTCATGGGCATGACCACTCCCGAAGAGTACGGTGGCAGCATGCTCAGTCGCTTGTTGGGCGCCATCGTCTACGAAGAATTGGCAAAGGGCGAAATGGCCACCGCCGTAGGTCTCTCCGTGCATAATATGGTCACTGGTTCGCTTGCCCGCTTCGGCAACGACGAACAACGGCAGAGGTGGGTCGGTCCACTGGCATCGGGCGAACTTCTGGGCGCATTCTCTTTGAGCGAATCGGCCTCAGGCTCGGATGCCGCCAGTCTACAATGCCGCGCCGAACGCGATGGCGACTTCTATATCCTTAATGGCTCAAAGCTCTGGGTCACAAACGGTGGCGAGGCTGACATCTACCTGCTTATGGTACGCACAAAACAAGCCTCTGGTTCGTCCGGCATCACCTGCATAGTCGTCGAGAAAGGCACACCCGGCTTCTCCTTCGGCAAAACTGAGCGCAAAATGGGCTTGCACTCGTCCCCCACCCGCGAACTCCTCTTCGAGGACTGCAAAATCCCCGTCGCCAATCGCATCGGCGAAGAGGGACAGGGCTTCAAAATAGCCCTCGCCTCGCTCGACGGTGGCCGCATTAACATCGGTGCCGTGGCCGTTGGTGTCTCGCAAGCCGCGTTCGACGTAGCCCGCACCTACGCCCAGGAGCGCCAACAGTTCGGCAAAGCCATTGCCACCTTTCAGGGCATCCAATTCATGCTAGCAGACATGGCTATGAAAATCGAAGCCTCGCGCCTCCTTGTCTATGAAGCAGCTCATAAACTCGATACCGTAGGAAGTGCTGGCATGTACGCGTCAATGGCTAAATGCTTCGCCACCGATGCCGCGATGGAGATCACCACAAATGCTGTCCAAATCCTCGGTGGTGCTGGCTATGTGCGCGACTATCCCGCCGAACGCTACATGCGCGACATCAAAGTCTCACAGATATTCGAGGGCACCAACCAGATTCAACGCGTGGTGATTGCACGAGCGCTGCTGGGCGATTTACGCTAACCCTTGAAATTGTCACTATCTCATTAATACTCTTATAACATAGCTGTAGTATTGTATAATGGTACGGTGTGTGCAATCTATTTGCACCTGTGCATTCTCTATGTGTAAGTGAAACAATCCTTGAGGAGAATGCCACACTCTATTATCGTCCACATAGGAGGGAATATCATGGCAACTCAGTTAAGCCCTGAAGACGCGAAAGACCGCGTAACCCGGATCTACACCTACATCCTCGAGCGTCAGCCTGATGAAGGCGGCCTTGCAACCTATACAAATATGCTCCAAACCGGTCAGCATAGCGTACGCGAAATCGTCGGTTTCGTCGGTCAATCGGAGGAGTACTCAGAAAGCTTCATCAATCCGCACTCGAACGAGGATGCCGTTCGCATCGCCTATCAGAAGTTCCTAGGCCGTGACGCCGATGAGGGCGGGTTAAGAGTCAACACCGATATCGCTACACGCGAAGGTGTCAAGCGCGTCATCCAACTCTTCATCGATAGCCAGGAATATAAAAGCAGTTGGGGCGAGGATACACCACCAAGCAAATTGGGCTAGGGCAGCATAAATAGGAAAAACATGGGGCATCAGGCCCCAGCCTGATAGCCTCATGTTTTTTGCTATTGATAAGTACTTACTTGACAGCAGCGTTCGCGAACTCACGAATGATATTGTTGAACTGAGCCGCCTGCTCATCCTGCACCTGGAAACTGCTCTTATCGATAATACGTGTCTCGACGCGTGGATTGGCCCGCTTGAACGCCCCGGACGCCTCGGTAACTGCAAGAGCTTCGCGACCCCATACGATAACTACAGGCATCTGCAGACGTGCGAACGCCTCGTGCACGTCCAGTCCCAGGAAATCGGTGACAAACGATGCCGCCGCATAACGACCATTCGATTGGTGTGCAGAAGTGTATACATACTCGACTAACTCATCGGTAATCAAACCTGGATTGTAGTAGCCCTGCCGGTCATAATACGCACGAAGCGCCTGACGCGAGGTCAGCAAGTTATACGCAAACTCGCCCAGGACTGGTGTACGCAGTAAGCCCTTCCATATACTATTTAAAGGTCCGGGCAAAGACTCCTGCAGCATCGCCTGCACAGGTGCCACCAGCACCAATCGCTCAAACAACTGCGGATTGCGGAACGCTGTATCAACTACATAAGCACAGGTTAACCCATGCGCTACAACAATCGTTGGCTTGTTAATGACTTCCTTGATAAAATCACCGATCAGATCGGTATACGTTTCCGCTGTGTAGTCAATTGCGGGTCGGTCCGAAAGACCAAAGCCAAGCAGGTCAACGACATAGACACGATACTGCTCAGAGAGCGCATCGACGTTCTTGCGCCACTCATAGGAAGAAGCACCTGGACCAAAGCCATGGATCAGCAGCAACGGCTTGGCTTCACGCGCACCCTTTACCTCGTAGAACATATCGCCATACTTCCATGGATAGCGGCGTTCCTCGCCACGCAGGACCGTATCAAGCTCGCCCGCCATCGTCTGCGTCACCTTATTGTATGCCGCCAGCGCACCGACTACTCCACCAACCACTGCCGTAGTCGTTAATACATTTCTTACAAAACCCATTGTGATCACTCCTTCATATTGTATTGTATAGCTTATTCACAAAGGAAATAAAATGTTGAGACGGTATCCTTCATATAGTATAAACCCGCCCTAAACAATCTGTGCCTCTTAATCACTGTATAAATCTGAAACGCTTGTACAATTCTAATTGTACTACACCCCGTTCGGCATTGAGCAGCGAACAACAAATGCTACTATAACATGCCCCTTTCACAAGCGCAAATTATGCGCAAGAAGTCATGTCATACGCCGCTTGGCGTGATATAGTACAAGCATAGGGACAAAAACACACTCAAATCTACAGATAGAGGAATTATGCAAAACCTTTCAGCGCATATCGTCATCTCCGACGAAGTACAAACCGCACTGCACGAACACAAGCCCGTTGTTGCGCTTGAGTCTACTGTTATCGCCCACGGCCTGCCCTACCCTCATAATGTAACCGTCGCGCAAGCGATGGAGGCCACAATTCGACGTGAGGGCGCGGTGCCAGCCACTATCGGTATTTTCAACGGAAGAATTGTAATTGGACTCTCGCAGAACGAAATTCTGCATCTTGGTACATCACCTGATGTGCAAAAAGTCAGCAGGCGCGACCTTGCCGTAACGCTAGCAACCCATAAGCTGGGAGCTACGACCGTAGCCGGAACTATGCTTTGCGCGAGCATGGTCGGCATTCGCTTCTTCGCCACCGGCGGCATCGGCGGCGTCCATCGCGGCGCTGAAACCAGCATGGATATCTCCGCCGACCTGATCGAGCTGAGCCATACCCCCGTCCTGGTAGCCTGTGCCGGCGCTAAATCCATCCTCGACCTCGATCTCACCCTTGAGTACCTGGAAACTCATGGTGTACCCGTCATCGGCTGGCAAACCGACGAGTTACCCGCCTTCTACGTCCGCCATAGTGGACGCCGTTTACACCACCGTGTAGATGACGTACCAACACTTGCAGCGATCACCCGCACACAATGGGAATGTGGTCTCAGTGGAATCGTCGTCGGCTGTCCGATACCCGAAGAGTACGCAATGAACGCAGCACCACTGGAAGCCGCAACCCAGGAGGCGCTGGAGCTTGCTCAGAAGCAAGGCATTCGGGGATCAGCAACTACCCCTTTCATCCTCTCACACGTCGCAAAAGTCACCTTCGGTGAGAGCGTCGAAGCCAACAAAGCCCTCCTGCTCAATAACGCTATGTGGACCGCCCGATTCGCCAAAGCCTATTATGATCAACCAGCAACAAATACATAATAGTCTTATTCAGAGTAAGCACAAGGAAAGCGCTTTCCTTGTGCCTGCCATAGAGAAACATAGCCCATACGGAAACTAAGATATTGATTTATTCGCACAAGAAGACTACAATAGGCATATGTATGCTATGGCAAGCGGTCTAACGCTTTAATTTCCCTACTCCTTGAAAGGAGCTGAACTGTAGTGAATAATCCATTAGAAATACGCAAGGTCGTTGGCGCCATTATTCTCACCCTTATATATGTCTGCTGCTTCATATTTATTAAATCTACATTGGTCATAGATTGGGTAGGAGATGGCAGTGTCACCACGAGCCTTATTCTTCTTGTCGCGCTTATCGGTATACTTGTGCTTGTCTTCTACCACATCTTTTACCCTTCCAGTGCGGGCACAACAAAGTTAAGCCTAACTGCATCACTTACATTGATGTGGTTATCACTCGTCATCTTCTATCCCTTCCAGCCCTTGCAGGCCGGTCAGAACGATGGTACGGTTGGCTTCTTCGCCCTCATCGGCGGTCTCGCTGTCTGCGTACTCTGGGTCCACTTCTTCTCAGACGAAATTCTTGCATAACCCAGCAAGGGATCAAATCCTCTGCAAAGGAATGTTTCTATCTATAGACTTAAGTCTATAGATAGAAACATTCCTTTGCAGGGACCCTCGCTTCAGCAACCTGTTAATGTCTAAAGTGTCTACGTCCTGTGAAAGTCATCGCTACAGTCGCTAGTGCTGCATCTAGATCCAGCAGGTTGTTGTAAGACAGCTCTTTCCCATGAAGCACCTCAGCATCAGTAACCGTAGCCGTCAGCGTATCATTGCTCCGCATTCCTGACCAACGATAAAATGCCGCCTGCTGGTGCGGATTTTCTCTATAGCGCAACGCCTGCACGCACTCAAGTGGCAGTGTCAGCGTTTGCGGGAACATTTCAGTTGTTGAAGCGCGCAGGTATTTGGCAATGGCTGTGTCATAGCTCGCCGTCTGCTGCAATGCGATCGCGGCAAGGTATCGACGTGTAGTAAGACTTACCTCACCCCATTCGCGCCATTCCTGCATAACCGCTACATAATCCTCTGGTCGCGTTAGAACCAGCACATCCTGAAAGTTTTTCGCAGCAGCACGCATTAAGGTAACGCCGCCGATGTCAATATTCTCCAAAGCCTCCTGTAGCGTCACCTCAGGCTGCACAATTGTTTGGGCAAATGGATGCAGATTAGACACAACAATATCGATAGGCACGATATTATGAGTACGCAATTCCTCTTCATGAGAGTCAATATATCTCGACGCGCCAGAATACCACCTAGAATAGCGGGATGCAGTGTCTTGACCCGCCCATCAAGTATCTCCGGGAAACCTGTTAAGACACTCACTGACTCTGCCTCTATCCCACCATCCTGTAGAGCCTTCAATGTCCCACCCGTCGCAACAATTATCACATCAAGACTTCTCAGTTCTTGTGCCAGTTGGAGAAGCCCCTGTCGATCCGAAACACTCATTAATGCTCTCATCTACCTGTCCTTTCAGCCTGGAGAACTTCTGCACCTCGAGCAGCATATGATAGTAGGATATATTACGTAATCCAATGTCCCGTTAAAAACTGCGTCAAGATGAAAAAGAGCAAGGCCCCTGAAATCAAAAGATAATTGAGGTGAAATCCTCTATACTTGCCAATTGCCGCAAGTACAATGAACGCAGGAAATAGTTCTAGTAGAAAGCGTGGTACAGAAGTGAGAGGAGTTCCATTCATCACTGGAAAGATTTGGAAGAACACATAACAGACTAACGCATAGAGACTATAGGAAAGATAACGCATTGGCATACGCCATGGACCAACAAAACTTAATAACACGACAGCAAGCATAAAAAGGTCGGGTATGAGGTCAAGGATGTTGCGAAGGGTAATGAAGCTAAGCAATGGTGTACTTCTAATATAGCCAATTGTGAGCGAATAGGTTTCCCACGGAGCATGTAGTTGACGCAACCATTGACTCTGAGCGCGCGAGAACGCAAGCGCATCGTGAAACACCAGTAGGCAATACAGCGCAAACAGACCTGTACCCACTGCAATGAGTACTCCCCATAGCACGTCGAGCCGAATTTTCTTGATGCTGAACTGATGCTGATAAAGGTATTCGTAGGCAAAGGGAACGAGTAACAACAGTCCCGCTGAGCGTGTTAAGCTTGCCAGACAACCATATAGCCCCGCAAGCCACCATTGTCCTCGTCGCATATAGTAGAAACTTAGCACAGTCAGACACACAAAGAGCGACTCGTTATACGCAGCGGCAAAGAAAAATGCTGTCGGGAATATCGAGATATAGAGCACTGTACGCAGCGCCTGTTGTTGGCCAAAGTCCTCGTCAACAAGTCGATATAGCACAACCAGCATAATCAGGCCAACGACATTTGAAATCAGTAGCCCTGCAACATAAGGGTCAGGTATAAGCCATAGCAAGCTGCGCTCGAGTAGCGGGTAGAGCGGGAAAAACGCTGTGCGCCACCAGTCCGTATAGCCAAAGAGCGCGATGTAGCGAAAGTGGCCTGCATCCTTACGCGCCCACATCGTCCATAAAATCGATAGAGGTAGAGATTGCGTTGAAAAGTCTTTCAGGATAAACAAGACCGCATAGAGTGTTGTAGCCAAAAATGCGAGGTGTACGGCTAGATAGCTGGAGAAACTGTACCGGAAAGCATCGAACCAAGCATGCAGAGAAGACTTTTTATAGCTGGAAGTACGAGGTAGCTCTGGGGATTGGTGCTTCCTATCGCTATCTTGCTTGATAGCATCAAGCGTCTCCGGTAGAGGTTGAGTACGCATAGTAGCTCCAGCATTTAAAACAGATTAGTAGGCACAACGGAGAGCTATTCACGGCTCTCCATTGTGCCTAATTCAATCCGCTTTGACCTATTGACCAGCGACGGCGCTCTGCTCTTCTTCAAAGCTTGCCAAGATTTCGGCAATTGAAGGACGATCAGGAAACTCGGTCAAAATGCTCACGTTACGACGTTTACGCGAGTCATGCCCGAACTTGACATAGCCATCGATCAAGGCAAAGAGCGTATGGTCACGACCAACACCGATCTCTACCCCTGGCTTGATCTTTGTCCCACGCTGGCGCACAAT
>CAXTCR010000102.1:0-12970 GCA_964242555.1 uncultured Ktedonobacteraceae bacterium
TCAACACCGCCTCCGCATTTTGATTGCCCCAGTGTTCTGCTGGTATGGCATAGGGACGAGCGGTTCCAGGAAGGGACTTCACTGATACTCGCACTCCTGGCAGCGTGTGGCTCTCGACATGGCGCGTGATAAGATCAACAATGGTTTTGGGTTCCTGATTGGGGACCAGACGACACGTAATCTTCGCGTGCACCTCATTTGGCAATACCGTTTTGACTCCTTCGCCCTGGAAGCCACCCCAGATACCGTTTATTTCGAGCGTTGGTCGTGCCATGAGATGCTCTTGAGGTGTATAACCAGCTTCGGGTACGAGGGCATCAACACCAATGGCCTCGCGATAGGTCTTTTCATCGAATGGGACCGCTGCAATCGCTTGGCGTTCCTCTGCTGAGAGCGGCACGACCTGGTCATAGAAACCCTCAACTAAGATTTTGCCATCTGTACTACGCATGGTATCCAGAATATGTACGAGGACATGGAGCGGATTGGCGACTGCTCCCCCGTAGAGACCTGAGTGTAAGTCGCTATTGGCACCATGAACATCAATTTGTAGACCGGCGAGACCTTTGAAACCGACTAAGAGCAAGGGTTGATCCTCGGTATACTGCGTCCCGTCGGCGCTCACCACCAAATCACATGCTAGAAGTTCTCGTTGCTGCTGGATAAATGTCGATAGCTGCGGGCTGCCAATCTCTTCCTGCCCCTCAAGCAAGAACTTCACGTTGACGGGCAGGGTTCCTTCCGTTTTTAAGAGTGCTTCAATCGCAAGGATGGGCACAAGCATGTTGCCCTTATCATCCGAGGCACCACGTGCATACACGCGGTCTTCGCGAACTGTTGGCTGAAATGGTGGATTGGTCCAAAGCTCCACAGGATCGGCAGGCTGTGTATCAAAGTGACCGTAGATCAGTATTGTCTGTTTGTTAGCGGCGTGTAGCCATTCTCCATAGACCACGGGGTGGCCTCCAGTTGGCAGAATTTGTACACCCTCTAAACCAGCTGTTTGAAGACGACGAGCAACCCACGATGCTGCATCCTGGACCGCATTTGCATATTCGGGTAGGGCGGAGACGCTTGGAATCGTTAAGAATTGTAAAAGCTCTTCCTGGTAGTGTGGCTGTTGTTCGGCAAGGTATGTTTCCCACGTCATGCTAGACTCCTTTTGTCTGTGCTTCTTACACGTTCAATAGTTATACGATATACTATACGTCATAACTTCGGAGTACATGCATAGAATGTTGATGTGCCAAGTGATTGGCAAGAACAAGAAGCGAAGATAGGATAGATCGTGGATATAAAAAGAGGTCTGAAGCGTTCCCAGGAAACTCCTTCAGAAGCCTCAGTAGTGGAAACATCTTTAAGCATTCCCGCTCAATCTCTAAGTAAAAGTCCCCTGCGTGCCTTTGCCTCGCTGCGCCAGCGTAACTTTCGTCTGTACTGGTTTGGTCAGCTGATCTCGTTACTTGGTACATGGATGCAAGGTATTGGGCAGGTGTGGTTAGTGTTGCAATTGACACATAATCCAGTATTGCTTGGTCTGGTAGGCGCGCTACAATACCTGCCGGTGCTGCTCTTCTCGCTCTTCACAGGAGTATTCGCCGATCGTTGGCCCAAACGACGCATTTTGCTCGTAACCCAAACGGTGGCAATGCTCCAGTCTCTAGCCCTCTGGTTGCTCGTTTTGACGGGTACAGTACAGCTCTGGCATATTTATATCCTGGCACTAGTACTGGGACTGACAAATAGCTTGACCATGCCCACAACTCAGGCTTTTGTGGTTGAGATGGTTGGGCGCGAGAACGTATCTAATGCAATTGGCCTGACCTCATCACTCACACACTTAGCACGTATGCTGGGACCTGCTATTGGTGGCTTTATCATCGCTGCAAGCGGCGTTACTTCACTCTTTCTACTCAACACGTTGAGCTTCCTCGCCGTACTTATTGCCCTACTACTCATGGATGGAAAGGCGTTGTTTGTTCGGATTGATGCGACTAAAAACACAAATGTGACTCAGAACACATGGCAAGGCTTGCGGGAGGGTCTAGCATATGTGCAAAGAACGCCTGTAGTGTTGCTGGCAATCGTCATAGGCGGCTTCGTCTTGCTCTTTGGCTCGAATTTTGATGTCTTTTTGCCGCTATTTGCTACAGAGGTGCTTTCAGTTGGCGCAAAGGGGTACGGTATACTTGCAGGTTCAATTTCTGCTGGCTCGTTACTTGCTTCGATGTGGCTGGCATGGAGCAAGCAGAAGCCGACGGTCTCGCGGGTACTTGTCAGTGCATCGATCTTTGGGGTGATAGAAATATTTTTTACCCTCTCGCGCCTCTATCCTCTATCGTTGATCCTTATCGCAATGGTTGGCTTTTTAGAGGTTGCATTTGCCGCGTTAGCAACGACTACTATTCAAACTGTCGTCCCAGACGCGTTAAGAGGACGCGTGATGAGTGTGACAATCCTGTTCTTTACTGGTAGTGTGCCCCCAGGATATCTACTTGCAGGCTGGCTATCGAGCCTTTACGGTGCTCCTCTGGCAATGCTTCTCTGTGCACTCTTGAGCCTGTTAGTTGTGGGAGTCGGGTGGGTCTGGTTGAGACAAACGGAGAGTCGAGCAGTTTGTTAATTACACTGCTCGACTCTCCGTTTGTTGTATGCTTGTGTCAACAGCAGGATACTACATAGTACGCGCCATACGGGAGAGAATTTCGTGATTGGTGGCGAGCCACTCGAAGAAACGGAGCGTCTCTTGCGGAGTCATGCTCAAATTTGAACCTGTGCCTTGACCTACTGAATGACCATAGATATGGAGCGAGCCATTCTCTAGCCATGCGTTATACGGTCCAATATGTGTTCTGTCGGTATCAGTATTCATGTCGCGAGAGTAAGATCTCATCTCCATACGTCCTGCTCCTTTGCGGGATGTACATCCATTGATACACTCCAATTTATGCCGAACACGTTGTTCTGCTCTTTAATGATAACAGGGAAAATGCGATTTGTAAAGGTGCTTTTGGATATGTTGCATAAATGCCTGTGTGCTGATTTGTGCAAATTGCATATAAAACGTATTGCCACCACAACCTTTTGCATGATTCGGTAGGGTAGTATTCTGTTGCCCAAGATTATTGATGAGCGTCAAACTGGATAAGAGGGTGGAGCATCTGTTGGTCCGCTACCCCATGTTGTGGGATTATTTCCAAGCGTATATACAAGTGTTGTACCTTGTTTAAGGTTGTCCCAAGTAAGCCATAGTTTGGTTGTTGCTTGACTATTGATAAAAAGATTTTGCACATAGGGTGATGTGTCGGAGGCGGTGGGTGCGCTAATTGAGAGTATGTGGCCGCCTGCTAGATGCACTTTGATAGAGGAAAAGAGTGGGCTACCAAGCACAAAGCCGCCGACACCTGGAATTTCGGGATAGAGGCCAAGTGCTGAGAAAACATACCATGCAGACATTGAGCCGCCATCGTCATTGCCCGGCAAACCGGCTGGTGTTGCACCAAATAGCTTTGTTTGGATAGCACGAACGACGTGTTGTGTTTGCGCTGGTCGCCCTGCAAAATCATATTCCCACGGCACTTCGAAGCACGGTTCGTTGCCCATAAATGCATATTGACTATCTGGTCCTTCGTTAAGCCCGGCGAAGAAATTATCGAGACGCCCACTAACTCGCGTATTGCCGCCCATTTTGTCAAACAGGGTACGCAGATTGTATGGGACGAACCAACTATACTGCGCGGCGTCTCCCTCTGTAAAGCCATTCCCACTCGTGGGGGCAAAGCCTGGAGACCATGAACCACTACGATTGCGTGGCTGCATGTATGCGCTTGTCGTATTGAAAATATGCTGCCAGTTGTCCGAACGCTGAAGATAGAGTGCTGCATCCTTTGAGTCCCCTACAGCTTGTGCGAAGCGCGAGATAGCGAAATCATCGCTGCTATATTCTTCGGTGATGGCGGTGCCATTTTTTGATGCCTCTAGCGGCACATAGCCAAGCTTTAGGTAATCGGCAAGCCCTTCGCGGATTTTTGCTTGACCTGTTATCATCGCTGCAAGTGCGCCACGTGTATCAAAGTCTCTTGCTCCAAAGGCATATACCTGAGCGATGAGCATTGAACCATCGTCGCCGTTCATGCCGTGCGAATCGACGTTGACCTGTTCCCAGCGCGGCAGGTGTCCATCACCCTGTTCTGCATCCCTCACCAGCGACTGGGCGATATCGCTTGTTTCAGCTGGTGCTAATAGTGCGCGCAATTGAATCAGCGAACGATACTGGTCCCATCCCGCGATATTCTCGTACTGCGCATGTCCCTGTGCGACCGTATGAATTTTTCCGTCAAAATCCAAATACTGCCCGTTGACATCGTTGAAGATATTTGGATGCAGGAATGTGTGGTACAGCGCAGTGTAAAAAACGCGCCTCTCGTCCTCAGTTCCACCCTGTACCTCGATGCTTTTCAAACGAGTATTCCATGCCGTATCCGCCGCTATGCGTTGTGTCGCGAACTCTTTGTTCCCATTCTCGCCGATGTTGTTAAGTCTCGCGTTTGCAAGGCTGACAAACGAGATGCCAACCTTTACGTGAACGACCCTTTGCTGCGTTGAATCAAAGGTGATAAAGGCACCGGAATGGGGACTGCTATTTGTGGTCGAGCCGTGAGCAACATTGGCCTCATTCCATGTACCGAAGGTGCTGAAGGCACGATCAAATTGTGCGTCAAAATAGAGCGTATATTTGCTGCTGCCGCACCCGACCGTGCTCGTTGCGGAGCCTGTGATCTCGCGCTTGTTGCTATCAATATTTACGCTCGAAGCCGTATTGCCATTGATGCTGCCACCCGCATTTATCAGCATCGTCGAGTTCGTTGAAGAGGGATACGTGAATTGTCCGGAGCCACTGTGAGGGCCTACGGTTAGCTCTACGTCCACATTAGGCGTATCAAGATGAACGCTGTAGTAGCCAGGATGCGCCTGTTCGTGTTCATGCGAGAAATGCGAATAGTATAGAGCTGGTTGTGCGGCTGGCGATGTGAGTACGGCGCCTACGTAGGGCATAAAGGGAATATCCTGATAGACATGGCAACCACGCCCACTGAAATGCGTTAGACTGAAGCCCTTGATCGTTGTATCGGGATAATAGTAACCGCCCGGCAGGTTAGACGGGGTATCAGGACTCCACTGTACCATCCCCATAGAAAATGTCGCACCCGGAAATGTATCACCACTATTGCCCGTAAAGCCAAAGTGTGAACCACCCTGCGCTGTTCCAATAAAGGGATTAACATACTGGGTAAGCGTCGAAACTGTAACAGGCTTTGGATTTTCACGTGCCGTACGTGTTTCCATACATGCGCTTGTTATAAGCAGCAAGAGGATGAGAGGTATGAAATACTTTTTAGATAGATGCTTACTCATGATATTTCACTTTGACTATAGTAGGAGTGGTTGTAGGGACCCATGTTTACAGCGTCTGAAGATGGACTAATCAATTGGTTATACGCTTGCTATATATACATCCTTGGTGAAGGGTATATTCGATAAATCGAATTTGGACGCTGTAAACAGGGTCCCTACGAAAAAAACGCTGTGGTGATAACTTCTTCGATCAGAGATATCGTATCATACGAGTAGTCGTAGAAGCAGTTTCTTAGCCAAATGGAGCTATGCTTATGTCAATAGTAGAACATATTCTGGCTGTGCAAAACATCGTGGGGGAGGGTCCTGTCTGGAATGTGCAGGAGCAGGCCCTTTATTGGGTGGATATACAGGGGCATACCATTCACTGCTTAGGACCAGAGACAGGGGCGCATCGGGTCTTCGATGTGGGTGTCGCTGTGGGCGTATTGGCATTCAGGCAAAAGGGAGGATTGGTGCTTGCGACAAAAAACGGCTTCGCGCTGTGGGATACACATTCGCAAGTGCTAGATATTATAGCGAATCCAGAAGCTGGACAAGCTCACAAGCGCTTTAACGATGGTGCCGTTGATTGCAAGGGACGTTTTTGGGCAGCTACCATGAGCGAGGAAGAGGAAAAGCAAAAGCCAGAAGGTGTGCTCTATCGGCTCGACCCTGACCACTCTGTGCATGTTATGGATACAGGCTTTATCATCCCGAATGGCATGGGTTGGAGTCCTGACAACACGCGAATGTACGTTACAGACAGCACCAGACATGTTATCTACGTGTACGATTTTGATGCCGAACAGGGTACAATCGACTCGCGCCGGACATTCGTCGATACATCGGATGAGCAAGGCGTACCCGATGGTTTGACAGTTGATAGCGAGGGATACATTTGGAGCGTCCGTTGGGGAGGTGCAAAAGTGGTACGCTACGATCCAGATGGAAACGTCGAGCGCGTCATCAACATGCCCGTGTTACAACCCTCAAGCTGCGTCTTCGGCGGTAAAGAGTTGAATGAGTTATACATCACTTCCGCAAGCAAGGGTCTGAGTGACGAACAACGAAGAGAGTACTCGCTGTCTGGCGATTTGTTTCGACTGAAGACGGATATTCTGGGGTTAGAAAAGTTTGCGTTTGGGGGATGATTTATTCATTGTTGCGCTTATTTGGTTGACAATAAAATTGGCATTGAATATAGTGAGAAAGATGCAAACAAGGAGTAAAGATAGATAGAACTGCATTGTTGCGTAGCGCGTTTATTTACTCTACTAGCACCAAGTCCCACAAAATCGGCTTACACATAACGCTTGGTGGAAACAGTTTTTGCTTGAGGAGGCTTAATGCGTCAATCAATTGCTACAACGTCGTTTAGCCGTACTTGGCCTTTGTCATTCTTATTTACTGATACGGCAAAACATTCTTTCATTGTTAATCCTCGGGTCCGTATCTTCTTGATCTCCTTTACAATGCTTTTCTTCGAGTTGCTTTGCATCCGCTGGATTCCATCGTACGTTCGCTACTTGAGCTATTTCAATAACTTCATCTTATTGGCCTCTTTTCTTGGTACTGGGCTAGGTGTGTTGGCGGCACGACGGCAGCGTTTTTGGTTTCCACCCTTCCCGCTCTTGTTGCTGCTCCTGGTGATTGTGGTTTCGTTGAATCGGTTTGACCTGCGTATCAACTCGACTGAAGTGCTGTATTATGGGGCAGGCGAATCGCAAAGTGCGCAGGCGGAAAATTTTATTGTCTTGCCAATTATCTTTGGAATGGTGACGATCTGCTTCATTCCATTAGGGCGTATCTTTGGTCAATTGCTCACGCAGGTGCCGCCGTTAACTGCCTACACCTTTGACATTATTGGTAGCTTGACAGGCATCGCTTGCTTTTCTGCTATGTCCTACTTTGCCCTGCCGCCGGTTATCTGGTTCCTTATTCTTGCACTGCCGCTTCTCTTACTAAGTAGTCGACAGTTGGTTATACTGGTTGGGGCCTTGTTAGTGATTGCGCTTCTTATAGCGGGTCAGATGCAGGTCGGTGCCTATTGGTCGCCGTACTATAAAATTTTGCTACATCCTGTTGGTCCGCCTATCGCGCCAAGTGGCTATATTGTGGATGTAAACAATGCTGGTGGTCATCAAATGATGGTGCCGTGGCAGTACAAGGAGCCGTTCTATCGCCGCGTATATGGTATCTTCCCGGGAAAGACCTTCAAACACGCGCTAATTCTTGGTGCGGGTAGTGGCTCTGATACTGCAACAGCATTGGCGCAGGGTGTTCAGTCTGTTACAGCGGTGGAGATTGATCCAACCATTCAAAAGCTGGGTGCACGTTTTAACCCGGATCAGCCATACAAGAATTCCAGAGTAAAAGTTGTCATCAACGATGGTCGTTCATATCTACAAAATACTACCGAAAAATATGACCTGATCATCTTTGCTCTGCCTGACTCGCTCACACTGACTTCGAGCAATACAAGTCTGCGCCTCGAAAGCTTTTTGTTAACGCAGGAATCGATTGAGGCGGCGCGGAGTCGCTTGACCAATAATGGACTCGTAGTACTCTACAACTACTATCGTGAAGGGTGGCTAGTGGACAAGCTAGCAGGTATGGCGGGTCGAGCCTTTAATCAAGAACCCCTCGTCTCGACATACGGTGGCTGGGGACGAGCTGCAGTTATCATGAATGGGCCACGGCTGAAAACATTGCCAGCGGGTAAGTTTGGTCCTTATACCGAAGGACCAAATAACACTCCAGGATTACATGTCATCGGTGAGGGTTTCTACCCGCTCAATGGAAGCACGCCAGCAACCGATGATTGGCCGTTCCTCTATCTGCGTGAGCGCAGCTTCCCGGCGATCTACATCGCAGGTCTCGGTGTAGTATTTCTCTTTGCGCTATTGGGGACTGGCGCTCTTGCGCCTCGCAGAGTGCTACGCCGCTTCGACTGGCACATGTTCTTCCTGGGCGTGGCATTTATGCTTTTAGAGGTGAAGAGCCTGACGACCTTCGCGCTGCTGTTTGGCAGTACGTGGCTAGTCAATTCGTTGGTCTTCTTCGCCATCTTGAGTAGCGTCCTACTGGCTATCCTGGTGAATAGTCGGATCAAGATTAGGAGTATCACGCCGTTTTACCTGCTCCTCTTTGGCATCCTGGTCCTCAATCTTCTTTTGCCGCCCGAACTACTGCTGTTGAACAATCCTGTTGCTCGCTATCTGCTTGCAAGCATTCTAGCCTTCGCGCCAGTATTTCTTGCAAACATCATCTTCGCGAACTCTTTTCGGGATAGTGAGGCTGCGGATATAGCCTTCGCCTCCAATTTGCTCGGCATCATGGTTGGAGGCGCAATGGAGTACTTCAGCATGCTCATCGGCTACCGTCTGCTCCTCATTCCTGTCATAGTATTCTACGCCTGTGCTCTACTCCTGAAAAGGTACCGTAGTAGTCAAATAGCGGAGGCAGAGCCAGTTTCAACAACGTGATGGACGCTGGCCTTGGATACTTGATTTTAAAGAAGAAATGAATACAGAGAGAGACACAATGAAGCTTTTTCGATGTGTCTCTTTCGTTCTTGTCCCTAAACACTTGCACGTTTACACAGGCGAAAAGCGATAAATCCTGGCTCATTCATCAACTTTGCATAGTCCTTAGGATCGATTTGCTCCCCTTCGGGAACAGGTTGTGGTTCGAGCAATCGATCAATAAAGAAACCTGCCTGACTAAATTCATCGCAAAGCGTCGTCAGAGAAACTCTCCAGAAGGGCATATGGAAGTCTCGAAATGATCTGCCCCATGTATCTTGAACAAGTTCGGTTGCAAAGTACGAACCACCATGCCGTTTCCAATCGGTAAAGGGATGCTGTGTGGACAAAACCAAGCTGCCATCAGCTTTCAAGACTCGTATCACCTCGCGTAGTGCGGTCACACGGTCAGTCACATAATGAATCATCAAGGGCGCAACCGCGATATCAAAAGATGCGTTCTCAGCAAAGGTAAGTGGTTGCGAGATGTCATGCTGATAAAACTCTGAGTGTTCGCCAACGCGCTGGCGTGCTAGTGTAACCATCTCAGCACTGATATCGAAGCCAACAACCTCCGCTCCATGCTTAACAAGCCATTGGGCGTACAGTCCTGGTCCACATCTAATGTCCAGCACCCGTTTGCCCTCTACAGGTGGCAGCAAACTCAGCACAGCAGGTCGATCATAATAGGCATTGTAGAAGCTCTTAGCAGCGTGATTCGCGTAATCGCTAGCCATCTCGTCGTAGATGTAACGGACAGATGTGATGTCAGGAGTGTTCATGTGGTTCTCTTTCTGGTGTTGTGGTGATTGATGGTTCGTAAAAATGACGCTTTATTTTATGATTTTGAGAAGTTAAGTGGTAGGACTCCCTTAAGTGGTGAAAAAGTCAGGAGAGCTTGAAAAATCGTGAGTCATTGGCGATGCTGTTACTATGAAAACACAACAGACAGAGCCAATGAACCCGTCGGAGTAATTTTGCCCCAATGAGCGGTGTTTTGCAAGAGGCAAAGTGGGAGAGGGCAACATTCGCATTCATGACCACATCCGCCAACGCTATCGCTGTTGGTTCTGCAAATGCACTTTTAGCGCACGACGAGGAACCATGCTGGAAGGACTTCGCAAGCCAACGGAGTTGATTGTCGTTGTGGTCTCGTTATTGGCGTATGGCTGTCCAGTGCAAGCGATTGTTCATGCGTATGAGTTGGACGAACGTACCGTTGCCCGATGGCGAGACCGTGCAGGTACGCATTGTCAGAAGGTCCATCATGCGCTGGTCCAACAAGGAAACTTGGACTTGCTGCATGTGCAAGCTGATGAGATTCGGGTGAAAGGACGCTCGATGATTGCCTGGATGGGACTGTCGATGATGGTTTCGACACGACTGTGGTTGGGAGGCGTAGTGAGTCGAACACGTGATACTCCTCTTGCTGACCGGATGATGGCGCAGGTGCGAGCCTGTTCCCGTGCGACCTGTGCTCTGTTAAGCTGCACCGATGGATGGGCGGCGTATCCGCAATCCGTATTTGCCGAGCGTTTCGCAACAAAGTCAAAGAGACCGCAGGAAGGGGAAGGTGTTGTTTCCACATGTGGTCCGAGTTGTGTATTGCAACGGTCATCAAACGAGCCGAGAAGAAACGGGTTGTGGAAGTCACGAGAAAAATGACCTGAGGAACGCATGAACAAGCCGACTCCCTCTTAAAGAAGTCACAAGGAGGAAGTACGCTCAATACGGCATTTATTGAACGGGTGAATGGAACGGTGCGAGAGCGGCTGGCCTCGCTGACGCGCACATGCCGTCATGCGGCACGGCGGCTAGAGGCGTTGGAAACAGGGATGTACCTGATTGGAGGTACCTACAATTTCTGTTGTGCCCATCACGAACTCTGCAAACCACAGCATGTGGGATATGCATACACACGTGCAATGGCAGCAGGACTGACCGATCATCTTTGGAGCATCCAAGAGGTGCTGACGTACAAGACGGCTCCTACACCTTGGGTCAAACCCAAGCGGCCTTGGCGGTCTCGAAAAGGCGTGGAAACCGAGGGGATGCTTCCAAAACGCCCGCGAGGGCGACCTCGCAAGGACCCATTAACTGATCCAACGTTGCCCAAGCAACCACGAGGACGACCCCGCAAGTTCGCTTGAGCACGTTCACCAGTTAACGGGGTCGTACCTGCTGGTGAGAAGACTTCAAAAATGATTGATGATACGACAGTGAAATTTGCGGCTATGGTTCGTATAAACCGATATGCTCTTAGCGCATTGTGTGCTGTTGTTCTAGGCATGATGTTATGGACACGGTATGATGTTGGTAGGATAAGGGAGGAACTCGTCAATCAAAAAAGTAAAGACAAGAGTATGGTTTGAGTATAGCAAAGTGTTATTCAACACTTTGCTACCTGGAGATTTATCGAGCGTTATCTTGTAGCTCTTTTGTGGTAAGTAGAATACCTGTTAGCATTCGGTATGTTTCGAGCTGTGCTTCAAGCAGCGCGACCTCAATATCTGCTGACGTTTTTTCGTTTTTTGCAGCCTCTACTTTATCAGCAACATTACTAGCAGGTTTCGATAGCTTTGGGCCTGGTCTAAAGCGATAACGTAACGCTTTACGTTCTTCTCTTACTTGATACTCCATGTCTATCAAATTTTCCTTGAGAACGCCTAGTTCGTCGTTTGCCTTAATGAAGGCTGAAACTGTTGCTTCAGTAAGTTTGTCTCCTTGTGGATTGCGGCGGTATTCAATCTCGATTTTTGCGCGTTTTTGTTCAAATCGCAATCGTTCTTTTTCTAGCTTCACACTAAGAGGTGACTCAACAACGTCTTCGTCTTCGTCTTGTTCAAACATCGCATTTTTTAGTTCTTCATTTATTTGTTCAAGCATACTATTTGCTCTTGCTTGACGTTCTAAAGCTTTTGCATATCTTTCAGGATACGTTTCAAGCTCTGTTTGAAGCATCTCTAATGTCATTGCCATTGCTAATCTCCTTTCATGTGAATAGGAACGTTAAGTACTTCTGTGATTTTCAGAGAATATCTCCCTTTTGCCTGTATATTTTGATGCGCTCTATCTCGCTGTCAACAAGCTTACGGTGTTTTTCTGACAAGAACCAAGTGTTTGGATTCCATTCATCACTATCCGCATAGTGATTGATGATTTCAATGTTATGTGGTTGAAGGACTTTCCCAAAAATGAGGGATGTACGTAGCTGATGAAATGGAGATGTAACAAGAATGATGCTATGCATATTATGTTGCTGTAAGATATTGAGTACTTGCTCGGCATTTTCTCTTGTGTGTAGTGACTCATCTTTTACTAAGATAGCTGATGTTGGCACACCCATCTGTATAGCTTGTTCACACATATAGTTTGCTCCCAAGTCTGTATCCCACGTCTTTGCTGCTTTCGGAACGTCTTTCTCTTGGCTTCGACCATTCACGGCGGCGAATTGCAGTTCTTGAATTGGTATAAGTGTTGCATCCTCGGTTACTTTGACTGGAAATTTATCACCACAGATGATATACGGTGCCCAACCTTGTTTGTAGAGTTGTACAGCAGTACAGATTCTCCCGTTTAGGTACTCTATATTCCCTCTTGTTCCTGCTAAAACGACGATTGCATCTGCTTTCCTGAGTTGGTCTTGTAGCGCAAATCTTTTACCTCGCATGTAGAGAGTAAACCATGCAATAAGCGGTAAAGGTAATATAAAGGCTATGATAGTTGCTACTATCACTGTTCTTCTCATTTGTTCATAAAGAGTGTTTGACCTAGCTCAATAATATTCTGTTCCTTATACTTACAGTGATTGAGTACCTTAATCATACAATAGTTTATTCCACAAAGTAAAAACGTCTCAAGTAGCTTGTCGCATTCCTTGAGACGTTTAATTATTGATATAACTGCCAACAGAGGGACTCGAACCCTCAATCCTTTCAGAATCTGTTTTTGAGACAGACGCGTATACCGATTCCGCCATGTTGGCTTATTGAATTGTATGTGCATATTAGCGTATCAGCGGACAAAAGTCAAGCGTTTCCGCACTTTTG
>CAXTCR010000103.1:0-12823 GCA_964242555.1 uncultured Ktedonobacteraceae bacterium
AAGAATGGTCCAACGCGTGCCAACACCTCCAGGATACGCTGGTGTTGAGTCTCATTGCTGGTGGGAGGGACGGCGATACGACGTTTTTTACGCATACTGGCTAACGCTGCTTCAAGGCGTAAGCTCTGATCGGCTCCTGCTTCATCCCGCTCATCTACAGCATTGAGAAGGTTATGGGGTTCATCGGGCATGTGCATACTGCCGTTGGCATAGAGACCGACGGCATAGCGTTGGCTCGTGGCCCACTCGGTCAGTGAGGCGGCGGCACAGATTGAAAGTTCTTGTAGTTCGGGCCGCACGTCGTAGTAGGTCTCGCGGCGAGCGGAGGTATTAAGAAATAGGACAAGCGTGTATGTTGTGCTTGCCTCATATACCTTGCTCTGTAAGTGTTGTGTGCGGGCCGTCGCCTTCCAGTTGACGCGGCGCAGGCTATCACCATACGCATAGTCGCGCACTCCCACGACGCGAGCGGGGTCTTCGAGTAGGCGACGGGGAGTGCGCTGTTCACCAAAGGGATGGCGAGCAGGCAAGCCGAAATTGGTGATGGGTACGATAAGGGGATAGACGAGCAGATACTGATAGCTCGCAAGCTCCGCCTCGCGATGTACAAAGCCGAAGAGGTCGCCACTACTTACACGCGTTGGCCCAAAGGTATGGATGCCACGTGTGTTACAGCGCAGCATATAGCGGCGAGTCACGCGGTCGTACCAGCGCAAGCTGAAGAGGCAATCCAACGTAAGAATGTTGCTAATACTGTTTGAGCGCAGCTTCTGGTCCTGAATGTCCAGTGCCGCGGGGACAATGTCCTCCAATTCGAGCCATGGAAGCGGGAGAAGCTTTGTGTTTTCGATGATAAGTGAGAGCGTAATTTCTTCACCGAACAGTACGCGCTGCGCACTCAATCTACGCTCATATGAAATGTTACGTAAGCAATAATGCGCCCAGAGGTCGATTGCGGCCAGCACAAGTGTGAGCAGGACGCCCACAACGACGAAAAGTGGTTGGCGAAAGAGAATACCTAGAACGAGCAAGATGGCGCCAAGGTAGTACCAGCGCCTGCTCAGGGAGCGGTCTTCGAGACCCTGACGGTCTTGTAGCACAGTATATTTATTTTCGAGGTGTGAAAGGGTATTCAAGCCTTTTTTTGTCTCTTCGGGTGGAGGGGTGGAGTTTGCATTCATGATTCGACTGGCACCGCTACGGTACGCAGCACGTCGTCAACGATGTGTTCCATGACATCGCCGTGCATCTGCGATTGACTTGTGGCAAGCATGCGGTGTGCAAGCATGGCACGTGCAAGGGATTTTACATCGTCGGGAATGGCATAGGCGCGACCATGTATTGCCGCGTATGCTTGAGTCGCGCGATAGAGCGCGAGGGTGCCACGTGGACTAACACCCAACTCCACGGCACTGTGACTGCGGGTAGCGCGCACAAGCTCGACAACGTAGTTTTCTACACCCGGTTCGATATTGATGCTGTGAACGCTTTTTTGTAGGCTCTGCAGCGCTGTAGCCTCAAGTACGGGTTGAAGTGTACCCAGTGGCTGCTGTTCCTTGAAACGCTGGAGTATCAAGCGTTCTTCGGCGTGGCTTGGGTAGTCCAGTCGAAGGCGCATGAAGAAGCGATCAAGCTGAGCTTCCGGCAGCGGAAACGTACCTTCTAGCTCAACGGGATTCTGGGTTGCGATAACCATGAAAGGGCGAGGCAGGAGCAGCGTCTCGCGCTCGATGCTGATCTGTCGCTCTTCCATTGCTTCTAGCAAGGCCGATTGGGTACGGGGTGTGGCGCGATTGATTTCATCAGCGAGCACAATCTGGGCAAGCAGGGGACCGGGACGAAACTCGAACTCGCCGCTTTTCTGATTATAGAAGGTGATGCCGGTGATATCGGAGGGCAGTAGATCAGGTGTGAATTGAATGCGTTGAAAGGAACATCCTAGCGACTTTGCGAGCGACTTGGCTAAGGTTGTCTTGCCAATGCCCGGGACATCTTCAAAGAGCACATGGCCTTCACACAGCAGGGCAACCATCAGCAGGTCAATTGTCTGTTCCTTGCCGATAATTACCTTGCCAATGTTATTGCGGACGGCACGCGTTGCCTCCTGAATCTTGCGTATCTCGTCGTTTTGCAGCATTGAGAGTCCTTGCCGTTATGGAGCGTAGCAATTTGTGAGTATAGTATAGAGCATGGAAGTGTATGCCGCAATAGGGGATGTTTTGTGAGGTGGTCAATGGAGGACGAGGGTGTGAAGAAGTCGGGTCCGTACCAGTGCGTTATGGACAGGGTGCGATGAATCAGACCTGTATATGGTCGTTTCGTCAGCAATTTGTGGTCGTGAAAGGAATGCAGGACGATTTGTGTGGTCGGCGAAGAGGGTGGTGTGCCAACAGGGTGTAGCCAACAGGGTGTAGTCAACAGGGTGTAATAGAATTAGACCCCTATGTTGCGTTGTCAATCATTGCTGTTATTGTGTCGAGGACGGTCTTTGCCGGCAAATTTCCTATATTCTGTTCATGCAGAACCGATACATACAGGCCAATAGGCCTCCATACTACAGGATTGGATGGTCCAAATAGGGCGAGGGTTGGGATACCGAGCATAGCGGAGAGGTGGGTGATGCCTGAGTCATTGCCGAGGTAGGCTTTGCATTGTTGTAGGTGTGTGGCGACTTCAATGAGAGGCTTATTGCTAAGGATTTCGAGGAGTGATGGCAAAGATGGAGTACCGGTAGATTGTAGGATTGTCGTGAGGCGTTCGGTGTCGGCGGGACCGGCGAGCAGGCTGACAGGGATGTCCCTTTGCCACAATGCTAGAATGACTTCCGCGAAGTGCTCAACGGGCCAGCATTTGGATGCTCCGCCACTGCCGGGATGAATTGCGACACCTTGAGTATTGACGTTGGGACCAGTGGAGAATGGTTGCGAACGCTCGTGTGTGCTGAGCGTCATGCCTAAGGTATTGGCTAGATAGGTCACAATGTGTGTTTGGTCCTCTGGTGTGGGACGACCGGGGGCAATGATTATGTCTGGAATGCCGAGTGCGTGTAGATTGCTTCGAACGATGCTATCCGTGTCTCGCAACCAGCATATGGCGCATCCAGTACGTTGGAGCATTTCGCGCAGGAATAGTGAGCGGATACCCGCTTGAGAAAAGAGTTCGCTCCACTCGATCGCTTCGTAATTGAATACAGCGTCTGCAAGCGCGAAGTCCGTAGCAAGAGGGAGGACAGCGGGATTGCTGACAAAGGTGATATGCGCGTGCACGTTCCGCGTCTTGATTGCGCGTAGGAGTGGAAAGGTCAGGAGTGCATCACCAATGGCACCAGGACGAACGATGAGAATGTTTGTTTTCATGTAACCATTACTTGCGTGCAAGGAAAAGGATTTCGACGACAATCGCGGCGGCGAGGATGATGAGACCAGTGAAGATATTCCAACTGTGAAGCGAGAGCAGGATAAGATTGAGGATAACGGCAAGCGATAGGAGGAGTGCCTGACGTAGCGCATGACTGACGGTTGCGCGATAGATATTCGATGTGATGAGGCGCAGCCCGATACCGTAGGCGATAGGGGTAAGCGTGGTTGTCAGCGCGACACATAACAATACGAAGAGCAGCGCGAAGGCGCCGATGCCCGACGGTGGCACGAAACGTGTGAAGAGTGCAACAGTGATCCATGCTAGCGGCGCGATAGCGATTGATGAGTAGAGTAATGCTCGACCTGACATATGCTAATCCTTATATTACAGGTATATCCATGCATACGGTTCGCGCGCGAACCGTATGCATGGATATACCTACCTCATTAAATTAAATGGTTTATTGCCGTTGAGGGGAGCTTCGTTGCGCTTCTTGCTCTCCTGGTTTTCGGCGCTGAAGTACGTGCGCCACATGTCCGGAGCGTCCTTGCTCTCGCCGCCGTGTGGTGTGTGACGTGCGCGCACGCGGCAGATAACGGGAGTGTTGACGCCAGCGCCCGCGACGATCACCTGACCCTTTGAGAGGGCAGGCAGGTTGTTGAGTAGGTCGCGTCCGACGCCTTCGATGGCGGATGCGACGCTCTTCTGGTCGATCTCGTTGACGATACGCATGATACACTGCGTCTGGCACTGGCTCAGCACGTCGGCGTCAAGTTTGCCAGGGCGCTGGCTGATCAGGCCGACGCCGATGCCAAACTTGCGACCCTCGGCGAGTACCTGCTTGAGGATAGAGGTCGAGACAACCTCTGTTCCACTTGGCGCGAAGTGATGGGCTTCTTCAAGCAGGACGAAGACGGGATAGGGCAAGTACATTTCGCCCGCATGCACCTTGCCACGTTCCGTATCCATGCGTGCGGTATTCAGGCGTCGCAGCAAGGTTGCGACGATCACCTGCTGATCGCGTTCGTCCACGTCGTTAAGTTGGAGCACCGTGCATTGGCCAGGCTTGAAGATTTCAGGCAGGTCGAGATGCTGGATGTCATCGAAGGTAAAGCTATTCTCGAAGCGCTGCTCGACGCGCCAGTTGAGCGCGTGAACGGTGCTCGAGTCGTCGGCTCCGCCTTCATCATCCTCGCCGTCCTTTTGCTTTGCGACGGCTTTAATGGATTGCTTGAGATCAGCAACGCCCCACGGCGTCCCTTTTTTGCGCTCTTTGACGTGGCGCATGGCACGTGTGAGCAGGTACTGCTGTTTCTCGGTCATCTCAGTGAGCAAGTGGCGCATATCGCCCATATTGAGCGACGAAATGCGGACCTTGACCTCTTCAGGCTTGTACACGCGCACCTGCGCCTGATAGCCGCCCATGCGTCCTTCGGCTTGCTCCTGGAAATGGGGCGAGTTCATGATGCGGTCCAGCGTGCCGTATTCGCCGTGTGGATCGACGATCAAGACGCAAGCCTTGTTGTGTGGCTGCATCAATTCCTCGATCACAACGCTGGCGAGATAACTTTTGCCTGCGCCCGTACTGGCGATAATCGCAAGGTGTGTGCTCACGACATCCTTGACCGAGAGCACAATCGGGACTGAGCCAACTGGACGTGTCAGCAGGGAGCCAATCGTCGCGGAACCAGCCTGCTTGTCCTGTTTGCGACTGAGGACTTCGGCCAGCATAAGGTTGTCGGCGAGAAATATTTGTTTCCCCGATTGCGGAGGAATCCATGGATTGATGAACGAGCCGGTCGTGGGGTCGTAGTAGCCCATGATGGCGACGTGCAGTTCAAATAATTCATTTGTGTGGGAGTTGTAACCTACCATTGCCGCAACTTGGTTGGGAGCGATCTCCGGCTCGCCAAGAAAGGTATCAGGATACAGTTGCAGGGGCACGCGTTTAAGGATGCGTCCAAGCACGCGGCGTAGAGGAGTGTGACCGTTCAGTCTCGTTTGTTCCGGGTCAGGCAGTTCATAGTACACGTACTCGCCGTTTTTCAATTGCTGCTCATCGTCACGAGAGACAAAGGTATACTCGTGAATCGTTTCGCCCGGCCCTTTGGTGATGCCAACGGGCTTACGAGGGAGACGCGTCGCTGATTGTGTGGTATGAGATGATTGCATCAGAAAAATAAATCCTTCCCTTAGCCCGTTGTCTCCACTTTAAGCCGCCATGCGAAGTTGCGTTTGACAATCGAGAGTAACGCGAGATTTTGCGGAAAAAGATGTTCGAGTTGGTCGATGATGCGCAACGTCACCATCGGCAGTAGACTATTGCGTTGGGAGATGATATGCGGCAGGTAGCCCATGTGCAGGTAGGCGTCCTCTCGGTATGGTCGGCTGGTATCGCTGGGACCCGTTGGATCATTAAAAAAGTGAAAGGCGCGCACATCCTCATCGGTCATTGTCTCGATCTCGCTATCAAGTTCCAGTGATAACAGAGGCACGCCATGGGTCGCGGAAAGATATTCAGGTGACTCGCCGCGTATGGTGCGTTGCTCGATCATGCCTAAAATCATAATGTAGGTAAGAATAGCTTTTTCGGTGATATAGTCGGGTGAAAAAAGTTCAACCTGCGTCTCATTTGAGAGGCGTGGACCAAGCGAGCCGAAGGCTGGATTTTGCAGAATAGTATCATAAATCACGCCAACCGCATAGGTTGTGGGATCTTTATTCTCGTTTGTGAAGGCATACAGGTCGTAGTCGGCTTCGGGTGGGCGTAGTGCTACGCGTACGAAGCGTCCAAAGGCATAATCGGCTGGTCCAGGTTTTTCTTGTACCTCGTGCATGCCGTAAATTTGGCACACATAGTTGATATGTGAATCAGATTTCACAATCTTCCCAATGATCATTGTGGCAACCTCTCCAAGGTATGTACCTGCTCTCTCGTCGGCGTATTCTTTCTGGCGTCTCCAATTGCGGAAGTCCTAAAGGAAAAAAACGACGATAGAACATATGTTGGCGAAATTATAACATAGCTGGAAGAAAATGCGAATTGCAATGACGAATAGCACATACAACAACTTGCCGTGAAGTTGCACTTGCTTCTAAGGAAAGAAGAAGATATCATACCTTGGTCGAGTGATTTCCAGTTTTTGCCACAAACTGGCGATTTTACCCCTTATACATTAGCTGTGCTTATAGAGGAGTACTATTTATGTCTACACCTGACTCACAACAAGAGCAGGCAGGTACGGAAGTGCCACGTCGTCCTCGTGAGGTAGATGCTTATGTAGATGCTTTTCTCTCGCTTGTCTGTGACACCAGTCGTCGCTATATCCTTGAACTACTGTCCATGCCTGATGCCAACGATAATACGGTGCTACCAGAGAGGCGCTCGGGGGATATTGCGCGTGCTATAGGACTTTCGCCCGCAACCACATCGGAGCACCTGCGCCAATTGGCGCAAGCTGGTCTGATAGCATCAAGGCGCGATGGCAACGTGGTCTATTACCGGTTGCGTAATCATTTGTTAGTCAAAGCCTTTCAAAACTTGTTAGAGGCGCTTGATGGCGATTATGCATTGCGCTCGCAACAAGAGAGTAGATAGGCGACGTATTGTCGTCGAAAATAAAAAGTGCGCTGTTCAAGCTAACAATTGTTCGATGGTTTGTAAAAACTCATCAAGATCAAGTGGCTTGTTCATGCCCTTAATATTGCGTTTTTTCAACTCTTGTATTGGTAGACGTGCACTAATCATAAGAGCTGGCACCATGGCTAGCTCCCTATCAGTGTGCAATGTATCGTATAATTCAATGCCATTCATGTGTGGTAGTTGGTAATCGAGAATAAAGAGGCTAGGTTTGACACCTTTGACGGTATTGAGGGCCTCATTGCTATTCTGAGCGAGGACAGCAATATATGGTGTCTCCTGCGAAATTGCCTGTACTAGTACCTCGCCGATATATACATCGTCTTCCACTACCAGGATTGTTTTGACCTGAGCATGAGCTTCAGTGCCTGTTTGCTCATCACTTTGCGTCATATATTCGCTCCAGAATTATTCTTTATCTCGTGAAGTTTGGTATTAAACGAAATTAATGTACAGGCTATAACACGTGCTAGCTCATACAAACAGTGACAGGTGTGGTACTGTTTTTGGTGTATAAAATTATACATCTTCATTGTTATCATACTCATCCCTACATATAATAGAGGCATCTGGTATAGATAAATAAGAGGAGGAGATAGCAAGAGACGCTTGTAATCGGAACCTGTGCTGGTTATACTGGTTAAAAAAAGTAGAGAATATTTTCATGACAGATATACAAAATAGCCAGCTTCCTGATTTGGACGACATGCTGCAGTCTCTTCTGCTTATTGAGGAGGGGGAGCATGAGTTTGAGGTTGGTGCGGATGTCAAAGAGTTGCGTCACCTCTTTTTTCCGGTGACGCGCCACAATATTTATTTCAATCATGCCTCGATTGGCCCACTTGCGGGACCAGTGGCGCGGTCGTTGCACGACTATGTAGATGATATGTGCGATTATGGGGCTATACATAAGGACCGTTGGGAAGAGTACGAGCGTGGAGCACATCGTCGTCTTGCCTCACTTATAGGTGCACGTCCCGAGCACATCGCGCTCACGGCGAACACTGGAGATGGTCTTACCTCTATCGCACAGGGATTGCAGTGGCGAGAGGGCGATACAATTGTTAGCGCCGAGGGCGAATTTCCGACCAATGTCTATCCGTGGCTTAATTTAGCGTCTCAAGGTGTCAAACTGCGTATAGTCCCGGCGCGAGATGGGCGTATCTTACCTGAGGATGTCTTCGCGGCTATTGACGCATCGACAAAGCTGGTCAGTCTCAGTCTGGTCGAATTCGCGACGGGCTACCGCAACGATATCGCTGCAATAGCAGAGCACTGTCACCAGCATGGTATTCTTTGTGGCATGGATGCGATGCAGGCACTTGGCGCGCTAGACGTTGATGTGCGGACGCTGGGCATAGATTTTATGGTCGCCGCCAGTCATAAGTGGCTGCTTGGTTCACAAATCTGCGGCATTCTTTATATAACTGATGCGCTTTTGCAGCAGTTGAGTGTCCCACGTCAGGGCTGGTATAGCGTGGAGCAGCCCTTCGATTTCTTCAACCATACGCAGCCGCTAAAGGTGGGTGCTGCTCGCTTCGAGTACGGCACACCAAACGGTATCGCGATCATTGGACTAGACTCTGCGTTAGGTGTATTCGAGAGTATTGACGGCGGCATGAAAGCTGTAGAGGCGCGTATCCTCGGCCTGACCGCACATGCAATAGCTGGCCTGGAACGTCTTGGCTATCCCGTTGTCTCGCCGCAGGGACAGGGCGAACGCTCCGGCCTTGTCTGTTTCCGTCCACATCCAGAGCGATCAGAGCAGACTGTAGGGCAGATTGTGGAGACGCTTGCACTTCGTCGTATTTACACCGCAGCTCGTGGCGATGTGGTGCGGATATCACCACACTTCTATAATACGACAACTGAAATAGACGTGTTGCTCGAAACGTTAGAGGGGATTTATACATAAGCCAAAACTTATGTATAGAATCACATCCTTTTGTGAAATATCCTGGATTTCTTGTATAAAGGCATGGTATCCTTGCTTCTAGGCATAGCGATAGCGAGAAATTCTGGGTTCATTCATCAGTCCAGCTTTATGCAAGGAAAGGAACGCACATTATGATGAACGGTCAACATGCTACTGATATTACGACGCAGTGGGAGACGAATGCTCGTTGGAAGGGAGTCAAACGACCTTATACTGCGGAGGATGTTCGCCGGCTGCAAGGTTCTATCCGTATTGAGTACACGCTTGCGCGGCTCGGTGCGCAACGTTTGTGGAATTTGTTGCATACGGAATCATATGTGGCGGCTTTGGGGGCGTTGACCGGAAATCAGGCGGTGCAGCAGGTGAAAGCTGGACTGAAGGCAATTTATTTGAGCGGCTGGCAGGTTGCGGCGGATGCCAATCTTGCAGGCCAGATGTATCCTGATCAGAGCTTGTATCCTGCTAATAGCGTGCCAAGTGTGGTCAAGCGTATCAATCAGGCACTCCAGCGTGCCGATCAGATTCAGACTGCTGAGGGTCAGGGCGACACATACTGGTACGCGCCAATTGTGGCGGATGCTGAAGCGGGCTTTGGTGGTCCGCTCAATGTGTTTGAGATGATGAGGGCCATGATAGAGGCTGGCGCGGCAGGCGTGCATTTTGAGGACCAGCTCTCGTCAGAGAAAAAATGTGGGCATATGGGTGGTAAGGTGCTGATTCCGACGCAAACAGCGATCAAGCATCTTATCTCAGCACGTCTCGCGGCTGATACCATGGATGTGCCAACGCTTATCATTGCGCGAACCGATGCGAACGGAGCTAATCTGATTACCAGTGATATCGATCCAGTGGATGGGCGGTTTTTGACGGGCGAACGTACCGCGGAGGGGTTTTTCCGAACGCGACAGGGCATCGAATCTGCCATCGCACGAGGCATCTCCTATGCGCCATATTGCGACCTCATCTGGTGCGAGACCTCGGAGCCGAGCCTGAAAGAGGCGCAGCGTTTCGCGGACGAGGTACACGAGCAATTCCCCGGCAAACTGCTGGCCTACAACTGTTCGCCCTCATTTAACTGGCGCAAGAAGCTGGATGAGGAGACCATCGCGCACTTCCAGCAAGCGCTGGCGAAGATGGGGTATGCCTTCCAGTTTATCACGCTCGCAGGATTCCACGCGTTGAACTATAGCATGTTCGACCTCGCGCTCGGATATCGACAGCATGGCATGACCGCATACTCACAGTTGCAACAGGCAGAATTCGGGATGGAGGCACAGGGGTATACGGCAACCAAGCACCAGCGTGAAGTTGGTACGGGCTACTTTGATGAGGTGGCGCAGGTCATTTCTGGTGGCACATCATCAACCACGGCTCTAGCGGGTTCTACAGAAGAGGAGCAGTTCCATTAAAAAAGCGAGGAATACACTCCGCAAGCTTGGTGCACTTGCGGAGTGTATTCCTCGCTTTTTTATATGACATAATATGTAGCTAGAGAGTTATTGTTTTCGATGGTGAGAGGATAAGTATTTATGACAAGTCCAACGAAGTATGCTCAGGGCATTGAGATATCGGGCGAGATTACGCCTGAATTTGCAGAGATATTGACGCCGGAGGCAATGAATTTTGTGGCAACGTTGGCACGAGCCTTTGAAGGACGGCGTGAGGAGTTGCTGGCGAGGCGCGAACAACGGCAGGCGGAGCTTGACGCGGGCAAGAAACCAGATTTTTTACCAGAGACGGCGCATATCCGTCAGGGAACGTGGACGGTTGCCCCAATCCCCGCCGACTTGCAGGACCGGCGTGTTGAGATAACCGGGCCGGTCGAGCGCAAGATGGTGATCAACGCGCTTAACTCTGGTGCGAAAATGTTTATGGCGGATTTCGAGGACTCACATTCTCCAACATGGGAGGCGACGGTGCAGGGCCAGATCAACCTGCGCGACGCTATCGAAGGCACAATTACATTCACCAGTCCCGAGGGCAAGGCATACAAACTAAACGACAAGATTGCTACGCTGCTGGTGCGTCCACGTGGTTGGCATCTGAACGAGAAGCATGTGAAGATTGATGGAAAGCCTATTTCAGGTGGCATCTTCGACTTTGGTTTGTATTTCTTTCACAATGCGAAACGCTTACTGGCGAAGGGGAGTGGTCCCTATTTCTACCTGCCGAAGATGGAGAGCCATCTTGAGGCACGTTTGTGGAACGATATCTTTGTGCTGGCACAGCGCGAACTAGGCATCCCAAATGGCACTATTCGTGCAACCGTGCTGATCGAGACCATTCTGGCAACCTTCGAGATGGACGAAATCCTGTATGAGTTGCGTGACCATTCGGCTGGCCTGAACTGTGGGCGCTGGGATTATATCTTTAGCGCAATTAAGAAATTCCATCATGACCCCAACTATATCCTGCCGGACCGTTCGCAGGTGACGATGACGGTCCCCTTTATGCGCTCCTACTCGCTGTTGTTAATCCAGACCTGTCACAAGCGCAACATTCACGCAATGGGTGGTATGGCGGCACAAATTCCGATCAAAAACGATCCAAAGGCGAATGAGGAGGCACTGGCGCGAGTGCGTGCCGATAAGCATCGCGAGGCGACAGACGGACACGATGGCACGTGGGTAGCACATCCAGGACTGGTGTCGATAGCGATGGAAGAGTTCGACGCGGTGATGAAGGGACCCAACCAGATTGACCGCAAGCGTGAAGATGTGCATGTCACAGCGGCGGACCTGATCGCTGTACCGCAAGGGACGATTACTGAGGCAGGTTTGCGCAACAATATCAGCGTAAGCCTCCAATATATGGAATCGTGGCTGCGTGGCAACGGCTGCGTGCCGATTTTCAACCTGATGGAGGATGCAGCGACAACCGAGATCGCGCGTTCACAAATCTGGCAGTGGTTGCACAATCCGAAGGGCGTGCTTGACGATGGGCGCAAAGTCGATACAACGCTCTTCCGTCAATTGATGGCTGAGGAACTGGACAAAATTAAGGCATCTATTGGTGGGCAGCAGTATGCGAGTCGTCGCTTCCAAACGGCTGCCGAGCTAATCGACAAGATCATCACCGATGACCAGTTTGTAGAGTTCCTGACGTTACCAGCGTACCAATACCTATAACTAACACAAAAATATGTACACAGCTTGCGAGTTAGCAGCAAGCTGTGTACATATTTTTGTGTTATAACTCTAAACTTTTAGAGCTAACAATACCCTTGACACGCTCGATGATTTGCGCCACTGGCATAGCTTTCAGGTCGACGTTTGTGCGCAGGCGTACTGATGCGGCATCGGCGGCGGCTTCTTTATCGCCTACGACGAGCATGTAGGGAATCTTCTGCATCTGGGCGTCACGAATCTTGGCGTTCATGCGCTCGCCTCGTCCATCGACTTCGGCCCGGATGCCAGCGTCCTTGAGCATCCCCAGCACTTTGTTCGCGTACTCTTGATGACGGTCAGCGATGGGAATGATCATTGCTTGCACGGGTGAGAGCCAGACGGGGAAGGCGCCCGCGAAGTGTTCGATGAGCAGGGCCATGAAGCGCTCCGTTGAACCGGTGACGGCCCTGTGGATCATGACTGGACGATGTGCCTGTCCATCCTCACCAATATACTCTAATTGAAAGTTTTCGGGTTGGATAAAGTCAAGCTGGATCGTTGGTCCCTGCCACTCGCGACCAAGAGCGTCATGGACCATAATATCAAGCTTTGGACCATAGAACGCTGCGTCGCCTATGCCAACCTCATATTTGATCCCCCTGCTTTCGGCAATGTTGCGAAGTGTGCGCTCTGCCTCTTCCCACACTGCGTCATCGCCAACATAATCACTCTTCTTTTGTGGATCACGCAGCGAAAGACGTATTGAGTACTCAGACAGAC
>CAXTCR010000104.1:0-12705 GCA_964242555.1 uncultured Ktedonobacteraceae bacterium
TTTTTTCGTCGGGACCAGATGTATCGCGTCCGCCCATAACCCCGATTTATCGGATATAATCTTTCATCATTTCCTCAAAATGTGTAGATGTGTAGCTTGCCAGCTCCTGTTCCAATAACAACGTAGTCGCCATAGACGGCTGGGCCAATGTTTACGATATCAGCTGCCTGTGAGCCACGAGGTGGCGTGCCGAGGTCGTTCGCCTGCCAGAGAAGCTGGCCCGTATGCGTGTTGAAGGCATAGAATGCGGCGGCATTGGTGGTGACAAAGACGACATCGTTGACGATCGCCGGAGAGCTTAGAGCAACCTCGCGTGGATTGACGTACATCGGTTGACCCGGAATGTTGTAGCGCTTGACACCGTCAGAGCCAACGATAGTGGGCCAGACATCATGCAACGTTGTCCAATCGAGCGCACGCATAAATGGCGTCGTATGTGTATCAATGCTGGTATGCTGTGGGTCCTGCCAGCCGCCCAGACCAACAAAAATGCGTCCCTGCCCCATGTGCACCGCAGCAGTACTATATACACCGGCGTGATTTTCAGTTAGGTCCGGCGTGTGCACATCGACCGTCGAGATTGGCTTACTGCCATCGCCCGGGAAGCCATCGCCACCAATCTTCGGTAGGAGTTGACGCCGTTTCAGACATTTCATAGTTGCGGCGTCGAGGAGGAAGAACGAACCATTTTTACAGCCGATTGCCAACATCTCCACGCCATTCTGTGTAAACAGCGTAGGACCAGGAGGCACATCAGCGTCAAAATCATCGGGACGATAACTGTCTTCCTGCACTTGCTGGAAGAAGCCTTTGAAGACGCCAGTATCGGCGTCGAGCGAGAGCACACCACATGAGTATGGGTCTCTGGGCAAAGGACCGTCAGGGTCGGCATTGCCTGTTCCCACATAAATGCGATTGAGCTTTTTGCTATATGCACATGACGACCAGACCGAGGCACCTTTTGTAGGCGGATCGGTAGTAGCGTGTATATACCCATGCGGTACGGGATCGCTTACCGCCGATTTTGGCAGCACGTTCGGACTGTTCTCGGCTACACCGGCGAATTTGTTGGTGCAGAATACCCAACGCACATTGCCATTCGTTGCATCAAGACAATAGACGAAGCCACAAACCGTCGTGTCATCCTCGCCCAGACCCGTACCCACATAGATTTTGCCATTCACAACTAGAGGTGAGGTCCAACATGCAGCGGTTAGCCGATTCATAGGCTGGTTGTGTGCTACATCGGCATGTCGCAGGTCCGTCACCCATACCTGTTTCATGCTCGCGGCATCAATGCAGTATATCTTACCATCCAGCGTCGAGATGTAGACTCTCCCGTTGACGACTGCTGGAGTAGCACCAATACCAGAGTCCCACACCCCACCGCCTGAGAACGGCACACGAAATGTACCGTTGATCGCACCAGTAGGGAGATCGACCTTGTACAAAGTACCACCGCTTTTGGGACTCTTCGTTCCTACATATATCTTTCCCTGTACAATTGCGGGTACCGAAATAATGGGATCATCAAGGTTGATTTTGTGCCGGCTGACCAATTTTTGTACCGTCGTGCTGGTGATGGTGCTATGGCCTGCCGCATTCCCATCATGCCGCTCGTTGCCATGATACATCCACCAGTCGTTGGAAGGGATTGTGCCTGCATCAATAGTATCCTGCATCACCTGTTGTTTCCTTTCGGTTTTGTAGGGACTGCATGTATCACGTCCTTTTGCTCATCGCTCCTGTTGCAAGGAATGGGAACAGGATCAATGACATTAAAGAGAACGTACTGAAGCTGTCCCTACCTCTACCTACACAGACGCTTTGATGGCAAGGATTTTGCGCACGGATTTCTTACCTATTAATGCGGCAACCACAACGTTATAGCATACTCGATGTGCCAGAGGGTGAGGCCGAGGGTGGCAAGGGCGATGCAGATATGCAGAACGCGCCAGTAGCGGATAATATAGCGAAAGAATTGTTCGCGCTGTAATGCCTTTTGTACGTCCTCAATGGCGGCAAGTTGCGCCTGTGCCCCCGGCATAAGCGCGCCAGGTTCGACAAGGGCGCTCTTTCTATCGGGCACAAAGCGGTAATGCTGTTCGTTTCGACTCAATTCCTGGGGTGTCTCTTCCAATGAGATATAGGCAAGGTCCCATGAGGCTGCACCACTACTAAAAGCGCTTGCGGTGCCCTGTCTACCACTGCGTACAGTTTGTGTAGAAGCGTCCGGTGTCTGAAACGGCTGTACCTCTTGCCTGTTATAGACAACAATGTCTTGCAGTTTACGCGAAATGGTTGCGATTCGATCGTCGCCCTGTGCTGTCAGTGCTTTCTGCACCTCCTCTGTAATGAGGCGCGGCATAAAGTGGTCAAGCGCACGACCAATAAAGCCACTGATCACCATCGCGATCATGCCATAGAGGGCAAATGTGCCAGTGCGTGGATTAAAGTTGCCAAACGAATGCATAAAGAGTAGGGCAAGGGCGAGAATAGCAAAGGCAATATGCCACTGTAACGCACCATTGAGCGTACCAATCGCACGTTTACGTGAACGGCGCTTTAGCGTGTAGAGAATGCCTGCGCAGGCAAAGCACAGCGTCCCTATAATTGCAAAGATCAGTCCCACCACGCTATCAGGGTAGGGATCGCTTCCATTGCGGCTATACCAGAAATACACCGCTCCATTTATCCCCAGGATAACAAGCGTCACCAGCAGGGCTTTCACCCGTGCTGGTGTGAAATACGAGAAAAACCACGGGTAGCCTCTCTCACCCTTTCTCCCGTATCCCTCTTGATCGTTGTGCTCTGATGAATTTATATACATGGACTATCACTCCTGCCCTGTCTGTAAGAGACAGACCTTAAGCCACATCATCATAGCATCTCGATGTAGCCCTACAGGACATGGGTCTACACACGCCCCACATTGATAGCAGGAACGGGTAAAGCGTGCTACAGCAGGAGAAACTTGTCCGGAGAGTGTTTCGCGATTGAGTACGTCAATTGTGATTGGCTCGGCAATAGCGGGACAGGCAATTAGACACTCATTACAGCCGATGCACGCCGAAATCTCCTGTGCAACCTGTGGACCTGTCTTATGCAAAAGCGCGGATTTAAACATCTAATGTCCCTTTCTCTGCTGCTCGTCTGTGCCGTATGCCCATAACTTACCCGTGCGCGGCTGTACTGGCGGCTGTACCGATCGCGGAGGTACTGCCGGTGCATATGCCCAGAGTTTGCCTGTTGTAACACGCTCTTCTCTTGCCAGCGTCGAATCAACCATTTGCTCAAATGGAGAAGGTAGTTGGCCAGTAAATGGGCTAAGCTCTTCCTCTACCACGTCAGGTGTTCTTTGAATGTTGGGCATATAGTCTTGGTCTGTCTGGGGCATAGCTGCTGAGTAAGAGCGCAAATTACCTGTATCGCGATGCACGGCAGCTAGCGGATCAGTCTGCACATACGCTTGCTCCAATTGAGGTTGCAACACCCGCGTTGAACGACTCTGCTCTGCTCCCGGAATACGTGTTGGAGTGCGCTGTGCTTCGGTATTTCTTGTAGTAAGCGCGGCTGGTAGTGATGGCAATACTTTTGTTGTGAGCATGCCTTGAGCATGAATCACATGCTGCTGCGAAAGATATTTGCGTGCATCAAAGGTACCTTTGAGCAATGCTTTCGTGATCGTACGTATCGAATGCCCCTCGTCGATGATACGCTTGATTGCTAGGCTATCTGGCTGTCTTGAACCAAGTGCAAGATAGCCGACGAGCCGGTCATCGACGATTGCCATACGACGATATCCACCCTGACTGGTATCAGTGAGAGTCGTCACATGTTTGTGCAGGATAAGCGGACTGCCAACAGTGAGCATAGAAAGATCGCCAAGTTGTGTTGCGTGCCATTGTACTCCAAAGGGTTCACGCGTTAACTCCTCATGCCCGGTCATGACCGCCCCTACCGCTCGCCCCTGTGAGACTGCTGCGTACCACTGCGCCCGCGTCTCATACGCACCAGTCAAAGGATTCTTGAGTGCGGCAACATCACCTGCGGCGTAAATATCACGCACGCTGGTATGTAGTTGATCATCGACCAGAACACCGCGCTTCTGTCGCATGGGAAGCGTACAGCGTTGCGCTAGTGTCATTACAGGCTGTGTCCCCGTACAGCATAAGACCAACTGGCAGGGAATCATCTCCTGCGCATTCGTGACTACACCAACCACACTACCTATTCTGCCAACGATGCCCACAACTTCTGTCTCAGTGGAGATCGTTACACCTGCACGTTGTACGCGCGATAGCACTATTTTAGAAGCGGGGGCGTCGAGGATGCTCGACATAAAGGTGTTGCTGCGAATAAGCCAATTTACATGAATGCCCCAGTGAGCCAATCCCATCACCGTCTCTATAGCATGAGGACCACTACCAATCACCACGGCCTCGCTGACCTCTGCTAGCCGGCGGCGCAGATCAAGGTAGTCCTGTAAGCGGTGCAGCGTCATCACCCCGTCGAAGTCACGCCCCGGCATATCAGCCCCCAATCCCGTTGGTGTGCTGCCCGTCGCCAACAAGAGGGACCCATAGCCAAAGCCACGTCCATCGCTCAACATCACGTATTTGCTTTGAGCGTGAACCTCGTCTACATGTGCCGTCACGACATGAATACGCTCAGAACGTTCTGTACCTGCTGGATGGGCCAACAATTGTTCACGCGCTAACTTGCCTATCGCAAATTGTTTGAGGGCAGGAGTGTGAATAGTGGGATGAGTCTGATCCGTGATAATCGCAATGCTTTTATCTGGTACAAGGCTTCGCGCCTGGAGTGCCGCCGTTAATCCGGCAATACCATTGCCAACGATAACGATATCTGCCTGTTCCAAATATGGCCTTTGTACCGCGAGTCTTCTATCATTCTTGTCTATCACAGTCTATCCCTCATTCTCAAAAATTTATCCAGCACACGCTAATCCACATCCAGCGCAATTAAAATGTTGTTTGCCTCTTCCACATAGTACACATCAGTATGTGCTTTTTCGGATTCGTGGCGAGTCATATGGCTTATGGCAGCTTTACAACGATCAATGCATTGGAAGCTCACCTCTTTCCCATTTGAGGTCTTCAATGTAAAGCTCATATCAGGGTGAATGGCCATAATCATACCAGAGTCGTGATCTGCCATCATAGTATGGGTCATTTCTGGACCGGCAAAGGCCACACTCCCTATACCGATGAGTGCAAAACATCCAATGAGAATAAGCACAAACATGGCTGCGGTTAAGCGGGGAAAACTCATAAGCGCTACTATCCTACTCATCATTTTTTCTATCTGTACTGCTGGTAAAGAGCAGAAACAGTATATTTTTGTGTAGCAAATAGTATTCGATACCATTGGCTAACTTATATGCTATTGTATATCAGCCTGTTTCTATTAGCGCGACATTTTACGTAAATTAGCCTAAATTTCTTATGAGTCAGATAAGACCACAACCTTGTAGTCTCAAAAGATGCCCAAAAGTACACGCTGTCCCCTTCTTGCTCACGAGCAAAAAGGGGACAGCGTGTACTTTTGGCGTTTAAAGGACGTGTATGTCTACCTGATTATCGTCGCCAGCGATCACGTCCGTTGTGTCGCCATCACGTACAACGTGGAGATGGACGTTTTCGCCACGAACCTTCATACCGTGTATCTCCATTGTATGAAGCCACGTTGGAAGTGTAGGCTGTACAAGCAGGAGACGCTGCTGCTCAGCCTGCGGTTGTAAGCCAAGCAAGCCATTGAGCAATAGGAAGGGCGCACCAGCGGCCCATGCCTGCGGCGAACATGCACGAGGATAGCGCGTCGGACCACAACCCGCTTGTTGTGCAAAGCCACAGTAGAGTTCGGGCAGGCGGTAGTCTTGCTGGAATTGACTCGCGTTGTAAAGCGACTGCAAAAGCATACCCGCCTCAGTTTTGCCATTGTGCTGCGCGAAACTCGCTCCAACTACTGCTGTGTCATGCGGCCAGACGGAGCCGTTGTGATAGCTCATTGGATTATAGCGCGCGGCCCCACTCGATAGTGTACGTATGCCCCAACCGCTGTACATATCATCCTGCATCAGTCGCGCCATTACTCCTTGTGCATACTCCGCAGGCACAATTCCAGTCCACAAACAGTGCCCAGCATTAGAGCTTACAACCGCACATGGCATCTTCGCGCTATCGAGTGCAAGGTACAGTGTTTGCTCCTCTTCCCACCAGAAATGGTGTAGGAAACGTTGCTGAAGCACTCCGGCATGACCCTCCCAGCAGTCCGCCTCCTGTTGTTTGCCAAGTCGACCCGCAAGATAGCTCATTGCGCGATAGGCGGCAAAGGCATACCCTTGCACCTCGCAGAGCGCGATAGGACTCGCCGCAAGCCTACCATCCTCGTGAGAAATTGCATCCCATGCATCTTTCCACCCCTGATTTACCAGACCTTTATCAGACGCTTTATGATACTCTATAAAACCATCACCATCCTTATCCCCATATGTAAGTAGCCATTGAGCTGCAGCGACAGCATTAGACCATAATTGACGGAGTAGATAGATATCATTTGTCCAGCGAATATAGTGTTCAAGCGTAATCAGAAACAACGGCGTAGCATCGACGCTGCCATAATAGGGTATATATGGAATCTCGCGTAGGTTTGCCAGTTCGCCCGTACGGAACTCGTGCAGTATCTTCCCCGGCTCCTCGTCCGTAAATGGCTCCACTTTTGTTCCTTGATGCGCCGCGAGAAAAGCTAACGCACCACGTGCAACTTCAGGAAACCATGGTAGAAATTCCAGGCAAGCAAGCAATCCATCGCGTCCAAAGGGACAGGAGAACCATGGAATACCCGCGTAAGGAAAATAGCCATACGGGGTTGGGGTGCTCAACATTGTAAAATCATACATGCTTCGCTCTAAAAATCGGTTAAACACAGAGTCATTGGTATAGAGTGTGGGTAGTTGGAGTGGAGGTAAGTATTGTGGTGCGCGCTGCTTTTTGTCGGATGTATCAAACACCACTCTTATTTGTAGTTTGACCGGCTCTCCTTTGGGCAGAGTGCGCTGCCATACAACCCGGTCAAGCAGAATTATATCCGCTGCGGGAGTAAATGTAATTGCGGTTTCGCGTTCGACGTGATCGGCACCGTAGTAGCCAAGCACCGTTGTCTTTGTATCCAGAGTCGCCACCTTGCGAATGCCACGCTGTGTACGCGTAAAACCTCGCACATCGAACATATCACAAAAGTCTGTCCCAAATGTGAGGCTCAGCGAAACAGGAACAGAAGACATGGCAAAATTGGTTATTGTAAGCGTTTGCACGAGAGCATCCGCTTGTAGTTCTAGTACGCGGCTGACATGAATGCTTCCATGTGGAATGTTGACCTCGTTATCAACAGTGAACGGCGCGTTTGTCGCCTCAATCCTGCACTGCTTGCTGCTCTCTGCAATAGTCCATGAAAGTGGAACAAGTGGTTCGCCCTCCAACAAAAAGTTACAGGAACGCAGGAAACGTGTTCCCTGCCAGAAGAGTCCTATCTCTCCCTGTGCATTAGGCAAGTCCCCAAGCATATCAGTAACTAGAAATGCGTCCCCATGTTTCAACACGATCTGCGGTGTATTCCTCGCGTTGATAGTGATCTCTTCTTCGTGCAACACTAGTGCGTCTGTTTGCACAAGTGGCCCCGTTGTTACCCCTGTCTCAATTTCTACTTCATACATAGTCATAATGAACTCCTTCCCCCGTTGAAGAAATGAGAAAAGCGACTCAACTATCGCAGGTGAGCCGCATGGGAAATACTTAGGCATCGTCTACAACTATCGTTGCGCTCCCGCCTATGTATGCTATAACGGAGGGTGCCTCAAAGAGTAATTGGAAATGACAAAAAGGAAGGACCTCCCATTTCGGGCTAATCCAAATGGGAGGTCCTTCCTTTTTGTTTCTGCTACCAACGGTCCTGTACGGACGCTCGTATACGCTGATCATAAATCGCTTTGACCTTATTCATAGTTTCGTCGCTAAGTGGAGGGAGGGCTGCAGCTCCTGCATTATCCTCGGCCTGTTGCGGATTTTTCGCGCCCGCGATTACGGTCGAGACCTCCGGGAACATGAGTATCCAGCGCAGTGCGAGTTGTGCCATTGTTGCACCTTGTGGCACAAGTGGACGCAGTTCTTCAACCGCTTGTAGGCCAGTATCGTAGTCGACGCCTGAGAACGTCTCGCCCGCGTCGAATGCTTCGCCATGACGGTTGAACCCGCGGTGATCGCTCTCCGCGAATTGTGAGTCGGGGCGGAATTTACCCGTAAGGAGTCCACTTGCCAGTGGTACGCGGACTATAATGCCAACCTTGCTTTCGCGTGCAGCGGCAAAAAACTGTTCGGACGGCTTAAAACGGAACATATTAAAGATGATCTGGATGCTCTGTACATTGGGATAGCGAACGGCTTTGAGCGCTTCCTCCACCGTCTCCACACTGACGCCGTAGTAGCGTATCTTGCCCTGTTGCACCAGTTCGTCAAGAATAGCGAATACCTCCGGCTGGTCATAGACTGCTGGAGGTGGACAGTGTAGTTGGAGCAGGTCAAGCGCCTCCATTTGGAGGTTACGTAGGCTGCGCTCGACAAAAGCTGTCAGGTTCTGGCGATTATAGCCTTCGGCCACGTGTGGATTGAGACGGCGTCCGGCCTTTGTCGCGATGATCAGCCCCTCATTATGCTCCTTGCGTACCTGCGCGATCAATTGTTCCGAGTGCCCGTCACCGTACACATCCGCCGTGTCAATAAAGTTGATCCCTAGCTCGATAGCCTTATGCAAAGCTGCAATTGCATCACTATCATCTGTCTTGCCCCATGCATCGCCGCCAATCCCCCATGCTCCAAATCCCATCTCCGACACATCCCATCCAGTACGACCTAAAGCACGGTACTTCATGTATATGCCTCTTTCATTTACTCTATCGTAAGAATCAATTTCCCAAAGTTCTTATTCGCCGCCATTGCCTTGTGTGCCTCACCAATTTCGTGCATTGGGTACACCTGCTCGACAATCGGTTTCACGGTCCCGCTTGCCAGCAATGGTAACACTTGCGTAGCAAAACGGCGCGTGACACCTAGCTTCTCTTCGAGTGTACGTGTACGGAGTGTACAGCCGCGCATCTGGATACGCTTGGTCATGAGCAGACCGACATTGACTTCCGCTTTCGCCCCACCCATCGTCGCCAGGAAGACTATACGCCCCCACGTGGTCAACGCATTTAAGTTTTGCTCCATGTAGTTCGCACCCACAAAGTCGATCACGACATGCACGCCTTCACCGTTTGTGCGCTGCTTAACCTCGTCCGCGAAGTTCTTATCAGACAAGCCGACATCGAGGCCGAGGGGTTTGGCGCGCTCGAGTTTGTCGGGAGTGCGTGATGTGCCAAAGGTTGTGGCACCTACAGCATGCGCGAGTTGAATAGCCGCCGTGCCCACACCACTACCTGCCGCGTGAACAAGAACACGCTCACCCATCTGCAAGCCCGCTTGTGTGAAAAGAGCATCATGCGCCGTCATAAATACTTCTGGAATTGCGGCGGCCTGCACAAAATCGAGGTTGTCTGGAATGGCGACGAGCAGCCCTTCGTGAATGGTGATGTATTCGGCTTGAGCACCGCCACCAACGATGCCCATGACTCGTTGCCCTTTGCGATACATCCGAACAAGAGGCCCGACCGCATCGATCTCGCCCGCGAACTCCATACCGGGGATGTCTGCTGGTGAACCTGCCGGTGCTGGATACATTCCCATGCGTTGTGCTAGATCGGCGCGATTAAGACCTGCTGCCCTTACACGCACGCGCACAAGATCGCCTATTGGCTCCGGCATCTCCACATCCTGCACTTGCAGGACCTCTGGCCCACCTGGTTGGGTGATTACTACTGCTTTCATCGCTACACCTCCTCTGTACCTAAATAATAAGTTGTTCTTAGTGTACGACACGAACAGAGAAAACGTCATGTGACAATAATCAGGGCGCCCGCAAGTCTTCCTTGCATTTTGCCCGAGCGAAGCGTCGTCCTCTCATTCTGCTGAGCCCCCGCTCTGCCCGCCTGACCGAAGGCGACTTCTTGCATCCGACCTGAGCGAAGCTAGAACTCCGTTCGTTGGTCGGATGAGTAGGAGAGATGCAGTTCGTTGTCGCTCGGAATACGGAAACAGAAGCCAGAACTCTGTTCGTTGTCGCTCGGAATACGGAGATGGAATGAGTAAGGAGCAATGTTGGCATGATGAGGAAGGAATCGCGTTGCAGAATGTGTAAGATTAAGAACAGCGTTCGTTGGTAAGATGAGGAAGCAGTAGAACGCCCCTCCCATACACGAGTCATGTATGGGAGGGGCGTTCCCCGAGTCGCATTCGGGGAATGATACAGGTAGCGGGCGCCCTATCAGGAATTTCTTATAACCGTTAGTTAGCCCCAACGGTTGCTGGCTTCTCAATTGCCGAAAGGTCAATCTCGATATTGACATCCTTGCTGACAAGTACACCACCCGCTTCGAGAGCGGCATTCCAGGTCAAGCCCCAGTCCTCGCGGTTAATCTTGCCCTTGACACTGATACCCACACGCTGATTGCCAAATGGATCCTTGCCCTGACCACCGTAGACAGCGTCGAATACAACGGGCTTTGTTACGCCGTGCATGGTCAATTCGCCAGCTACTTTGTAATTCTCACCACCCACATGCTCGACGCGGGTACTCTTGAATGTAATGGTTGGATATTGGGCAACATCAAAGAAATCTGGTGATTTCAGGTGCCCATCGCGCTTCTCGTCGCGTGTATTGACAGTGCTCGCGTCAGCTTTAGCATCAACCCAGGAATTCGCTGGATTACTCTCGTCTATATGAAGGTGTCCACTGATAACGTTGAAATGTCCGCGTACGGTTGAAATCATCGCATGCTTTACTGAGAACATTGCCTCAGAATGCGAAGGATCAATTTCCCAAGCCATAGTCGTATCTCTCCTTTTAACCAACGTCTTTGTTTACGGTTAGCTGCTAACTAAAATAATAACCTTAGCAACCACAATCAGCATAACACATATTACTTCCATTTGTCAAGTAACTAACTTAACATTAGTTGAGTGACCATGATATAATCGGTGTGCGAGTTCAGAAAAGAGACAGAGGATACGTAGGATGTTCACGCTTAACGATATTATGCAGGGTAGCGGCAATGCGCTCCAAGTTTATGGAGCCCCCACGCCTGACCCTAACCTCGTTTTTCGCTCAGCCCATCATGATAGTCGCCAGATCGAACCGGGCGACCTTTTTATTGCGCTCGAAGGCCAACACGTCAATGGTCATGATTTTATTATAACTGTCGCGCAGAAAGGCGCTCTGGCCGCACTATGTAGTAGACCTGTCGAAGGTGTGCCAGCAGGCTTCCTGCAGCTTGTTGTACCCGATGTCGTGAAAGCACTCCATGCTACCGCTCGTATACGTACGCTACGACAACACCACACGACGCTCATTGGTATTACAGGCAGCAATGGCAAGACGAGCACCAAAGAGGCCGTAGCTGCTGTGCTGAGTCGCAAAGCCCCAACCCTGAAAACGCAGGCGTCCTACAATAACGAAATTGGATATCCCCTTACGCTCCTCCGCCTTGAACCGCAGCATCATTATGCCGTGCTCGAAATGGGAGCACAATGGGTTGGCGAGCTAGCATGGCTTTCGAGCACAATTGCCAGACCTGACTGGTCGCTCATTACCAATGTTGGTGCCTCACACTTGGAATTCTTTGGCTCACAGGAGCGTGTGGTTATCGCGAAAACTGAACTCGTGCAGGCGCTTTCTGCCGATGGTATTGCTATTCTCAATTATGATGATCCTAATGTGCGCGGCATGAGTGCCAGTACACAAGCACACGTCCTATATTATGGTCAGGGTGAGGGAGCGGGGGTACGTGCTACAGATGTTGACGGCGATGCGCTTTTTGGACGCAGTTTTGTCTTGCGCTATGGAGGCCAACAGCAGAGCGTACAGCTTCACTTTCCCGGCGAACATGGCATCACTATAGCCTTAGCCGCGGCAGCAGTGGGATGTGCCGCGGGAATGCCGCTTGACGAAATCGCGCAAGCACTCGAGGCTCTTCCACCGGCGAAGGGACGCGGGGAGATTGCGGAGGGACCAAACGGCAGTGTGCTGATCGACGATACCTATAATGCCAACCGTCAGTCCATTACAGCAATCGCGCAAGCTATGCACAGGACGACAAAGTCCCCACAGGGGAAACGCTGGGCCGTCCTTGGCGATATTTTCGAACTGGGTCCTTATGCTAAGGATGAACATACACAGACCGGGGCGGCTCTCGTTGGCAATATTGACTATCTTGTTGCGCTTGGCGACAAGGCGCGCTACTATGTTGAGGGGGCCATTGCCGCGGGTATGCCCGAAGAGCACACGTATTTCTATAGCGCCAATGTCGAGAATGTGGGCGAGCTAGAGGCAGCGAAACGAGCCATTGCCGACCTGCTTAAACACGAGGTGCAAAAGGACGACCTTGTGCTGCTTAAAGGTTCACGCGGTATGCGCTTCGAAACCTTGCGTACCCTCCTGTAACACAACAATTGTTGTCGGGATCACGGAAAAGAAGGATAGAATAATGGCAGAGAAAAAAATACGTGTTGGCCTCGTCTTTGGTGGGCGTTCGGG
>CAXTCR010000105.1:0-12521 GCA_964242555.1 uncultured Ktedonobacteraceae bacterium
GAATCCTGATCAGGTTTTCACACTTTGGACCATGACACCTGAGGAACAGCAATAGCTGTGCCTATTTTTGTAGAGTTACGTAACATATACACATCAACAACAAGCCCTAATGTAGCACAGGCAACTTGTATCCCCTCGACTCCAGCAAATGCGTAAACCACTCCACAGGTGTTTGATCTTTAGATTCAGTTTGACTATCAGCTAAAAAGAAGCGCACATAGAGAGGCCAGGATGGACCGAGTTTGGCAAGCAGATTGTTAATGCGCTCCTCAGCAAGATTCCAGCGATGTTTATAGGCTCCTAGACTCCAACTATTGTATGCTTCGTCGTGTAGTTCGATGAGGTTGAGAGTAACAGGGTCGGAAATATACTTTTCAGCGAAGACGCGCGCGATGTGGGCATGATGATTTTTGCCTATTTTGGGCTTGAATTCGTTCACGCGATACTTGAATGTATCATGTACAATCGCGATTAAACGCAGTATACGGCGCTCCTCGGGCGGTGGTTGCTGGCGATCAATATTCGCCAAGACATCAGCAATATGAAATTGAATAGCTCCCTCAAGATGACCATAGCGTGGTTTGCCCCACACCACGCCCTGTTGCCACGCTGGGTCCAACGCAATAGTACGCTCCAGGTCCGTTTCCAGCGCGAAAGGCAAGTGCATATCGTTTTCATTCATGTCTGTAAAAATTTCTCCGCGATCCTCATCGTCATTGGTCGATAGACATACTCGTAGCAGCCAGGAAACTGCACCACCCGTCCACCCCAGCCGCGCTTGAACCGGTACACGCCCGCCATCGCCTCATTTTCCGCCTCCGTCTCTGGAATGCCCCAAAAGTCATAGGAGCGTGCACCCCGGCTTTTAGCCCAATGTATCGCCTCCCATTGTAGGAGATAATTAGGCATAAGCTGTCGCTGCTCATTGCTCGATGCACCATAAAGATACGTACCTTGCCGCGCAAAGACACTAACAAAGATACCCGCTAACAAGTGTCCATTGGACTCCGCAAGCAACAGCCGAACGGTGTCATCAGGTGCGAATGTGCGCCACACCTGTAGATAATATCCAAGCGTATGAATTCCAAACTTGTCGCGCTCCCCCGTCGTCTCTAACAGCGTGTACCATGCCTGCACATCCTCTATGGTCTGCGCCATACGCACAGTTACACCCTTGCGAGCCGCAAGTCGCACATTATATCGCCACTTCTCTTTCATCTGTGCCAAAAGCGTATCCTCATCAGGCGTTACATCGAGCATAATCGTGCGTAACGGTTGTACTGCCTGTGTCGTGTGCATCCCCTGCTGCGCCATACGGCGGAGAACGGGTTCGTCATCACCTTCGCAATTCGGCTCAATGCGCAGCGCAACAGCACCCTCTCTTCGCATCAATGCATGCAAGTGTGTAAAGAATTGGTTGCACAGCGTCTCGTTCGACCAGTCAAGCACTGGCCCCTTCGGAATATACGCAAGATGTCCCAAACGTAGTGGAGCACGAGGAGCGGTACGACGCAGCACGGAAGCAGCGGCAACAATAGTATCATTCGAAGTATTTCGAAGAGCGAGTCGCAGTGGATGCCAGCTGGAAGAAGCCTTTAACTCACCCCACCCCCAACTTTGCAGCAAATGACCTTGAGGATGCTCATTGACAAAACCATCCCACTCGTCACGCTCTGCATCAGATACAGTACGCAAGACGAAGTGGGCAGTAGACGTTCGCGACGGCATGTAGATGAATACTCTCTATAATGATAGTATAGATATATGAAAGGTTTATACTATCATACGCTATCTGTCTAGCTTTGTAAAACAGCTTGCTTTAACAACATCCCTCTCACTATCTCCCTTCATCCATGTGCTACAATATGCAACGGTAGTTACAGATGTTGGCTTTTGGACCAACAACAGGAGGCTCTATTTTTATGAAGATTGTTATTCTTGGATGTGGGCGCGTGGGTGCACTGCTCGCATCTCTATTAGATAATGCGGGACATACCGTCACCGTTATAGACAGCAGCGGCGATGCATTTGGACGCCTCGATCCCGAGTTCAGAGGCGATCGAGTGACAGGCAATGGTGTTGATGAGGAAGTCCTGCGCCGTGCAAGGGTCGAGGAGGCCGACGCCTTTATCGCTGTTACTAATGGCGACAACCGGAATATTATGGCCAGCCAAATTGCAAAACAAATTTTCAAGGTCAAAAAAGTGCTCTGCCGCATCTATGACCCACTACGCGAGAGTACCTATCGAGAGCTTGGGCTAGAAACCTTCTGCCCAACACTCCTCGGCGCAAATATGCTCTTTGACGCGATAAGTGGCAAACAACAAGGAAAAATACAAGCAAAGGGATAAGGAATACACTCTATGTATATTATTATTGGAGGTGGTGGCGATGTAGGCTACTACCTCGCACGCAACCTGCTCAACATTGGCCACGAAGTCTTATTGCTCGAAAAGTCTGCCAACCGTCAGCAAGTGCTTTTAGAAGAACTGGGACCCTCCGTCGTAAAGGGTGATGCATGCGAGGCCAGGACAATGGAGGATGCCGGAGCACGCCGCGCTGATGTCGTGATCGCGGTTACAGGCGAAGATGAGGACAATCTTGTTATTTGTCAGATGGCCAAACAACGCTTCAACGTCAAACGCACCATTGCACGCGTCAACAATCCCAGACATGAAGACTTATTCAAGGGTTTAGGCATAGATGTCACCGTGAGTCCCACCCGTTCGATCCTCGCCCTTATCGAGTCCGAAATCTCCCGTCCCCCATTCCTGATGCTGATGACGCTCAAAAAGGCTGGCTTGGAGATTGTTGAGATGACCATCGATCGGAAATCGCCCGTTGTGGGCAAGAAACTTTCAGATGTAAACCTGCCCCGCAGCTCGAATCTCGCGCTTATCATTCGCGGCACTGAGCCTATTTTCCCCAATTCCAGCACAATCCTCATGGCGGACGATGATGTATATGCGCTTGTCAATCAGACTGGTGAAGCAGAACTGCAACGCACCTTCGGGATATAACGCTTAGAGAAAGATAGTAGCCACTCTGAAAATCGTGTTTTCAGAGTGGCTATCATCGCTTCTTCTTATCTACACTACCGGTCACTAGATACGACGCGCTGGCCGTCATCAACAGTGTTTCCCATTGCTTTAGTCTCCGCCTCTGCCGTTTTGCTCACTGTACTACTTCCATCCGCCGACGGTCGCAGGCTCTTACTACTTGCTTCATTGCCACCAAGCATACTTGTGCGCCTACGCCCACGAAAATCCGGTAAGGTCGGACGCCGAATCTCCCACGGCGCACGCTTCTTCGCCAGCATCTGGTCAGGTGTCTCACCACGCGCTGAACGATAGATACTCGCGATCACCACCCAGATCGCCGCCACAATCGGCGTCGCTATCAATGCTCCAAATGGTCCAAACAACTGCGCGAATACAAGCAGTGATATGATCGAAGCAACAGGATGTAATCCCACCGCATGTCCAACAATACGAGGGCCAAGAATATTGCTCTCCAACACTTGAATCACAATAAAGGCAACCACAACCCATATCGTTCGAGGAAACGGGTCTGGCAAAAGCAAGGAGATGGCGATTGCGGGTATAGACGCTAGAGCAGGGCCGACCATTGGTATAGTTTCAAACAGAAAAGCCAGAACGCCGACAATAATCGCAAATTGACTTAAACCAGTTATCAAGCAAACAACCGCTGCAAGCACGCCTATAATGGCAGCTAATGTAAGCTGACCACGAATATAATTTCCAACTACGCGGTTTAAGGCATCCTCGAACACTAACACATGTGACATCTGTCGCTGTGGCACGATACTGACAATGCTATCGCGAATACGCTTTCCATCGATAAGAAAGTAAAAGCTGAGCACGCCTATAAGAAAGATGTTCAAGAAAGTACCAGCTAGAATGGACACGATATTGAGGGCATTTTGTGCTGCGAGTTGCGCAAAGTTCACAGCTTGACTACGAAGCTGACTTATTGCGTCATTAATGTTTGAAGCAGGAATGCCGGCTTTACTTTCTAAAAATGTCTGTAAATTAATGAGATTAACCGGTAAAGCGGTAAAGTAACTTGTGACTGTACTTGAGAACGTTTGTATCTGTCGAATTAACTGAATAATAAGCGCAGAACCAAGAGCGCTTAGAGCAGCAACAACCACTACAAACACTACAATCGCGGCAACGAGACGCGGCACGTTGTAGCGCACCAGTAAGTTGACAAGCGGAGTGAGCAAAAAGGCTATTGCAAGCGAAAGCAGCACGATCACAATAATATCAACAAATCTTCCCCCAATATTCCACACCGCCCACAGAATAACCCCTATACAGAGGACACTGATGAGTATGTCACGGGTTTGTTGCCAGTTTCGATGGTCCATGCGTTCTATCCTTCGAACAAACTTTGGGGATGCGTTTCATATATCTTTAATAATTATAGCTAATAATAGCTATTGTGACAGATTTCGAGAAAAAGGACAAGAGGAACTTTCACAGGCTTGTTCAAATGTTATTTTCGTATGGTCATTTCGTCTACTACAATGAGTACGCAAATACGCATGTACAGGTTGCCCTTCTATTTAAACAGTCTGAAAGAGAATATATATTTCATGGATGCCGCTAGCTCAACAATGACATTTACCCATTTATTCATAATTTGGACTCTTCTAGGAGTTCTGCTCGTCTGGATACTCCTGTTCGCATCACTCGCGCTTCGCCGTGACAAAAGCGAGGAGACTGAAGAGCCGACGGTCACGCTTACCTCACAAACTCCCGTTTCACATATTGCACACGTCGTTGTGCCACATCAAACTCCTCCCCACGTGTATGAGCCAGTAAACGAGGCCGCACCTATCGCATAACGCCTAACAAAGATGGTTGTGCCTGGCAATTCCAGGCACAACCATCTTTGTTTCTACTAGTATTGCTACAGGTGTATACTGTCTCCAGGACGGGTTGGACGGAATGTGCCATTGTCATTTATAAATACGAAATGGCTGTCCTGAACGTTGACAATAATATCCGGTTTACCATCCCCGTTCACGTCCTTAAAGGTCAGTGTGACCGGTGCTAAGTCCTGATTTGGCCCAATAAGGACCGGACCAAGCAGTATTCTCGCCTTAGTGCAATCGCCAGCCGGACACTCAATCACCTCGACGTGTCGCCTGAGATTCAGCGCGATGAAATGACTCTTGTTGGCATTCGAGTCGCCGTGCCCAACTACATAATCATACTGCGCGGTGCGTGGCCGCCCATATCGTAAGTCATCCTGCTCCACCTGCCACCAGCCAAGAAATGCAGTCAACAACATCCAGCAGAGCATCATGCCAATCATAGCCAGACCAACGTACACAAGCCAGTGGAAACGTCGTCCGCTGTTCGTAGCTTTAGACGGTTTTAATAAGCCCGACGTACGCGGCTGTACATCGTCATCAAAATCCTCGACGGGCCGTCTTCTTGTGGGCTGCACCGCTGCCATGCTCTGCGTTCCACTCCGGCGTGGTGTCTGCATTGCTGGCATATTCTGTGTTACCCCACGCCGGGGCGTTTGCACTGCTGGCATACTCTGGGTCGCGGCACGCCGGGGAGGAATGGTGTTCCCTCCGGTGCGCCCTGGATTCGAAGATGTGCGGTACTCCCGCTGCGATGACGGTTGTACGTCGGCACGACCTTGATCGGTCCTTACATCGCTAGAATAACGGCGAGCACTTGTCGGCATACGTGCGGGCCATACGTCGTCGTACTCCTCGTCTTCATCAAACCGTGGGCTGCGGGTGTTCGTAACGTCTGCAGAACGTCGTTGCACATAGTTCTGCCTTACGCCTGATACGTGACTCTGTTGATCCACATTGTCACCGTCCTCTCTAAAGGGGGATTTTTGAGAGTTTTTTAGAACGTGTGTTCCATAAGTATGATACACTAGAACCAACATATCTGTCAATGAGTTTTAGTACAAATGTTTCATAAAGATGATAATTTCAAAAAACATATTAAGTAGTCCGTACACTCACTATTTCCTGCTACGGACGGTATGAAGTGCTGTACCCATTTTACATTCCGGTGGTTCGCGTCAAAACTCCCTACTTTCCATTACTGTAATAGTAGTATGTCTCATGAATAATTAGTCCTGGTATCTTGGAATATGACGCGAGAATAAAGTAGTATTACCTATAGAAGAATGCGTCATGTATAGAAGATTTCTTGTCTTGCATCCCTTGCGATTGAAGAGAACGGGGGAAAAAGGGACACTACTCATTTGACCACTACATTCATCAAAACGTACTATTTCGGGAATTTGTAACATACAGTTTTTCTTGTAATGCATGATGAGAAGATTGGGTAGTTTATTCCCACAAATCCCCTTGCGTCGTCCCTACACCTACACTTTTAGCCGGCTTTCGTGCTGTACTCTTCCTCTCTCGTATCTTCGTTACCTGTCGAGCAGGAGGGAGCAGTGAAGCCTGTGTTTGCTCTTCCTGATCCTGCCATTCCAATTCTACACGGACATCAAAAATAGAGTTCCTGCGCACCTGTACCCCTGGTACCGCGCTTACGATCGCCTCAAGTGTTCCGTCTTCGCACCCCTCCAACTCTTGCCCACATGTTCTTAACTCTCGTAATGCATTCTCAAGTAGTACCGATTGTTCCACACGTAACCACGTCAGGAAGCGCTGTTGTACCTGTCTCATCCACATATGTGTGTAAAGTCCTATGCCATTGGAAAACGCGATTTCCTGGTCAACGATGGACTGGACAGCCTGTAGCAGTTCAGAGCGACGATAGCATTGGAGTATCTCGGCACTTACCTGCTCGCTTATGAAACGCTCACGGTGTACCCGTTCTCGTACCGACGCGCTGTCAATAGATGCCAAGCGTTGGGCGAAATCGTCGTAATGGCTACGCAGTAGGGCAAGAACATCAGTTGCCGAGAGTTGTCCCTCGTAAAGAACCACTGGAAACGTGGAAAGAATACTTGCGAATGCATCCTTAGCATCTTTCGGCAGGGCAAGCACAAGATCGCGCCGGTCTTTCAGTTGTAGGAGTTTTTGCAATTTGCGCTCTCGATATGCTGGCGTCCAAAAGCCCAGTATCTCCACATAGACGCGCTGCTGAGAACGCGTTACAGCAAAATCAGGAATGAAAATGCTCCTATCTAGCAACAACGGTTCCGGCTCACGCTCCAAACGCCACCCGTCAACGCCCTGACTTTTCGCGAGTGCCATGAATGCCTCTGCGAAGCTCTGCTCGATACTGCTATCGAAGATATTTGCACCATCCACTTGCTCATCTACGCGTTGCCCTTGCTCGCTACTCACCTCGCTCTGAGGCAATAATCCTAGCAATGCTGCATCCATTTTGAAGAGATAGGCTCGCTGCAAAAAATGCACTGTCGCACGCGCCTCTACAATGGCGCCAGCAAGTGTGGGCTTTTTTGTCTTGCGGCTTGTTTCCGTATGCGCAATACCATATCCCATCAGCACACGGCATAAGCGGGCTAAGCGTAGTCCATATTGCTGCGCGGCACCAGTCACCTCCTGCGGCCCGTAGAGCGTCAGGGACAAGAGCGGCGGCATGCCGGGCAGCGTTTGTTCATAGGCCATGTCGTAATAGACGCCCATCTTGCGCGCGATATAGCAAAGACGCTTGATCACTGCGCCCACCCCAGTAGATGGCGAAGCCTCATTCTTACCAAACGCATTACAGTCGATCAAAAAATGCACGTTCGACGCATTGCATAGGGCAGCTTCAAAAGCCCACTGGTTATACAGTGTGGCAACGTCCTGGGGCATAGGAGGAATCGCTGTTGTGCGTCTCAAAAACGCCTCACCCTCGGTATCCAATGTAAGGAGGTACTCTAACTCGCTTACGGCAAGCTCATACTGCCCGGCAAACGTCTCCAGAGCTTTGTTACGTGTCGAGGCATCGAGGAAACCCGAGTAACGCTCATTGACATAGTCATAGAGCGCGAGGCGCAGTTGTACAGGAGAAGGGATGTCCGCAAGTTGTGTCTGCCTGCCCAGCGCGTGCAAAGCCTCGTTCCACTCGCGTTGCTGCCACGTATACCAGTGACTCAACGTCGCCATCAGACAGTGTGCAAGCCGGTAGTCACCTATATATGCCCGCGCCTCATCTTGAGAGAACAGGTGCTGTGGCTTTCCGAGAAGACCTTCGTAATAGCGAATAAGTCCGCCGATTTCTGCTCCTAGCTCATCGCCACGTAGGAAGTGTAGCGAAACGCCCAGTTCGTTCTGTTGTCGTCGTATGGTCTTTTTAATATCTTGTAGGCTGAAACGCACCAGTATACTCTCTTCTAATAACTTTTCTCTTTTACCATTCTCTCATAGTATTATAAATACGGAAAGGGAGAAACCCGCTTCAGCACGTCCTACAAAGGCGTTTAATTCTTTTGCAAACAGCGAATATATAGGATATAGCACCTAAACCATTGAACATCCTTCTTATTTCTGGTATTGTAATATTGGCGAATTATGAGAAGCTCGACCAATTCTCTATTGGTGCCATGGAGGATGCGATGAGTACAGTTCCACAAAAGCTAGGCCAATACGAGCTGCGCCAACAGCTTGGACGAGGCAACATTGGCGAGGTGTGGCAGGCTTACGACCTACAGAATAAGCGCGACGTTGCGGTAAAGGTGCTATACACAGACCTGCAATCCGATCCCAACTTTTTGAAGCGCTTCACAAGTGAGGGACAGAAAATTGTAGCCCTGCGTCATGACAACATTGCCTCTGTATATGATGTTGCCACTGCTCAACAAGAAACAGGTACCACCGCGTATATCGCATCTGCTTATATAGCAGGGCAATCGTTAGAAAAGTTTATTGCGGAAAAACACACCACAGGCACACTACTCTCCCTGCCGGATATCGTCTACCTCTTCACGAGTTTAGGGGTTGCAATTGATTATGCGCACCAGCAAGGCATTGTCCACGGCGATATCAAACCAAGTAATATCCTGTTTGACTCACAAAAAACTGAACGGTTCGCACTCGGCGAGCCTATGCTGACAGACTTCGGCCTTCAACTCTTGCTTGGTGACAGCGTCAGCATTGGCACCCCTCACTATATGTCCCCGGAAGGGGCTAGGGGTGACGCCCTCAACAATCGTAGCGACATCTACTCGCTGGGCGTCATCCTTTATGAACTCTGTACAGGCGTAAAGCCATTTCGCGATGAAAGTTCGGTTGCTGTAATGATGCAGCACATGAACACATTGCCAACGCCACCTATACTCATCAATTCGCAGTTGCCCACAGCCCTCTCAGAGGTTATTTTACGCGCAATGGCAAAAGATACTGCGACGCGTTATCCGATAGCCTCACTATTTGCAACTGCTATCGCGGACGCCTGCTCTATTCGTCCTGCTATTACCCTCCCACGCATCGCTGTTGCAGAGGAAGAAAGCACCTATTCTGCTACGGGCAAGCACTACGGTTCGCTGCTAGGTGTTTCACAACCCACTGGTCCAACCCGACCCGTTGCACCGCCAGCCACACCACGCATATACCCACAAACAACCCGACCCGTTGCACCGCCAGCCACACCGCGCATATACCCACAAACAACCCGACCAAAAGTACCTGCCGCAACAACAAGCGCACTACCAGGTCCTGAAACTTCGAGTAAGCAGCGTATCATGCCACCAATTCCTGCTCCAATTACACAGAAGATATCCATTACAACACCACTACCAAATGGTACATCGCTAAATACAGGAATTCTACAGTCTTCGCGCCCAACAACATCGCCAGAAAAAACTACACAACCTTCAATGGTTACTCAAGCGTATGCACCTACGCAGGCTCCACAGACTTCTTCAAGTGCTACGTTTCCAACAACACCTCGCACCAAACGCTCACGCATTACTGACTTACCTGTTTATGCCATACTCGCTGTCTTTGCTCTTATCCTGCTTATCGCGGCGGGGGTCATCGGGAGTATGCTGCTCAACGCAAAAAATACTGCCTCCAATGAGGTAGTAGGCAATGTATTTTTTCAAGATGACGCGCTAGGCCGTGCCGATGTGTTGCGTCTTGATCTTCAAAATATTACCGCCCCACCACAGGATAAAGTATACCAAGCGTGGCTTCAAAGAAACGACAATACTGCGCTCTCCCTCGGCACACTTGCCCCCAATAACAATAACGCAACCTTGCTCTACCCGGGTGATGCAAACCATACCAACTTGCTATCGGTAGTACAAGCAGTGCTTGTTACAACGGAGAACGCAGGCCAAAAGCAAACAACTCCAGGCACCGATGTGGTGTATAAAGCTGGAGTTGATAAAACAGCTTTCCAACATATAAAAAATATCCTGTACCAGACTCCAGGTCTCCCCGGTAACGGGAGTGTCATCGTGAACATGTTCGAAACGATCAAATCAATTAACGATAAAGCTGGTAGTCTGGTCGACAGCATACAAAGTACACACGACTATGCCCTTGCCAAACGACAGGCGACACGTATCATCGAATTGGTGGATGGCTCAGCATATGCAAAGGCTTCAGGTGATCTCCCCAAAGATGCGCCAAGTCAGGTATATGCACAGCTTGGCCTGCTCTCTTCTCCCTCCCAACCCGGCTATCTCGACCTCTTATCGCAACAGTTAGACAAGCTACAGCCAGCAACTGGAGATAATGCGTCAATGCAGCAGCACATCCAGAATGTCCGCAACGCCATCACTAACCTGCGCGACTGGATACAAAAGCTGCGAACGTACGATAGACCCTTAGTCCAGGCCGCCAATATAGCCAATCCAGCACTCATTGCTAACGCACTACATGTAAAGCAATTAGCAAGCGACACCTATACGGGACGCATTATTCCACCCAACGACGAGCCTCGCCCAATCCTCGGTTCCGCTGGCGCTTATCAGGCATACGTAGAATGCCAATTCCTTGCAACCCTGGATGTGAAGAAAGTAGGATAAACACAATTGCGCACAACAGCGCGTGTTACCCTACTTTCTTCTCTGTGCTATTCCCTCTTCTGTTGTACCGCTTGTCACCAGTTCATAGAGCGTTGCCTGTCCTTGCTTGGGACGTAGGATGCGTCCCAAACGTTGGATATACTCGCGTTTCGTACTGTTCCCGCTGACGATAATCGCGATACGACAATCAGGCACATCAACCCCCTCGTTTAGCACACGCCCAGTGACAAGCTTGCTATAGTGACCCGACCGGAAACGGTCAAGGATCGTGCGCCGTTCCTCAGCTGGCGTTTTGTAGGTGATACTGGGCAAGCAAAAACGCCGGCTAATCTCATCGACAACCTGATTATACTCGGAGAACAGAATAACCTGATCGTTCGCATGCAGGTGCAGTAAGCGCTCAATCTCGCTATATTTCGCTGGCGCATTCATCGCGATATTGCGCGCCTCACGCCACGCCAGCATCGCGTTCCTTGCTTCTGGATCGCGCGCACTGCTATAAATGACCTTTTGCTGAAAATCTTCAGGCGTACGAATCACAATTCGTCGTCTCTGCAAAAACGTACGGTACATGCGACGTTGCTCGGCATATCGCGCCTCATCCTCAGGAGACAACTCAATAGCAATGTGCTCCTCGCGGTATTGTGCAAGAAAGTTGCCCTCGGTTAACTCGGCAGGAGAACGCCGGTATACTTCTGGTCCAATCAATCCATCCAGATCGACATGTGCCATATCGCTCCGTTCAGGTGTGGCACTCAAACCAAGCCGCAGCGGTGTAAATGCACTCTCCGCAATCGAACGATACGTCGGCGCCGGCAGGTGATGACACTCGTCAAAAATGAGCAGGCCAAACGCACGCAATTCACGCGGGTACAATGCGGCAGAATCATACGTAATAATCGTGATCGGCTTAATCTCTTTTTCGCCCCCGCCAAAAACACCGATCAGGTCCATAGGAATGGAAAGCGCAGCCGACAACGAGGCACGCCACTGCTCCAACAGGTCAATCGTCGGCACAACCGCCAGCGTCCACAGGCCCGTCGTGTGTATCGCCATTGCCGCCACAAACGTCTTGCCCGCACCCGTTGGCAGCACAATCACCCCTGCACTCGACTCCGCCAGCCAGCTTGCTAACGCCTCATCCTGATAGGGGCGCGAATCCAACGCCAGCTTCGTCTCGAACGGCAACACAAGCCGCTCCTCAAATGCTACAGTACATGGAGTGCCCTGCTGCTGTAAAGCCTGCTTTACCGCCGCAAAGTGCATAGGATACGTACGCAAAAAGCCATAACGCTTATCCTGCTGGATATCTCGACTGACGAACGGGGATAAATGCGAACCAAAGAGCGCACTGAGCAATGCCGATAGAGAGAGATGCGCATAGTTGTCGGGCGGCGTGATGGTAAGATCACGCCCACGGAGGTCGAGTATGGTGGTAGAAATAGTCATGTTATACCTTTGAATGTTTTCTAAGCATATGCGAAAATTGACTCCAAAGTTTAGGCAAATATTCTTGCCTTTGGTGCAACCTATTGCACTCAATGTATTACTCATATTTG
>CAXTCR010000106.1:0-12385 GCA_964242555.1 uncultured Ktedonobacteraceae bacterium
AACAATTCGCAGATGCCTGCCACAAAACCTGCAAGCAAAAGTTTACCCATCAGTGGACGTACAGGTTGCCATAGCAAGAGAGAAAACAAATAGAGGGAAAGGATGATATCCACTCCCGCTACACTTCCCACATGCGTCATCACGTTAATAAATGATAACATAAAATTCGCTAAAAGTCCAACACCGATAGCACTATCAATAGGAGTAATTGTGCGGGTCGATGCTTTGTCCGCGAGATAGTTTTCAGCATGTGTTATTGCAGAGGATGGAGGAGCAAAGCGTTTTAGTATACTTTTTTGTAACATTTTTAATTTCCGTCTAGCTTATATGCACGATGTCATGGATATCTATAAGTAGACTTTAGTGATGCCCAATTTGGATAGGTTTTTTATACTACGATGTCTTAGCTCTAATTGAGAGATTTCTATACCAATGGACGAAATGCAACTGTTCTTGTTGGGCGAACAATCAACTCGTGAAAGATTGCTCCCATGCGCTCAGGTGTATAGGGCATATCGCGCTCTAACCACCATTGAATTAAGGTAATAGAGGAGGCAATCATATGATGTGCAGCAATCTCAGGTGGTACAATACTGCCCTCTAGTGGCTGATTCTCGTTTAGGGCGCCTTGTGATGCAAGTTCGATGATGTGCTGCAACAGCGAAGAGCTTCCCCTACTCTGTAAAAGAACAAGGATGATACTAGCGTGTTCTTGTACATAGCGAAACAATGGAACGCCAACAGCATCTATATCGTCACTTGGTCCACTAGGGAATAAATTGTTTAAATCAGCAAGCACCACCTCGGAAACATCGCGTAATAGAGCATCTTTACTCGAATAGTGCCGGAAAAAGGTGGCATATCCTACATTAGCGCGCTCCGTGATGTTACGAATCGTTACCGGCTCATAGCCCTTCTCCAATGTAAGGGCTATGAGTGCTTTTGCAAGCAGCTGTTGGGTACGCTTAATGCGTCTATCGTTGCTCTCCATCGCTTTGTCCCTTGCCACAAGCAAGCGTACATATTTGAGGTCTCCATCATATCATCCCTTGGCAAGCATACGTGCTCAGCAAAATATTGATAGCTACCCCGATTATGTTCAGCCAATGCTCAAGCCGCCAACATACACGTTGCTACTCACGCCAGGGCGTGATGTGAAAAACTGTATACCAAGATCGGCAACTTGTCCTGTAAAGTTGACAGGGAGAGCATACCACACCTTGTTCCACTGTCCCGGCGTGAGCGTCATGTCACCGGAAAAATGCCAGCTACGATTTGGCTCAGCAACGTAGAACTTCGCGTTTACCAGAGCTTGCTTATTCTCAACATAGACATACGCGCTAATCATTTGTCCGGGTTTTGGAATCATGGGCAAGGCAGTATGTGAGATGCTGAGGATGGGAAAAGCGTCCTCACTGGCATTCGACAATGTGACTCTCAGGGAGTACGGGCCAACAAAAGTCTGCCCGTTGCTGATAACCGGTTGTGAAATACCAGCACCAATAACGTACCATCCGGGCGCTACACCATTTCCAAATGCAACCGCAAGAGGTATCTTTGGTACAACTGCCGGTGGTTCGCTAACAGTCATGACAGGGGGCGTGTGACCCTTCACCATGACATCCTTATAGTGCTGCTGAAATATATCACCCTCAAAACTAATCTTTTCGTTGGTGACTAACGCCATTGGCTCATCTGTGGCGAAGTATTGCAATGAGGCAAAGACACGGTTCTCTATGAGCAGTTGCATCGCACGTGTCGTCCATGCATGCATGAAGGTGGGATTGTTATATTTCCCATCCTCAACAGGCTTTCCATTATTTAATTGCTGATCGGACGCATAGTTCCATTCGCTGACCCAAATGGGGAGTTCAGTACCAATTGCCTCACGCATCGCGGCACGTGCCTGTGCAAAATGAATAGGCCACATGTCGAGCAGGGACAAACAAAATTCTGCGGTCCAATTCACGCTACATGTGTATTCGTGCCAGCTTACACCATCTGGCCGCGGTTGGGCATGCTGCAGGAATGTTTTAAGATAGCGACGCGTAAACTGGTAGTTGTCGGGCGCGATAAAACGGGCATTGGGAAACTTAGCCTTGAGCGGAGGAATAACCTCGTTCCACGAGGCTATGTACTGATCTACGGTGACGCCGTTTAAGTCCGACTCGTTGCCGAACTCAAAGTAGACAGGCTCATTGCCGAACACAGGCATAAGCAAGTTCAATAGCTGCATATTATGGTCAAGCAGAGGACCTTCTTTAAACTCCGGTCCACCCATGACAATAAGCGGAACAGCGCCTATCTCTTTAATCGCCTGTGCCGCCTTGACCTCTGTTTGTGGGCTTAAGGACGTGCGTGTTGGCATACGTATCACTCGTACGCCGATGTCCTTCAAACGCTGACGGGTGACTGCCGAATTGAGTATAGGCTCATCGTTCTCATGGAAGAGCGCCATGTTCGTGCCAAAGATGAGCGGCGAGATATCCTTGTTGTTAGTAATCGTATTGAGCGCAGGGGGCGCAGTTTTTACAGGCGTAGACGATGTGCTCGCCTGATGGGTTGGGAGCCGCGTCATCGTGTATTGCGACATCATCAGGATTGAACCAAGAACGACAAGGTTCAATAGGACTGCGATAAAAGGTGTACTTCTATCCAACCTTGATGTCTTCCCTTTGCGCGGAACCTCTGGTCGAACTGGAATACTCGTATGGGTGGTTATCGGAGACCATTGAGGCAAGAGGACATCCTGCTTCGTGACTGCGCCGAAAGAGTAGAGCGATGGAGTCGTCTGTTTGCTCGTAGCGATAAGACCGCCGGGCACAACAGTATGTCTTGTGGTTGTTGGCAAACTCAACAGAGTAGGGGCATGCTGTTTTTCTGTTGTTGGCACCATAATAGGTGGCACGCTCTGTTTGTTAGTTGTCGGCAACCCAAATAATGGAGGAACGCTCCCCTTCTCAGTGTCATTGCTGGAAGACGAAGGAGTGTTTACTGTATTTGTATATTGCAAAAGCTTCTTTGGTTGCAATAATTGATGATCTTGCTGTAGTGTATTTTCATCAGAAACTTCCATTGGCTTCCCCCTCGCGCAGGTAAAGTTAACAGTTGTACATCACTACTATGCGCTGTACAACTGCACCAGCGCTTTCTCAAATCCCCAAGATAAATATATTGTCATAAGTAGGACGCTTTATAAGAGTAGGTATAACAGTGACTACTCTAAATAGTTATTTCGATACATATGCATTTAGACTGGTACCAAAGTTTATTAAACCCTTACAATTTTCTCTATCAAAGGGCAAAAGACACGCAAACAAAATGATATACTGTATATCAGATCGTGTATCGTTCTTTGTCTTTCTAAAACAGAAGTATGCACATTCATGTACCTGTATCACTTAGATTTGTTTTAGAAAGAGACATACCACTGAAGGAAGTACTATATACATGGGATTAACACAAGAACAACCAGACTCACAAACATCGAGCGTTACAACAACTCCTTCTCATACAACGTGTCCAATCGATCATAGTGCATTCTCCTGGCAGAAAACTGCTCCTACTTACCCTTCTACTGGTCCAGCAATCGAACAAGACGCTGACGGTGTGTGGCATGTACGCAGCTTTGAAGCAGCAAGGGCAGTGTTACGCAGTGCGGATACGAGACAGGCAGGCTTCGACGCAGATTTGATTGCAACTATTCCCCAAATGATGAACATGCCCATTTTGTATCAGGATGGCAAGGTTCACCAACAGCAACGCAAGCAAACAGCCCGTTTCTTCACCCCTAAAGCAGTGAGCGACAACTATCGTCAGGTCATGGAGCGGCTTTCAGACCAACTCATTCGTAAGCTGCAACGAAAAAAGCAAGTTGACCTAAGCCAGTTAAGCATTACGATGGCGGTACGTGTGGCGGCAGAGGTTGTTGGACTAACCAATAGCTACTCTGGACTGGCACAACGCCTCGAAGCGTTCTTCTCTGGCAATCTGACGGAATTTCGTTGGACTCCTCAAGGCGTTATAGACATGCTCACAAACCAGTTTCGCACACTAGCGTTCTACATGTTGGATGTGTTGCCAGCTATTCGTGCACGCAAGCGCAAGCCACAGAATGATGTCATTTCGCACTTACTCGCTCAAAACTATAGTAACGCGGAAATACTAACCGAGTGCATCACCTATGCCGCCGCTGGCATGGTTACGACTCGTGAGTTTATCAGCGTCGCGGCGTGGCACTTGTTAGAGAGACCAGAGTTACGCACGCGCTACCTTGCCAGCACAGAGGATGAGCGATACGCGATCCTGCATGAGATACTGCGTGTTGAGCCTGTTGTGACACGCCTCTATCGTCGCACGACAGAGGCAATCAAGCTTGAGCAAGAGGGGGAACCAATCGTCATTCCACAGGATGCCAAGGTCGCGGTTGAGATCAACTCTTCCAACGCCGATGAGAGCATTGTGGGCGAACTTCCCCTAGCAGTCTGCCCTGGACGCGCTATTCAAGGAGACCGCGTACCCGAAATGGTGATGAGCTTTGGTGATGGCGTTCATCGTTGTCCCGGCGCCTATATCGCAATCCAGGAGACCGATATTCTGCTGCAACGTCTGCTCGCGCTCGATACTCTACATATTGTCAGTAAGCCCAGTATTCGCTGGAACGCCTTGACGACAGGCTACGAGTTGCGCAACTTTGAGATTGCGGTGGGCTAGTTTCCAAAAAACCTTTGTGTAAAGGTTGCGATAAAGCTGATTTCAATCGTCAACCCGATAATCGCCTCAGTAGCGGCCATGACGGTTATCGGGTCATCGAGGGCGATGCCGCCGGGAAAGAAGCCGCGTCCATGAAATGAAGTGATGCTGAAGACGAGCGCGCCAAGTGGCGATAAATGGGGGCCAACGGTTTGCCCAAGAATAAAATAGAGCACCGCAAAGCAACAGATGACTAGTCCATATGCAAGTACGCTGCGGAACGGTTGATAGCCATAGCCAGCTAGGAGATCGAGAAAGGCAGAGAAAACAAACGCACCCATTCTGCCTTGTAGCCGCACAACCTCGCGTTGCAGCACTTGTGCTTGATATAGGAAGTGAGCCGCCTCTTCGTTGAGTCCCTGTCCTTGTAATGCGACAGCAAGCTGACGATAAGCACGCACAGCCTCACGAAAGCTTTCGATAAGCGTTTCCCTATCGACCCTTTTTTCGCGTTGCTGCGCCTTCGCACGCCCTTCGTCACCAAGCTGCTTAATTAGCGACCAATCTATGATCGCCAAATTTACATCATTCCAGTGGACATCAGAGAGGCGTACAAAGCCGTATTTCTCATTCCCTAAATGCACATTTCTCAGGTCTGTCACATTATCGAAGAAGGCGGCACGTAAATCGGCAGGTGGCAGAGGTCGTGTCGAAACGTAGTAGTTGTAGTGCTTTTTCTCGTCTTTTGTCTCGCCCTCGACAGCAGCAAGATATGCGAGCCGTAGTGATGCACCCTCAAGATGCGCTTTGCGCAGCGAGGCACCAGCAAGATGAGCCTTGAAGAAATCAGCTCGTTCCAAATGCGCCATGTACAATTCTGCCCGTTCCAGATGCGCCTCGCTAAAATTCGCTCCCTCCATATGTGCCGCCGCCATATCGCGTACCTCTTGTGCTCGGTTGCGCTCGCGTACGTTCAGCCCACCCAGCACATGAGAAAGCGGTAGCCTACGTAAATCAGCACCGCGTAAATCAGCACCACGCAAGTCGAGTCCAAGACGATGGAGATGTTCCGAATTGCGCCAATCTACTGGTCCATGTCCATTATCATGATTTGCAAGTAACCATTCCACATCGGCACGGTCTAATTTCACATCCCGAAACTTATATATTCCCACATCTAAGTCCACCTCTATCGTGAGGCGTTCTTGGAGAAACTGCTGGCGTTCGAGGCTTATCTCCGGCTCCGTGCGCCACTCCTGCCCCCTTGCGTTCCAGTACTCTTGCCATTCGTTCCGGTTTGACGTGGTCGGACATGGAAATAATGTTGTGTGTATTTCGAGTTGCTCGTTGCTCATAGAATCCTCACGTGTCAATCAATACATGTGCAATTCCTTTAGCATCATAAAACTACGCTTGCATACTTGCCAAGTGCAGTATAGCAGAAATAGCTGTCTACGTCGCCTGTACATCTCACTTGCTACATCGTACAATTGGGGTAGACCTCGCGCAAGAAAGTAGCATATGTGTATCTCTACACGGAGACACATATGTACTAAATTCCCTATGCTTCAATGTTGAAAGGAAGGATACATACTATGAGTAGCGCACAAACTCCCATTTCAGAATTTCGCCTGGACTTGAGCGACCTTACCTTTACAGGTCACGATCTCGTGCGACCAGAGTCGATCATTGCACAGCGCGATGGTACGCTTCTGGTATCCGATGGACGTGGTGGCATCACCCGTATTTCGCCTAATGGCGACCAGCAATTTATGGGCGGCTTAGGAGGGGAACCAAACGGCCTTGCGCTTGCTGATGATGGTTCGATACTTGTCGCCAATATTGGCACAGGCACCATCCAGAAGTTGCATCCTGACGGTCGAGCGGAAGAGTTTTTAACCGAGGTCGACGGCGTTAAAGTGTCCTCGGCAAATTACGTTTTTATTGATAGCAAGAAGCGTATCTGGTGCGCCTTCTCTACCCGCGAGGAGCACTGGTGGCCGGCAGCAGCACAACCGCGACCAGATGGCTATATCGTACTGATCGATGAAAAAGGGCCGCGCATCGTGCAGGATGGTATCTATTTCACCAATGAGGTCCGGCTCGACGCCAAAGAGGAATACCTGTATGTCGCGGAAACTATGAAGAATCACATTATTCGTTTCCGTGTGCATCCTGATGGAAGCCTTTCGGATAAAGAAACTGTTGGCCCCGAAAATCTCGGTGTTGGCGGAGCTGTTGATGGCTTCACCTTCGATAGTGAAGGCAATGTCTGGGTGACAACTGTGTTGCGCAACGGTGTCGGCATCATCGAGCCAAACGGCAATTATCACGTCGTCTTCGAAGAGGCCAACGGTCCCCTGCTCACAACATTCGAGCAGAAGATTGCCAACGGAGAGGCAACTCCCGCAGATATGGCTGCAACAGTCGGTAAAACGCTTCAACTTGTGACCAGTGTCACCTTTAGCGGACCCGATCTAAAAACAGTGTACATTGGCTCTTTGGCTATGCCCCACCTACCAACCTTCCAATCACCCGTTGCGGGCTTGCCCATGAATCATTGGAAATAATTCGTACCAAATTTCACTAATTCGGCAACAGCAGATCATCTTGCACATCGAGATGATCTGTTTTCGTTGTCCCAACAGTTTGAGGTCACAAGCGGTTCTTGACCACTTTGATGCACCAGTTTCCTACAACATCGCCGGCCAGAACCGCGCCAATACCACCCATGAGGCTTGAGGCAAGATAAAGCAATGCCAAGGGCCAGCGACCATTGGCGAAGAGCAATACGTCGCCGAGTGCAAGGCTGCTAAATGTGGTGTAGGCACCAAGAAAACCGACGTTTATGACGAGGCGACGGGTGGGGCCGATCAAAACGGCGGCGTCAGCAAGTGTGGTGATACACGCCAGTACGAATGCGCCTGTGATATTGATAATGAGGATGTCATAGGGCCAGGATTTTCCAAGATGGGCTTGTATGAGGGTACTTAGCAGGTAGCGCACGATGGTTCCAAAAAAGCCTCCACTAAAAACGGCGAGCAGACGGCGAGGAAGTGAAAGTTTTGTTGCCACTATGCCACCCAATTCCCTACCAGCAATCCCAACGCAGCACATGCGAGACCAAGCACGAGACTTCCACCGAGATAGAGCATACTACTAACCGTTCGTCCACTACGTGCCAGTTGTACGCCTTCCCAGCTAAACGTGCTGAATGTTGTATAGCCGCCGAGAAAACCCGTCGCAAGCAAAACCTGTTGACTTGTGCTAATAACCCTGTGACCAACAAGCGAGGAGAGCACACCAATCAGAAAAGCACCGGTGAGATTAATGACCAGCGTCCCAAGCGGAAACGCTGAGCTAACACGCTCAGCAATACAACGCCCTACGAGGTAACGCGATACAGCACCTATAGCACCAGAAAGACCAACAAATGTGATAAAGGGTAACGATAGTTGCGTCATTATACATTCCTATGGAAAACGCAGTAAGTAAATATCATATAGGGACCTCCTCACCGCGTCCTTGTTCCAGAGTCAATAGGCCAACAAGGACGTGATGAATACGGTCCCCTACAGCGTTATAGGTTTATATTTCTGACGCTATTCTACCCTACTCCACCTGTTTGTGTCCAGAATTGCCGACGTATTCACCGTAGTCTTTGGCGGTCTTTTCAAGCGTGAGGGATGCGGGTGTATGCTGCTCGCTGATCGGTAGCACCACCACAAGCACACCATTGCCATAGGTCACATTGGCGTGAATACCATCTACCGCGTTGGGCAGTTGTACCTCACGATAGTAGTCACCCACGCTCCACTCGTCCATCAGCAGCTCTTTTACATCTTTCAACGCGCCACGTAAGGCTGCTTGCATCAACAGGGTGCGATTTTCTGTTACATCAACCAGGATATCCTCTGGCTCAACTCCCGGCATAGGTGCCGTCACCGACAATCGGTCCGGCGTACGATACATCTTGACCGGAATACTCTGTACTTTTGGTGCTTCTGTCATATAAAATCCCTCCAACGTTGAATTCCATGAATATGTACGGGATGCGATACATCAACCTATACACATTTGAGACGGGTTCGGGGTGTGATACATTGGACCCGTACCTGCATCCTTTGATAGATATAGGCCTAATTTATCGCATCTTATTGCCCAAACACCACATCCCTTACATGCTGGGGTTACGACGATCTGGCGTATCGGTGCTGGAACCCATCTGCTCGTCTTCGCCCCATGAAGTTCCAACCTCGCGTCCGGGAGTGTCAATGACTTGTCCAGGCTGGTTTTGCGCATGACGAACGCCGCTATGTGTCGGGTCGTAGCCTTGTTGAGCAAGGTCCGCAGCATTTACGCCTTCGTTATGTGGATCATAGCCGCTTCCCATCGTATCCTGCAAACCATCGTTACGAGGCTGTATATCGCCCTGTGATTCGCTATATGTGCCTGGCTGATTAAAGCCTGATTGATTGTAGCCGCTTTGTGGCTGAGCGAAGCCACCTTGCGCGTCTGGCCCAAAGCCACTCTCAGGCTGACTATAACCACCAACATTGCTCGAATCCGACGAGCCGCCAGATTGATAACCGGTAGAGATTGGTCCCGGCCCCTTTTGCGCGCTTGCCTGTAATGCCTGTTCGCGCGTCGAGCTTGCCATCAATTCGTTTGGCGCCTCGCCCCTCGTGTATGTCGTATCACTGCCCTGAGGATTATTGTTTACTACACCTTCACGGCTACGTCCCTCATCGGGGTTATTCGTATAAACATCAATATCGTTGTTGTTATTCATGTGTTTCTATCTCCATTCCTGCGTGACAAACACGTCCATCGCCCTGTTAATATAAAAGGCATATACAACGCGGTCACATGAGTTTCACGTATGCCAGAAGAGGGAAGTTTCATTACCGCATCTATTGAGGAGTTCAGGAATAAGCAAGGGCGCATAAGAGACCGAATGGACGAAAACATGTAAACCAAACGGACGTGTATATGAAAACCACGGACGGACATATGTAAACTAAGGACGGACACATGTAAACCATGGATGTATATATGAAAATCACGGATGCCCACAAGGGGCTAACCCCACAGGTGTTCATTGAAGCTGAAGGGAGATCTGTGGTTGAGCCAGGGCGCCGCTGCCTGTATCATTTTCCCCGAATGCGGCTCGGGGACGCCCTGGTCCCCATTCGAGCCTTACGGTAACGCTTATGGGGGCTAACCCTACTATAGACGGGTATTTTGTTTTCGAGTGAGTTTTAAGGAGTATTCGCAGATGACGATGAGCACGAACAATCCAGTTGGACAGTACGCCAGCGTTAATGGCATTAGTTTGTATTACGAGGTTTATGGTAGTGGCACACCTTTGATTATGCTGCATGGTGGTTTTGGTATGTTTGAGACGTTTTCAGCAATCTCTCCAACACTTGCAGGAATGCATCAGGTTATTGGTGTGGACCTTTATGGGCATGGACGCACAGCGCTCACGGACCGACCCTTTACATTTGAGCATATGGCCGACGATATCGCTGCTCTCATTGCTTATCTAGGACTCGAAAAAGCTGGTGTGCTTGGCTACTCTCTTGGTGGATATATAGCTCTACAAACTGCTATCCGCCATCCAGAGCGTGTGGACAAACTTGTGCTCATCTCTACACCCTTCAAGAGAACTGGCTGGTATCCCGACATTCAAAAGGGGATGACTTCCTTTCACGCCGAAGGGTTCATGGGAACACCAGTGCATGATAGCTACACCCGTGTTGCGCCCAAGCCAGAGGATTTCACACGCTTTGTCGGCGTCATGAGAGAAGCTATGAGTCGCGATTTCGATTGGACTATGGATGTTGAGGCAATGAAAACGCCAACACTTCTTGTTGCCGGTGACTCCGATTCATTTTCGCCCCTACACGCCGCCGAATTTTTCGCCTTGCTCGGAGGCGGTCAAAGAGATGCAGGCTGGGCAAACGAACACGTTAACACCTCTCAACTCGCCATACTCCCCGGTGCCACACACTACGATATTATCAACAAGGCCGATTTGCTGCTGCCTGTGCTCACACAGTTTCTCAATAGATGAGAGACACGTGAAATGTAGAGAACCTCGACAAGGCATCTGTGTGACAAAGATGACCAAGCGGATAATCAATGATTTCATCATTCTCTGAATAGAGTTCAACCCTACAATGGATGGGATGCGTTGTATGGTGCAGAGTGTAAAACAGGCTGTTATGCATGATGAATATCATTACCACGATCACTACCAAGAGCCAAATTATTACCATTGTTACGATCATTACCATTATTACTGACGAAGGGGAAAAGGATGGGAGCAGGGTCGGGTTTGAGGGTGGTGTATTTGCCGCGAGAAACAACACGTATCTGCTTAGCGTGGGACATGTCGAAGAGCAGTTTAGTGATGGCACGTGGGTCTTTGTGGAGGAGGGCGGCGATTTCTCTAGGGGCGAGGGGGACGGAGTGATGTTCTTCGAGGAGGACGAGGATGTCCTGGCGTTCCTGAGAGAGACGATAGTCGGCGGCGGGACCGATGAGGGTCCAGGACATGGTATCGGCGGGAAGGCGTATAGCAAGTTCTTCATAAGGGAGGCTAGCGCCGACAATGTAGAGGGTGGCATCGGAGTGACCGTAGTCCCGTTTGAGTACGAGGATAGTGTCGGCGAAGGCTGCGGCTACGGGTTGGATATCGGGGAAAGCGCGCATTGCTTTGGTAGTAAGTGAGCAGGTGGCGAGGATGGCGATGTGACGCTCGTTAGCGAGGATTTTGAGCCGATGGAGGAGGGAGTATTCTTGTTGGAGGGTGAGTGGAGAGGATGGACTTTTCGAGAAGCGTTGGAGCGAGTCAATGATGACGAGGCGCGTGTGGGGATGGTCGGAGAGCCATTGCTCGAAGGCAGTGAGCGGATCGGTGTCGGGGGACAAGAAGGTAAGAGAGTCAGCCCAGACAAAGTTGGTGGGTGCGTGTCGGGAGGCGAGGAGTTTATGGGTACGAGCACATATGCGTTGTGGAGTGTCTCCGAGTCCGAGGTAGAGGACGCTGGTCTGATTTGTGGGAAGGCTGCCGAGGACGGGTTCACCAAGCGAGATAGAGAGAGCGAGATGCAGGGTGAGCCAAGATTTGCCACTGTGGTGAGGGCCATAGAGGAGGGTAAGGCCGACGGGCAGCAGGTTGGGGATGAGTTCGAAGGTTTCGAGTTGTTGAGGTTCGTTGTTGGCAAGCAGAGTGTTAAGAGGGATCGGGTTCATTGATGATGCTCCTAATGGATGAATTGAGGACTGTTGAATGAGGTTTCGTAGAGGATAGGGTGTGATTTACTGTAGTGATTATAGCCGATAAAGTTGGAGAAATCAAGTGAGCAGTGTTATTTTTTTGTAGATGCGAAAGTGCAGCGGCGCAAAGGACACTCAATGCAATAAGTGTTTAAGAATTCGTGAGGCTATGATATGCAACCTTTTGGCTCTCCACGGCTTGTAGTTCCTCCTTCCTTCGTTGAACATCCTGGTGCTTGCTTCTGCACAAGATTCTTCATTGTGAAGGCAGACTCTACACGTCTTCCTCCTGTTATATAAGTCACCTTGACTTTCTTTATAAGTACGGGTATACTCGTTCCAAACGAAAAATTTCGTTTGGAACGAGTATACCCGTACTTATGAAGAGAGAAGCACTATGACTGAC
>CAXTCR010000107.1:0-12385 GCA_964242555.1 uncultured Ktedonobacteraceae bacterium
CTCCACACGTGGCACACTGGTTTAGTGGAAAGCCACACTTCGTACAGAACCGCATCTGAGGCTTATTGAACTGGTGGCAATTGGGGCATATATACATTTCCGGGGCGGTTGGAACGGTGTCACCTTTGCGCGGCACAGGCGAGTAGTCCTGGCGCACTATGTCTGTGTTCACAGGTAGTGGAGTAAATGCCTGTGGACGTACTGCAGGGTGGTGTCCTGTACCAAGGCGAGGTTGCGCCTGCTCAAGAGCATCTGCCATTGCACTTGCATACTGATAGCGCTGCGCTGGATTCTTCATGAGCGCAGTGAGGATAATTCCTTCTAATTGAGGACTGATTTTTGGATTGAGTTGAGAGGGTCTCGGAGGGATCATATAGATGTGATTGTGCGCGAGCGCGGGATAGTTATCGCCGATAAAGGGCGTTTGGTCTGTTAACGCTTCAAACAGCATTGCACCTAGCGCGTAGATGTCTGCTCTACCGTCAACGGCGCCGCCGAGACATTGCTCCGGTGACATATATTCGGGTGTGCCAACGCCTGCACCAGGACGCGTCAAAGAATCTTTGGTGCTAGCAAGGACCTTTGCTATGCCAAAATCTGAGAGGATTGGTCGACCTGACCGATCCATAAGGACATTAACCGGTTTTACATCGCGATGTACCACTCCTTGCTCATGGGCGTAGTTTAGCGCGCTGGCAAGCTGGACAAAGATTGGAATGGCTTCGGCTGCGTCCATTGTGTACCCTTGAGCATGAAGTGCGTCTAAGCGGTGTTTAAGCGTCCCACCATCCACGAGTTGCATCACAATGTAGAGATGGCCATTCTGTTCGCTTGCATCATGGACCGTGACGATGTTGGGATGCGAGAGACGCGCCACCAGTCTTGCCTCAAGGTTAAACCTCTCAACAAAGTTGCGGTCGGCGGCGTACCACGGGGGAAGTACTTTGATCGCGACCTCACGATCAAGATTTTCCTGGTAGGCCCGATAGACGCGAGCCATCCCACCCTGACCAAGAGGTGCAAGAATACGATAATTACCCAGACTTGTACCTAATAAATCGTCTCGTTGCATGATAGCTCAGAACATCTCTTCTATAGAATAAAGACCAATTCATCACGCCCTTGTTGCCTATTGTTTTGCCAGTAGAGATGTGATGAATTGGTCTTTACAGTTAGCTACGTGAGAACACAAGTACCGTCTGGCCAAGTTGGATGCGATCGCCTTCTTGCAGCGGCCAAGTCTGGAATTTGTTGACTTGTTGCCCGTTGACCTTGGTGCCATTTGCGCTGCCTTCGTCCTTGAGCGCGTATTGGCCGTTGCCAAGGTTGACGACAGAGGCGTGCAGGCGTGAAACGGCGAGGTCCTCTAGGAAGATATCGCTTTCGCGACTACGTCCGATGCTGAGCGAGTCCTTCACAATCTTATACTCACGCCCCGGCTCTTTACCTTCTTCCACACGGACGACTCCAAGCCCACCGGTCGGACGCATAATGGTCTTGTCGACCTCGCTGGCGCCAAAGCCGTTGTTCATGCCACCAAAAGGAGCACCTGCGTTTTGTCCCATGTTTGGGCTGCTCTGTCCAAAGTTGCCCTGCTGTTGTTGCCATGAAGGTGCGGGTTGTGGAACGCTACCGAGACCAGCAAAACCTGCTGCAGCGTTGCTCCCATTTTGGGGCATCTGCTGCTGTTGGGGAGCACCCCATGCATCGGCTGGAGCCATTTGCCCATTTTGGGCAAAGCCTTGTCCATTCCAGGATGCACCAGAGCCGCCGCCTAGGGCAGTTTGGGCTTGTGGCGCAGGATTATTTGTTGGTCCTCCCCATTGTTGCGCCTGCTGTCCCCATGGTTCCTGTGCAACCGGAGCTGGCTGTGGATCCCATTGGTTTGCGGGTGCGGACTGCATGTTGGGAGCACCTGTTTGTGCCCATTGGTTGCCCGCGCTTTGTACGCCTCCCCATGCATTTTGTCCAGGAGCATTGCCTTGGTTATCATTCCACGGCACGTTTGCTCCCTGCTGCATAGCTTGTTGTCCACTCCACGCGTTAGAGCTTTGCCCCATTGGTGCATTTTGCGGGGCACCCCAGCCCTGTTGCGCTGGTGCATTTTGTCCAGGCGCACCCCATTGTTGTGCCTGCTGGCCCTGTACCTGTTGCTGTGCCCATTGAGGGACCTGTTGGGCGTCGTTTCCTGGCCCCTGCTGATTCCAGCTATTAGCGCCTACTTGCTGCTGGGGTTGCCGTTGCCATTCGTTGCTTCCAGTACCCGTCGCGGCCTTTGTACCCTTCTTGCCACCACTGCGATAGACTAAGAAACCGCCAATAGCAACAACCAACGCTAGAACGACACCTGCAACTGCAATAACTGTGCCTGAGACTGGAAGACCAGCAATTGCGACAACTAAGAGCGTAAGTTGTTCAAACATAATATTTACCCCTCTGCTCGTAGGGGCGGTAGAGTCTATCTCTACTCCCCGATATTTCCATCGGGTACTCGCTAAGAGTACCCCTACAACTGCGACGCAGTACGTGTCAGAACATGTACGTGCATGTTAGGACCTACGAAAAGAAAACCTGCCAATGCCCACCAGTGCCTGTCAATACTCCGCTATCGCATTTCAAATCGTACCTCGACACTACCAAAGCGAAGCACATCACCATCCTTGAGTGTGCGCTCCTCATGTGGCGTCAAGATGACTCCATTTAAGCGCGTTTTATTTAAAGCGTTCAAGTCTTCAACGGTAAACCGTCCCTGTTGGTTACGTAGGTAGGCGTGACGTCTGCCAACAGTCTTGTCCGCTAACGTGATCTCCGGGAAGATACCAAGGGTAGGGTCTTGCCGTCCTACAACCATCAGTTCTCCTTTCAAGGCGATCGTTTGTCCATTCGAGAGCACGATAATGCGCGCCTCTTTTGAAGGAAGATTCAGCGCATACCCGTTCTCACCACCAACATCTCCATGCTGCTCATGGACTGGTCCGGCGGCTTGTTGTGCGAGTCGCTTGTCTGTCGGCATTGCCAGCACGCGCTCGTGCACCTGCTCTAATGCAGCTATGAACTCACGCGGTGTTGGGTAGCGGTCCGCCGGAGATTTCGCAAGAGCCTTCTGCATGAAGAGGTCTATCTCCACCGGTAGGTCTTGCCGGATGCGGCAGAGAGATGGCACCTTATCATTCATATGTTTTATAACGATATCGACCGCCGTCTCACCTTGATACGGTGGTCTGCCTGCTAACATTTCAAACAGCACCGTTGCTACAGAGTACAGGTCGGAACGGGTATCAGCTGCACGCCCACTTTCGGCCTGCTCAGGTGAAATATAGTATGCTGTCCCCATAAACACATTCGATTGTGTAAGCGTGACTGTCTCGCGGCCACGGGCGAGACCGAAGTCGGCGATCTTGACGATATCCTTTGTGTTAATAAGAATATTTTGTGGCTTGATGTCTCTATGCACGACCCCTTGCCTATACGCAGTGTCCAGCCCCTCAGCTATCTGATGTGCATAGTTTAATGCATGTAACGTATCCATCTGTCCTTCGGTGAGCATATGGTACTTTAGGTTCTGTCCATCGATATAATCCATCACGATATAGTGCATGTTATCATCGTTCCCATAATCAACGATGCGCACAATATGAGGATCGCTCAGGTTCAGGAGGATATGGGCTTCGCGTTGAAAACGGGCAAGGAGTTCACCATCATTCGAGAGTTCGACATGCATCATTTTGATCGCATAGATGTGATTGTCTTCCAGATCGCGCGCGATATAGACGGTGGCAAAACTGCCCCGTCCTCGCTCATCGATCAGTTTATAACGTCCCTTGATGACACGTCCGGTCATGTCACCATGTATCATGGAAACCCCTCCTCAAGTCTTCTCGCCCAAGAATGGCTGGCGGCTTTATTATACACTATCTCCAAGTTTGTGTCATACTGACTTTTTGTTGGTCATATACCTTTACGACTCTCTTATTAAGAACGTTGCAGAAGGCAAAATACAGTAACTTCGCACAACATCCCCAGGACCTTCCGCTAAGTGGAAGGTCCTGGGGATGTTGTGCGAAGTTAATCGAACATTTCGCTGATGCTCTCACGGTCGTGGATACGCCGGATGGCCTCGCCGAAGAGGGAGGCGACGGAGACCACCTGAATTTTCTTAGAGAATGTGACAGGCTGGTTTTCAACGGTATCGGTGATGATGAGGCTTTTGAGTGGGCTGTTGTCGATGCGCTCGATGGAGCCTGACGCGAGGACGCCGTGGGTGACGACGGCGTGAACATCGCGGGCACCCCGTTCTAGCAGTTTGATGGAGGCATCAACAAGGGTGCCGCCGGAGATGGTAAAATCGTCGACAATGACCACATTTTTGTCCTTGACTTCGCCAATGATGTGGAGGACCGTTGCTTTCTCATCGTGTGCCAGACGCTCTTTGTCGGCAATCGCGATGTTGACACCGAGACGAGAGGCGAAGCGGCGTGCTTGTTTGGCAAAGCCTACATCAGGGGCGACAATGACGAGGTCGCGTAGCTGAAGTGCTTGTATCCGCTCACAGAGGAGTGGCAGGGCATAAAGGTTGTCGACCGGTTTATGGAAGAACCCTTGAATTTGTGGGGCGTGCAGGTCCATTGTGACCACGCGGTCCGCACCTGCTACTTCGATGGCATCGGCGCAGACGCGGGCACGAATAGAAACGCGTGGCTCATCCTTCTTATCTCCTTTTGCATAACTGAAGTAGGGGATAATCACAGTTACTTCGGCTGCACCGGCGCGCTTGAATGCATCGATCCAGAAGAGCAACTCCATGAAGTTATCATTAGAGGGGAACACCGTTGATTGCACGATATATACGCGGCGTCCACGCACGTTTTCCTGAATGCTTACAAAGATATTACCATCAGAGAAGCGCAACGTTTCATTCTGTCCCTGAGGAACATTTAAGTAATCGCAGATGCGAGCGGTCAACTTGCGGCTACCACTGCCAGCGAAGATAGCCATGCCATCAGGTTCCATAATAAGATTTTCCTCTTTTTTCAGACTATAGAGAGCATGATAACAGACCGGGGAGATGTATAAGGGTCCTCGGTCTCTTGTATCATATCATATCTTTACTCTTCTCTGAGCTATAGGATTCCGTCTGTTACCACACGTGTAGAAGAATTGTGAACGCATGTGGATCAACCTGCGAACAGGTTGATCCACATGCGTTCACAATTCTTCTATGCTTATGCTTCGTAGCGACCGCCGAGGTGGGTGGCGAGGAATTTTTCGGCGGCGGCGTAGAATTTGAGGCGGTTTTCGGGCTTGGCGAAGCCATGGCCTTCGTCGGGGAAGAGCATGTATTCATACTGAATGTCTTTGCTCTTCATGGCTTCGACGATCTGCTCTGACTCCGCTTGCTTGACGCGTGGGTCATTGGCTCCCTGCGCAATGAGGATCGGTATCTTGATCTGGTCGACCTTAAAGAGAGGCGAGCGTGACTTGAGAAAGTCTTCTTCGGTTTCTGGATTGCCGACCTGAGTATAAAATTGGGCAAGGAAGGCGGACCAGTAGGGCGGGATGCTGTGGATGAGCGTAATCAGGTTGCTTGGTCCCACGATATCGACGGCACAGCGGAAGAGGTCCGGGGTAAAGGTTGCGCCGACTAAGGCTGCATAGCCACCATATGAACCACCGTAGATGGCGACTTTTTGTGGGTCGGCGATGCCCTGTTGCACGGCCCAGTTCACAGCGTCAACCAGATCGTCGTGCATCTTGCCGCCCCATTCTTTATTGCCTGCTTTTATAAACTCTTTGCCGTACCCTGTTGAGCCGCGATAGTTGACTTGCAGACAGGCATAGCCGCGATTGGCGAACCACTGTGCCTCTGGATTGTAGCCCCAGTTGTCGCGCACCCATGGACCGCCATGCACATTGAGCACCATCGGCAAGTGCTGCTGATTTTCTCCTACGGGCAATGTAAGATAGCCGTGAATGGTCAAGCCGTCGCGTGAAGTATAACTGATGGGTTGGATGTGCGCGAGGGTATATTTGCTTAATTCGGGTTGATTGTCAAAGAGAAACTTCGCGCTCTGCTCTTTGCGCTCATACACGTAGTAGGGCACGGGGCCATTGTCAACGGTGAAGGCGAGTATCCACAGATCATCGGCATCGGTCCGGCTCGTGAGGATGGGGTCGCCCTGATGAATTTCTTTAATGCGGTCAAAGTCGAGGCGAACAGAGTCGTCGAGGATGGTCCATTCGACGCGGTCTTTATTGAAGGCAACGGCCTGCACTTCGTACGTGTCGGGATGAAAGATCACGTCGCTGACATCGTACTGCGGGTCTTGGGCAATGACGTGGATTTCCCCGGTTGCGATGTTCATTTTGACGAGCTGGCCCGTATTTCGGTCGCGTGAGTCTATCAGATACATAGACTGGCCATCGCGAGTAAAACCGAGGGGGGTACTGGTCAGCAGGTCGCTTGGACTCCAGGTGAGTAGTTTGCGCCACTCGCTCTCTCCGGTGTCGCGCACGTAGAGTTCGCTGCCACCATCAGCGGTAGTTGTTAACGCCCCTCGTATGACGAACTGTGTATCGACGGCCCAACCCGCAACATTTCCCCAGTTCTTGGCGACCTGCGTCAGTTCGCCCGTCGTCAGGTTGAGGCGATAGGCATCGTGAAGCTGGGGATTATCCTTGTTCAGGCCAATGATTAGCTCGTTGGGAAAATGCTTGTCGCGCTCGATAACATCGACGCGCACGTCCTCGAAAGGAGTCATGTCGCGTGTCTCGTGTGTCTCCAGGTCAGTTGCATACAGGCGGAAGTTTTCGTTGCCCCCAAAGTCCTGAATGTACAGAATGTGTTTGTTGTCCGCCGCCCAGAAATAGGCACGAATACCACGCTCAGTATCTTTGGTAACAGGCTGAGCGTCGTTCGCGCCAACACTGCCGACCCAGACGTTCAAGACATCATTAACAGGCGCGAGATAGGCCATATGCTTGCCATCGGGCGAGATGCGCGGGCTGGTATTGACGGGGTTGCCGAACAGGACTTTGCGGGGAATGAGGTCGACGGTAGGTGTGGTCATTGTGGCTCCTTGTGATTTAGTGTATGCATTTTACACGGGTAGCTATAGACAATGAATTGCCCGAGGCGGACGCGATACATCTGATCCCTACGAAAATCGAAGTTTTCGTAGGGATCAGATGTATCGCGTCCAAGGCAGATTTATTGCAAATACGTTTCCACATACATAGGTTCCAATCAGCAATTCATAGATGATTACACTCTCGTGCCTAACATCTCTAAGTATACCTCATATGTCTGCTTGGCAATCTGTTCTTGTGTGTAGTTATCTAGCACGCGCTGTCGGCCTCTTTTTGCGAGGTCGGCATAGAACGCGGGGTCGTCGAGCAGCTTTTGGACGCATCGTGCGAGGTCTTGGGCATCACCTTCCTGGAAGACGAGACCGGCGTCTCCGATGACGTGGGGGATTTCGCCGCTGGAGGAACCGATGACGGGCGTTTCGCAGGCCATTGCTTCGGGGAGGACGCGCCCGAATTGTTCGATCCAGTTGGGTTTGGAGAGGGAAGGTAGGACGAAGGTGTCGAGGGTTTCCATCTCGTGGGGGACTTCGTACGTGGGAACACCAGCTTTGAAGGTGACGCGGTCTGTAACGCCGAGACACGCGGATTGCTCTTCTAAGACGCTACGCATGGGGCCGTTGCCGATGAAGACGGCACGGCAGTAGTCGGGCAGGTAGGTAAGGGCTTCAACCATGAGGGTCAGTCCCTTTTCTTCTTTGAGACGACCAATGAAGCCGAGGGTGAAAGGGTCATTGAGTTTTCGAGGAGCGCGTGGGGTGCTGCGTTTGTAGATGTCGGTGTCGAAGCCAAATTGTGGAATGACGTGGATTGGGCCTTTGTAGCCCTTGCGACGCAGGACGGTTTCGGCGTCGCGGTTGCCAGCGAGGGCGGCTTTAGCATTCTTGTAGTTGTAGAGTTCTATCTGGCGAAATGGCGGCGGGTAGGAGCGATAGAGGTTTTGCCAGGTGAAGAAGAGGGCGCGAGCCTTATGTTGTTGTGCCAGGAACATGGCATGGGCGGTGGCGACGTTGTACGGCTCTTCGTCGATGTGCACTACCTCTGGCCGGACCTCGCGCATGATTTTGCCAAGCTGTGGGTAGTAGTGCAGGTGGAAGTTGCCGTTGAGCGTCATGGGTGTGACGATCATGCGATAACCGGTGGTATAGAGCTTCTCAAGTACCTGCTTGCTACCGTCGTCGCTTTGCCAGTACTCTGGTGTGACGACGGTCAGTTCCATGTCGGGCAGTTTCGCGATCTCTTCGAGTTTACGTTGTGAGGTCCCTGCGACAAGGGCCTTTGAAATCATAAGTGTTCGCATTGTTTACATCGTTTCTGCTAACTGCTCTATTACAAAAAGAGGGGTGCCGTTTTGTGTGGCACATTGCCGCGGCTAAACGTTTCCTCGTACACGTTGACCGTTTCGTCCGCTGTTTTGCTCCAATTGAATTGTGCGGCTCGTTGTAGAGAACGGGCACGCAGGTCTCTTTGGAGTTCCTCGTCGGTTAGGACGCGGCGCATAGCATTGACCAGTGCGCGTGTGTCTTCGGGGTCGACGGTAATCGCGGCGTCGCCAACGACCTCTGGCAACGAGGTGCGGTTCGAGCAGACGACGGGTGCACCACAACTCATAGCTTCTAGTGGGTCTAAGCCGAAGCCCTCATAGAGCGAGGGGAAGACAAAGAGACTGGCACCACTATACATGGCAGGTTTGTCCTCTTCGTCGATGAAGCGGTAGATGATCTGACCAGTCATGCCGAGGTCGGCGGCAACGGGGCGCGGGTCGGGAAAGAGGGGTCCCTTCTGCTTATCGGGATTGCCGGCGATAAGCAGTTGCAAGTTCGGGTCGCCAATCAGACCATAGACGTGGGCGAAGGCGCGGACAAGCTGTGGCACGTTTTTGCGCTGATCGAGACCGCCGAGGTAGAACACATAGCGCTCACCTAGACCGTATTTTGCGCGTGCTTTGGCAATTTTTTCGGCATCGGTGACGGGTCGATATTCATCGCCAGCGGCCTCATAGATAACGCGAATGCGCTCAGCAGGCAGTTTCAGCGCATCAACCATATCGTGTTTCGCATGCTGCGAGACGGTGATAATCATGGTAGCGCGGTGGGCGGCGTTCGCCACGAGCTGCATATAGGCTTTGACCTTAGCATCTGGTTGATAGGCTGGAAGACGCATTGGAATAACGTCGTGAATGGTGACGACGGTAGGTGTGCGTGGCAGCAGTGGGGGCGCGAAATAGGGCACATGGAAGATATCGACACCTGCTTTGCGTGCGGCGGCAGGTCCTGTGACCTGTTCCCACATCACCTTTTGAATATTTTCGTTATTGCCGAGTATGCTGGGGACAGCGCGTGCCTGATAGGGGAACGTGGATGTATGTTGTCCGTCTACAGGTTCTGGCCCAAGCAAGACATATTCATTTTGCTTATCGGCCTGCGAGAGTGCATCCAACAAATGGGTCATATATTGTCCACTACCCGTGGCGGGATATTTGAAGAAGAGAGCATTGATACCGATTTTCATACAGTGCTAGTCCTCGATGTGAAAATTCTTCTCCCCATTGTACAGCTTTTGATAGACGGCGAGCATTTTACGGGCCGACATAGCCCATGTGTACTGTTTAGCGCGCTCGTATCCCTTTTGCTGTAGTTCGGCGCGCAGGGACGCATCTTCCGTCAGGCGGGTAAGAGCGCCGGCCAAAGCGTCGATGTCGTAGGGGTCGATGAGTAGCGCGGCGTCTTGTGCCACCTCCGGTAACGCGGACGTATTGGAGGTAATCACGGGTGCGCCACATGCCATAGCCTCTATAGGAGGAACGCCAAAACCCTCGTAAAATGAGGGGAACGCAAATATGGTTGCCATACTGTATAGCGTTACAAGCTCAAGGTCAGTAACGCGACCGAGAAAACGTACTTTCTTTTCCAGCTTTAGTTCCTCAACCAGACTCTTTGTTTCGTCGTAGAGCCAACCCTGTCCACCAGCGATGGCGAGCATAGCGGGGCCGTCCTTTTTTTGTTGCGCTTTGTAGAAGGCTTTTATCAGGCCAGCATGATTTTTGCGCGGTTCAAGCGTGCCAACCGCCAGGACGAGTGGAAATTTGAGGTTAAACTTATGCTGAGTTGCACCGAGCAGTATGGGATCGGTGATGCGGCGAAAGTGAGGACTGACACCGTTAGGAATGACGGTTAGCTTCTCCTGAGGTGTTGCGAAATGTTTGACAAGAGTGTGCCCGACCTCATGCGAGACGGTGGCGACGACATCAGCTGCCGCAACCGCCTCGGGCACAACTTTCCTCAAATAGGTGGCAAGCGAGGGAACGGCGTATTCGGGATGTTCCAGAAACGAAAGATCGTGAATGGTGACGACCTTGCGCACACTTTTGTACAGGGGTGGGAGCACAAAATCAGGGCCGTGATAAATATCAACTGATCCTGTAAATAATGCTGGTGGTGGAAGTGGAGTACGCCAGCGATACCAGAGGATGTTGAGGTAGCGGTCAGGGATCAGGATATTGCGCCCCCGGACGTTTTCGGCCTCGGGAAAAGGATGCTCCTCTGTAGCGCTCCCACTGGTGATGAGGGTGTAGTGGTTCTGGGCATCCTGGCTCAGCATGGCGGAGAACAGGTTGCGCACATAGGTGCCGATACCCGCTCCCTGACGAATGGCGGCTGTGTAATCAAGTGCGATACGCATACAAGAAAGTCCTTTGTGGGTAGGGTATGATGGGGGACGGGATGTGATGCATCAAACCCGTACCCACGTGTTTGTTCGGTGTGCTTGATGGGTTATGGGGGACGGGGTGTGATGAATCAGACCCGTACCCGTTCGATTGCTTACAGTAGCGAGGTGTGGTAAATCAGACCCGTATCATGCTGTTTTATTGGGTTGGGTCTGTGAGGCCGGGTTTTCCGAAGAGGCCGAGTTGTTCTCCGCCGAGCAGGTGAAAGTGCAGGTGGAAGACGGTTTGGCCGGAGTCGGGGCCGACGTTGGCGACGACGCGGTAGCCACTTTGCTCGATACCCAATTGGCGTGCAATGGACTGTGCCGCGATGTAGATGTTCGCTAGCAGGGGACCGTGCTCGTGCGTGAGTTCGGCCATAGAGACGATGTGTTGGCGCGGGATAATCAGCATGTGCTCCTTCGCCTGTGGGTGTAGGTCGCGAAAGGCGACTACGTTGTTGTCCTGAAATACAATCGTGGCGGGTATGTCGCCGGCCACGATTTTGCAGAATATGCAGTTTGGGTCCATGGGGGATGTGCCTCCTTGAAAGATTGTTTGCGTTTGCAATGATGTATTCGTCGGGTATAGGCGATGGATAGATATAGGCAATCAATTGCCAGAGGTGGACGCGATACATCTGGTCCCTACGAAAACTTCGATTTTCGTAGGGACCAGATGTATCGCGTCCGAGGTCGATTTATCGGATATGCGCTTCCCGAACGCGAGCGAGGGCCATTACATGCCGGCATCCGCTTTTTCTTTTGTCTCCTCCACTATCGTTCCTGTGTCTGTCCCATCTAGTGAATCGGTTGGGACGGGTACAGGGGTTGTTTCGGCTGCGGGTTGTGCCTGAGTTGTTGCAGCTGGCTCGTCTGGTGCGGGTTGTGTTTCCGCAGGAGGTGTTTCGCTCGTAGCGGCCTGTTGTGCTTTAGCGGCTTCGGCGGCGGCACGTTTGGCCTCTCGGTCCTTGCGGCGTTGCTCCTCTAGCTCTTTGAGTTCGGGATGCAGTTCGGGATCGTTGTATTGGGGCAGGCCCATCTCGGTGCGTATCTGCTTAATGGCTTGATAGACATCGACGGGCTTGAGCGAGAGGTCTTCGGCGATCTTCTTGTGCACACCAACATTGGGCAGGGGCAGGAGCGGCTCGTAGGCGGCTCGAATCTTGGCGAGGTCCTCTTCACTGCCTTTGAAGGTTTGAGCATCCCACCAGCTTGGAATTTGCTGGCGATCGCGCAGGTCTTTGATAATCTTTTTGACGGCCTTTTTGGGGATCTGAAGTTCGGTCGCGATCTGCGTGCGAATGCCATCGAACTCAATGGGCGTGGCCAGTTCAAGGTAGCGTGCCTCAACCTGCTGGATTTGCTCCTCGGTTGGCTCAAAGGGCTTTGGCGGCTCGATCTTTTCTTTCTTTGGTTTTGGTGGGGGAGGTGGCTTAGGAACCTTTACTTTGGATTTGCCACCTTTTGGACCACTGTATCCTGCTGAACGTGGAGGCCGGTCGGGGCGTGGACTACGATTGAAGCCGCCTTCCATTGGTTGGCGCGGACGTGGACCCGCATCAGGTAAACCTGACGCTCCACCAACACGATAGGG
>CAXTCR010000108.1:0-12308 GCA_964242555.1 uncultured Ktedonobacteraceae bacterium
ACACTCCTCGCAGTCACAAAGCAGCCGGTATTTATTGACAATAAAGCATGGACATTCTATCAACTCTTCCTCAGTCCCTACGATTACAATAATCCCCCTGGCAAGTACACACTTCTCGGGGGATTGGTCCCTGTATTGTCATGGACGCTTACAGCTATGACCCTTCTCGTTGTGGGTGGAGTAATAGTTTCGCTTGTTACCGTGTTCTGGTCTCGTTCGAAGGGACTTCTCGCTGAGGAAGAATCTACGAAGAAGACATGGATTTTTCGGGTCAAAGACTATGTCTATGCTCTCCAGGCAAATTCTTATAGAGGTGGACTGTTTGTGCTACTCATCTGGCAAATAGTACCACTTCTACTCTTGACGCGGCACTCAATTGAACTGCGTGCCCATTATATTATTATCCTGATGCCCGGTCCCTTTATTTTTATCGGTTTGTTCGTGAGGCAATGCTACCAGTGGTTGTGTAAACACGACATTTGGAGCACAGTTGTACGGGCATGCATCGCTATGCTTGCCAATGCTATTTTCATCCTTACTGGCTTATTGATTATTGCTCAATTTGCTGGTAGTACTGCTGGTGTGCTTGATACGGTTAGCGGCAATTTCGACGACAAGGTACTTTCGCATCCCTATTATAATGACCTGCACTCGTTACAAAATGCGTTACATATGGCCGATGTGTCAGCGCAGCAATTCGGATACCGGCATATCTATATCTCCTCTGATCCTGTGACACAGGCCGCAATGAGCTATCTCGGTCAACAGATGAGAACCCCAACGACTGTCGTTGATTGTGCAACTTGTATCGTTATTCCGAGTGTTGCTAGTGGGCCTGCGATTATGTTAATTGGTCCATATAGTCCATTTACGGAGGCGCTTTTACAGCATTTTGACACCTCTAAGTTATTACAATCGCCGATGCGACTCGGTGGTGCTCCATTCAAAATGTATGTTGTAAATCCCCTTGCGTATCACATAGGTGGAACGAGCTTGAGCAGCGATCTGCAGTTGCTGCGCTCCCCCACTACTGTGTTTACACTCCAGGGGCAGGCATGGAACGTCACGCCGTGGCGTCTCTTGCGTTCCGCGCAACCGAGCTACCAGAAGGTCTACTGGTACAGTTTTGCCCAGTTCACAAGTGGAAGTGCCGCGCAACCACAGGCACAAAGTCTCTGTGGATTTACGTCGATGCAGGCTGGCGATACATTGCTTGTAGCTACAGAGCAGGGAGGGACGCAGAGGCAGTCTCTCTACATGAGGGTACAGGCATACACAGACACCCCTTATGAGCTAACCTACGAGCCGGTAACGTTTGATACCTATAAAGCGGTCAGGTCGCGTAAGGTGTATTTGAGGACGGTTGAGGGAAAGGATATATTGCCAGTTTCTTTGACGAGAACGTGAGCAAGGAGTTTCTACTGGCATTCATAGTCAAACACTGATACAATAGGCATGTTAGTGTCGGCAGTGTTGCTGTAACTAAGAGGCCAATATGAGAAATATAAAGCTAAGAAGATCGTTGTTGCCGCCTTGGGATATGCCCTCCGACCCAGTGAAGGCGGTGTGGTGGTTCCTGCACTGGCTGCTGAAAGTGCTTGTGCGCTTTTTCTGGTTGCCAATTGCGGGGATGGTAATATATGAAACGTACTTAAGTGCTAGAGTGAGTGGTATTGCAAATGGTATTATTGCGGGTGTGATTACGTTACTGGTAGGTCTGGTTGTGTGGGGAGTGTTGTTTGGTATTCTGGGTGTGCTCAATGTCAGCACATCCATCTCACAGACGATTGCGGATGTCGGACGCATGCAGCAGACGTTTTCTGGCCGGCGTGCACCTCTCAACAGGTTTCCCCACAGCGAGCCGGAGGAGTCGAAGATTGTTGAGGGAACGATAACAGATCTTGAGGAGGAGCGCAAGAAACGGCGTAGGGAGTAAAAAGGAGTCGATATACACTAGCTTGTATATCGACTCCTTTTTTTTACTTATTTATTTGTTGCCATTTTGACCAGGCAGCGTCGTTGGTTGCAGGAACGTACGAGAAGAGCAAGGGACCCTTGCCTTCGATGCGATAAGAGCCGAGGGCAGCAGGCAGGACCATTGTTTGTCCGCGAGTCAAGCTCTCGCTTTGTGCGAATCCATCTCCATACAGGACATTGACTGATGCGCCCAGCGATGAGAGAATAACGCAACTGCCTGGAGTTGTTCTTTCTACGCTTGCACCTTCTTTGAGGAGTAGTTCGCGTGTCACGAAATAACGGCATGCGACGAGGCAGCGCTCTTCGTAACCAGGACCGCCGGATAGGGCTACAGGTTTTGCCTTTACGGAAGAGGCGGCATCAAAGCGCGAGACTTCTAGGGACTGTTCAATGTGCAACTCGCGTGGTTTGCCCGAGGCGGTGAGGCGACCGTAATCGTACATGCGATAGGTCACGTCGGAGTATTCTTGTAGTTCGTAAAGCAACACACCGCAGCAAATGGCGTGAACGGTACCTGCTGGTACAAATACAACATCGCCGGCGAAGACTGGCTCCTCGTGCAAAAGCTCTTCGAGTGTTGTGCTTTCTATAGCTTGTTGTACGGCTTCTCTTGAGGTGTTTTGCCCGAAGCCATAGACAATTTTCGCATCGGGTTCCGCAGCGAGAATATACCAGAACTCTGTTTTACCCAGCTTCCCACCTTCGTGCTGTGCAGCATACGTGTCATCAGGGTGAACCTGAACGGAGAGGTTCGCGTTGGCATCGATGAACTTTGCAAGAAGGGGAAAGCGGGTGCCAAAAATAGTCATGGCTTGCTCGCCAAGCAAATCCTGACCCCATTCATCGACGAGGGCACCGAGTGTTTTTCCACGGTGCGAACCATTTTGCACAAGCGTTGAAATTTCGGTTTCCCAGGCTTCGCCGATGGCAACGTTCCCGTCTGGAAGCTGTTTCCACTCATGCCGCTCAAGTGTACGACCGCCCCAAATAGTTTCATGTAAAGACGCTTCTAAGCGAATAGGATATACATGCATCACGACCAAATCAACCTCCACAGGTGTAGAAATAAAGAAACATAATGACGCTCCTTGCAGGGTTAGCTTGCGAGGAGCGCACCTTCTATCTGACGACGGAGTTTATCGCGCATCATGATGCCTTTAATGCGATAAATCTCCTGACCACTTTTAAAAAAGACAAGGGTAGGGACGCCCTCGATGTTCCACTGCTTCACGATATCTTCATGACCGGTCACGTTGAACCGGGCAAACAACGCTCGACCGGAGTACTCTTTGCTAATTGCCTCAAATTCCGGCTCCAGAATTTGACTTGAACTTGTCTGCTCTGCCGAGAAATTGACGATTGCTAATTGTGGTGAGTGCAAAATCTTTTCCGCGAAATCCTCGCCTGTTACCTCGATGTAGCTTTTTGCCATGCCATCCTCTGCTTCTATTAAATGTTTACTCTTTCCCTAAAATATCACTCATCAGGAAGCATGTCAAGCGTGATAGGGACCGCTTCAGCGTGTCCTCTTAGTTGAGAGTAATCGAAGGACGCCCACAAGGGGCTGGCCTCTTGTGGGCGTCCGTTTCCTACTATCTATAATTTGTAACAGACATCGTTCTCAAGCGGACGCGGTCAATAGTGCCTCGGCGTCCTCGATGAGGTAGCGGTAGCCTTGTTCGGTGAGGAACAGTTGGCGGTTGGCGGAGAACTCTTGGTCTCGGGTATCGCGGGTGACGATAGAGTAGAAGTACGCCATACCGCCGTCGCTTTTAGGGCGCAAGATACGGCCTAAGCGCTGCGCCTCTTCCTGGCGGGAGCCGAAGGTGCCGGAGACCTGAATTGCGACATTAGCATCGGGCAGGTCAATAGCGAAGTTGGCGACTTTACTGACGACAATGCGTTTGATCTCGCCGCGACGGAATTGGTCGTAGAGCTTTTCGCGCTGTCCGTTGGGAGTACGTCCAGTGAGGAGTGGGGCATGCAGTTCTTCCGCGAGACTCTTGAGTTGTTCGATATATTGCCCAATCACAAGTATCTGATCGTCGGCATGATGTTCTACCAGATGACGGACAACCGAAATTTTTGCGGGAGTTTCTGCGGCGATACGATATTTTTCACGCACTTCGGCCATCGCATAATTCATTTGTTCGTCTTCGGAGAGGCCGACGCGAATCTCGTGACACTCCGCCGTTGCGATCCAACCCTGCTTCTCAAGTTCGCGCCACGGTACATCATATTTCTTGGGACCGATAAGGCTAAAAACATCAGCTTCGCGTCCATCTTCGCGTACAAGAGTGGCTGTTAGGCCAAGTCTGCGACGAGCCTGAATTTCGGCGGTGACGCGGAAAACGGGGGCTGGGAGCAGATGAACCTCGTCATAGACAATGAGACCCCAGTCATAGCTGGTGAAGAGCGAGAAGTGTGGGTACGTTTCCTCTTCTGTACCATCTTGATGCTTAATCGTGCGACGATAGGTGAGTATCTGATAGGTGCTCACTGTGATGGGGCAGATATCTTTGCGATCACCTGTATACTCGCCAACCATTTCGGGCGGAATATCGGTCTTGTCGAGAAGCTCGCTAATCCATTGGCGGACGGCGACGGTGTTAGGCGTGAGAATGAGCGTTGCGCGCCCAACGTCTGCCATCGTTGCCAGACCGACAATCGTCTTACCGGCACCGCACGGCAGGACGACGACCCCACTACCACCACTCGGGGCACCGCCAGCATAAAATGCTGAGGCAGCGGCATATTGATAGCCCCGTGGTTCGAAGGTTTTCCCTTGTTGCGTTGGTGAAATTAGTTTCAGGGGCAGAGCTGAACCATCGGTATAGCCTGCAAGGTCCTCGGCGGGAAAGCCGATATGAATGAGTGCCTGTTTAATGTGCCCACGGCGCGATGCATCAACCTGAATAGTCTTACGGTCAATCTGACGCAGGATGTATGGTTGTGTACGTTTGTGATGCAGAACTTCAGCAATCAGGGCTATATCATCTGAGGCAAGCAACAAGGCATCTCCCTGGCGAATGAGCTTAATGCGCCCGTAGCGGCTGACGTATTCTCGAATATCGACGGCGATATTTGAGGGTATTGAATATTTGCTGTACCGGGTAAGTAGCTCAAGAATGGTAGCCGCGCTCATCCCACCGGCAGCTGCATTCCAGAGTGAGAGCGGAGAGAGCCGGTAAGTGTGGATGTGTTCGGGTGATTTTTCGAGTTCCGCAAACTGTGCGAGCGCGTCCCGGGCTTCAGCATGTTGTGGATGATCAACTTCTAGCAGGATTGTGCGATCACTCTGGACAATAATAGGATTGGTGGGATTCATAGTGTGTTCATACTCCAGGCATTGAAGCCCATGCTGTTACATATTTCGTTACCGTTGTGACGGTTGCGTCCTCGAAGCCGCGCATAAGGTGACGAGCGCCCGTAATCACTTTCAGCCCTTTATGTCCTGGTTGTTGCTCAACGAATGGTTCGAGTTTATAGCGCGGACAAATTTCGTCGAATTCGCCAGTTACAAACAACTTGGGTCGCTCGAAGGGACGAGGGAAACCATTTGCAGCACGGAAAAGGGGTAAGCTTATGGCCACTACAGTGCGTATTCGTGGGTCGTATGGTCCATAGAGAAGAGCGATATAGGCGCCAAAGCCATGGCCGATGACACAGACCTTTGCAGGATTTGCGCCCGACACCTTGAGAATAGTATCGATCGCGCCCGCTAAATCGAGCGGCTCTAATCGTCCATCAGTTTGTTGCCCCTGACTTCTCTGCACCCCGCGAAAGTTGAAGCGCAGTGCGAGCATACCAGAGTCTGCAAGATGTCTGGCCAATGCAACAGTGAGTGAGTCATTCATATCACTGCTTGCTGGTTGCGGATGGCAAAGAAGCACGCAAGGCATAGACCCCTGCACTTTTCCTGGTACATGAAGCATGCCTTCGAGGAGAAAGGTGGGCTGTCCTTTACTATGAAATGTGATTCGTTGCTCAGCTTGTGCTGATGAGGCCATCGTTTACCCTTCCGCTTTGCTACACTTTCAACTGCTATAGTATCGCAAGTGCAGCGATGCGTCAACAGGTACCGAGTTAAGCAATTGCATGAGGTTATACAATGTGAGATACATGCGAATTTTTCGGTAAGAGACGTAATTTGTATAACAAAACCCTTGCAAGAATGTTCAGGAATGTTATACTTAAGTATGTGGGATGTGATATATCTTGCACATCAGAAACAACTTCTTGTGCTATTCACATGTTTTTGAGGCAGGAACGGCAGGTTTATCAACGCCTTTATTTTCAAGCACTCCGCCTGTATACATTCATCTGGGGAGATGAATACGATTTCCTGCTCATGTTGTAGTACGCGAACTACGTGATGTTGAGTATAATGTGGTTGGGAAAGCCCTTTACGATTATACATAAATTCCATATGTCTTGCAGCTTATACCATAAGGGATATAAAATGCGAGTGACACCTATTCCACAATGATGTGTAAAGGGAAGTGGTGAAAGATAATACATGTTAATACATTGTGCTACAAGTAAGGCGAATGCTTTTATCACCGAATGAGCGTGCTATCGTAATGTAAAATGTAGTGGCAGGAGCACATATGACGACCATTTTAGTTGTTGAGGACGAGCGGAATATTGCTGAACTTCTCAAAGAGACGCTGGATATCGAGGGATATTCGACTGTTACTGTCCTTAACGGCGAAGATGCCGTACAGTTTGCGCTTCGCGAAATGCCGCAACTTATCATCTTAGACCTTATGCTTCCGGGGATAAATGGATACGAAGTGGTGAGGCAACTGCGCGCTCATCCAAAAACAATGAACATTCCCATTATAGTGCTTAGTGCCCGCGTTTCGCATAGTGACAAGACAATTGCCTTTGAATTGGGAGTTGACAATTACATTACAAAGCCCTTTGACACCGACGAACTGCTCGCGCTGATCCGGCGTCAACTTAAGCGAATACAGCTAGGTTCGCTTTCTCCACTTACCCAGTTACCCGGGGGATTGCAATTAGAGCAAGCTATTAGCAGCAAGCTAAATAGTGGGGATTCGTGGAGCTTGCTGTATCTTGATCTCGACAATTTTAAGGCTTTCAATGATGTCTATGGCTTTCTTGCCGGGAACAACATGATTGCGCTCGTTGGGCAGATATGCCAGCGGGCGGTGTATGAACTTGGCAATATTACGGATTTTGTGGGGCACATCGGCGGCGATGACTTTTTGATTATGACTACGCCAGACAGGGCGCAACTCTTATGTGAGCAAATTCTCGAGCGCTACAAACAACAAAGCAAGAAGTTATACAGGCATGAAGATCTGGACCGTGGCTCAATAAGTGGCGTAGACCGGAAAGGGCGTGCCTATCAGTTCCCGCTCGTCTCTCTTTCTATCGGTGTTGTGAACAATCAGGCGCGCCATCCGCACAGTCTTGATGAAATTGGGATGTTGGTCGCTGAGGCGAAGCGCCATGCAAAAGTGTCAACCAACAATGTCTTTTCTATTTCACCACCTCGAAACCTCCATTTTCAGGACTACCCACGAAAGAGTGTGTCGGATTTCCCGCCAATGCTCTCACTTATGCACATGCAGCATGCACGTAGGAGTGCGAAACAGGATGCCTATGTCGAGTTTTAGTATTTTTGGCCTTCAGTTATTTTTTGTGTTATGCTAAAAGGTGAGTATTATAGTTGTCACAAAGTCGAAAGGCAGGATATCCTACGAGTCAAGATGACATGTTGCACGAGCAAGAGGGGAGCCAGCAGGAGAAGCGAGAGAACGCCAAAAGAGTGTTGCGCGATAGCGGGCTTGCTGAGATGCTACAAAGTATCAATAAGAATCTTCTAAAGGGGCGCGGCTGGTTTGAGGAATATGATTCAACCGTGCTCTTCAAGTGGGGGACGGGCTATACGAGGCGACATATCTGGGTTGATGTAGAGGGAACAGCACTACGCTTTCGTCTCACACCACATCGGAAATGCACTAATTCTATTCCCCTGTGCGATGGTGAGTATCATACGTTTACCAGTCAATTGTGGGCAGACCGTAACCTGCTGAAAATGGAACTGAAGAAGTATTATGATAGGCCGGTTGCTGAGACCTCTTCGGATTAGAGGTTTGTTTTAAGATATAGCCAAATGGATTGGTCCAATGTAGGCACGAAACCTGTACGCTCTTCCACAGAGAATGCATTCTCTGTGGAAGAGCGTACAGGTTTCGTGTCTGATGCTGATGTATTCGAGATATCATAGTGGTTCGAGCGCGAGTATTTGCATGGTGCCGATGCTGGTAATAAAGCGATGAACGGCGGTGTAGTGGATGTCGGCATAAAAATCTTCGCGGGCACTATCTGCGGACCAGCTTAACATGTTAAGGAATGTTGCGCCATGCGTGTAGGATGGATCTGGTTGCACTGGTTGAGGTGCTTCGGGTGTGCCGCGAGCGAGGAAGCCGAAGGCAAGTCCCGTTTGAGCCACCTGCCTTTTCAGCCCCTCGATCCAGCCGCGTTGGGCGATGTCGGCTTGTTCTGGTCGAACGGTCGCGAGGTGAAGTGCGGCGATTTCCGGGGGGGCAGCAGGACGAATGTAGCCCCAGAGATATGAGAAGAGGAATTGCTCGGGTGGCGAAAGCAACAAATCCGCCGCCGAAGTTACGAGGAGGCTTTTCGGGTTATAGCGTTCCCGAGCTTGTTTCCACGCCTCATCGCTTTCCCAGGTGGTGAGTATGGCATAACAGGGAGATGACCCTCGTCCCCGGTAGAAACGAGCAGTCACCAAGCCCTGTGTATTGCGTATGGTGTCCTGAAGAAGTCCTATACGCGCCAGTGTATCGACATCCTTTTCGGGCGTCGTATACGCTAGCGTAACAACCAATAGATCAGCCATAGTTGTGCTTTTCCCCTACCCCACTATCTGGAAACTGCCATCTCCTCCGATGCCAAGTACCACAGGCAAGACCTCTGTACTCACAACGACAACCTGGTTCTGAATATGGAGCGCGATAGGACAGCTTACGCCAGCAAAATTCTCCTGGCTGATGCGTTGCACGATGTCGGCGGGTGCCGGAAAATTGTTTTCACTCGTAATTGGCCCAACCGCTTTCGCAAGAATCTCGATACCATCGGCGAAGAAGAGTGCCCCTTGATCGAGAGCAGCCGCGCCACTACAGTAGTTGCCCGGGGCAGCGAAGGATGTACAGAAACTGGCATAAAACTGTTTAGGCCAATCCTCTGTTGGTGGGCGTGCAGCAGACGAGAGCGAAACAAATATCTTGGGCAGGGAAAGTTGTTGTTGGCGTGTCCACTGAACGAGTCCCTGTAGTGCAGAAGGCACAATATACTCTCCACCGACCATGAGAGTTGGTTGCTGGCTTTGTGGAAGGCGCGCAATTGCCTGAGCCAGGAGTACGACATCGTTGGTGAGTAGAGAGGTGTAGATCAATTCGGGACGAGGCTGTGCGTTGAGTGCATCTTTGAGACCAGCCAGGAGGATGTCCTGTGCGGCCTGTGGGCGTCCGTGAGCGTCGAGAATGCCGCTCGCGACAGCCGTTTCCTGGGCTACGATTCTGCCACCATTGAGCTTGATAAAGTTGTTGCTAAAGCCATGCGCTGAACCCTCCGATGATGGATCGCTGGGGTCATAGAAGATGGCTGCGTTATGAACGTGTAGAGTGTTTGCTGCAAAGGCAGCGCCTACAGAGCTTTGGCGATCATCATCGGGCGAGAAGCGGACAAAGGCAAACCCGGGGGCGCAATGTTTGTATAGGGCTGTGCTGGTGATGATGTCGAGGATGAAGAGTCCTGTTGCTGTTGGTACGATAAGTGGTAGCCCTGCGCGACACATCACAGGAAGTGCGACCCGGACAAGGGTACTTGGTCCCAAGCCCAATACACCTAGTACAGGATGTGTTTTCGCTATGGGTAGAGATGTCAGGAGACCTAACTGCTGGGGCGACGTATTGCCACGTGCAAGCGAAGCCGTTGTCTCAGCGATTTGCAATGCGCCCTGTTCTACGCCGGTAGTATTTGCCAGGACGAGATAGAGCAGAGGCGCACCGCGTGTCTTCAACTGAGCCTGATTGTATTGTTGCTGTGCGATATAGGCACCTACGAGTTCCTGGGTATAGGCGGCGTAGAGAATATGCCTGTCAGTACCACCATAAGGGTCGGCATTGCCAGGTCCGCTATCGAAGCTAACGACGACCATACCATATGGATGTCCCGACTGGCGCACGCGTAAATCTTCGAGGTAGATGGCTGCCTCTGCCCCATTGCAGCCGGTTGTATCTGTAATCGTTGTGCTCATGGCAGTGGTTAGCAGGGAGCTTGCTCCTGACACGTTGCCTTTTTGAAGAGCTTGAGCCGCCTGACGTTTGTCTCGATAGCTATTAGCGTTGCAGGCATCGTAAGCTCTCAATCCGTCACTCAGACCTATGCCATCAGGTGTGGGTAGGGCGACGCGAGGTGGCTGGTAGTAGCGTGCGTTATCCCAGCTAATACCCAGGAACGCGCTCAGCGAGGCGACGAGAAGCAGGAGAAGGAGCGTGCCATAGGAAAGTGCTTTTGGCGACATAGGCAGTTGTCCGCCACGAAAAAAGCCGCTTGCCTCCCAACCGATGACGCTAAAGGGATCACGCACAAGGCGACGGCGATACTTGCGTGTTGATTTTGCTTCTTGCTGGAAGAGATCAAGCAGGACAAGACAGCCCGACTCACAGGTGAGGAGATGCTCCTGTACCTCAGGGTAAAGATCAGAGACGTTCTGGCCGTTGTCTAGTGACTCGGCGTACTCTTTAAGTTTGCCCCTGCACTGCTGACACGATAGTGTACCCGTGTCAAGTAATGCCAGCGGCTGCTCTTGTGTAGCTTGAGAGCGTTCAGTCGGAGGAAGCAAGGAGACCGCAGGGGAAACTCCTGCGTGTTGAGGTAGTGTTTGTGATGCTGAGGCGACGGAAGGCTCAGTACGGGTCTCTTGCGTGTTGGGGACGGGCACTCGCAAAGGTGTTTCTGGAATGGGTGTTTCGAGAACTTGTGGTCCAATATACTCTGTGCCCGAACCAGCTTTGCGTACCTTTTTCTTCTTGCGCTGTGTAGGACTTGCTGCCGTCTGTACGCTTAGACAACGTGCGCAGGTTGCCATGTGTTGTTGCGCTGCCTCGACAGCTTCTTCGGGAACCGCGTCGGGGTCTGTATCATATTCGGCCAATACGGAGACCGCAAAGGCACAAGCTGGTGGGAGGCGTTCTTCCGTTATCATCGCATCCTCTGTATGTAGATTAAGAATTATTGGCGCGAGAAAGAGCGTAAGGCGAATGTCACTTGCTGCTCCAACGTCATGGCGGCATCCTGTGGAATCTTAGCAAGGGCCGCCTGCGCTTCCGCAGGTGAATAGCCCAGGCCGAGCAATGCTTCCAGGACCTCTGCTTGTATCCTGTTGCCAGCTGGCGCACCAACCGCTCCCGTTGTAGGAAGTGTGGGCAGTTTGCCCTTTAGCTCAAGGATCAGGCGTGACGCAAGCCGCTTACCAACGCCGGGAGCAAGACCAAGTCGTTGAACGTCCTCGTCGGCAACTGCCTTGTAGAGTGTTGGGGCGTCCAGCACGGAGAGGAGTGCAAGGGCCACTTTAGGGCCAACACCACTCACCGCGATAAGTTGCTCGAAGGCATTTCGATCTTGTTCATCGAGAAAACCATAGAGGGCTATTCCATCTTCGCGCATATGAAAATGCGTGAAGAGCGAGACCTCCATGCCTGGCTCAGTCAGGCGAGAAAGCGTGGAAGCGGGAACGGCTACACGTATACTGAAGCCACCGACACGTAAAATAACGGCATCAGCCTTGCTTGTTTCGAGTGTGCCATAAATACCTGTGATCATCGCCCCAGAACCTCATCTCTCCGCGTTCGCTATATGCAGAAACGCTAATGTACAATGGAAGTAACGAATGTCATAGAAAGTAGGAGTATTAGAAAAGCGTGTTAGAAGCCAGAAGAGTATGCTCATCGGGTAAGTAGTTTAGAATATGGCAGTGTGTTGAGGTGGCAGATGGCAACGGCAGCCGCATCTGCCGCATCATCCGGGCGTGGAACCTGAGAGAGCTTCAACAGCATTTTAACCATCTCGCCGACTTGCTCTTTACCAGCACTGCCATAGCCGGTGACAGCCTGTTTGACCTGCATGGGAGTATACTCGGCGACTGAAAGACCGCCATTGGCAAGGGCAAGCATAGCTACGCCACGAGCCTGTCCAACGGTCATGGCGGTACGAGCGTTTTTTGCGAAAAACAGCTCCTCCATCGCAGCCTCATTGGGCTTATGGGAGGCAAT
>CAXTCR010000109.1:0-12257 GCA_964242555.1 uncultured Ktedonobacteraceae bacterium
TAGCAAGCGAAAAGACACAGGATCGTGTAAAACTTCTACCTCCTGTTCCTTACGAAGAGCTACTACACTGGACTGCCTCTGCAGATATTGGTTTGCTTGTGATGGCACAGGATGCCTCCTTGAATGTGCGCTGGTGCCTACCGAACAAGCTATTTGAATATCTTATGGCTGGCCTACCTGTGCTCGCCACCCAGCTAGATGCGGTGGCAGAGATTATTCAAACCCATGCGCTTGGTCGCATAGTCGAGTCGCTTGAGCCGGAAGCTATCGCCGCCAGTATTAATACTATGCTGTCGGAACCCGACACGCTCCAAACAATGCGAGCATGTGCTTTACAGGCCGCAAAACACGAATTTCTCTGGGAAAAAGAGAGCCAGAAGCTGATCCAGTTGTATCAAGGGATAAAGATTTTGTAGAGACCAATGTGTTACGTCCTGCTTGGCATCTCAATTGCCAAGCAGGACGTAACACATTGGTCTCTACAATGGCCTCTGGCTTATTACACAGAGCAGATGGGTGTTTAGGATGCGTAGTTCTTCCAGCGTTGAGGCTAGCCAGTGGAAACGAGGGGCTATGCGGCGTGCAAGAGGAGGCGCCAGCGTTATTCTCTGTACATCGAAGTTTGCTCCTGGGCGTTGGAATAGTTCTTGCATTTCTCGGCGTGAAATTCCTTCTACTGCAGGATTTCTGGGGTTGGAATAGGCGAAATCGTAGTAGAGAATAAGGCCGTCGGGTTTGCAGACGCGCCATGCTTCTTCAGCAATAGAGCCGCGTAAGGGTTGACTTAGGATTGAACTGAATACGACGGAAAGCGATACAAGGTCAAAATTTGCATCCGGATATGGTAGTTGATGCGCACTTCCTACACGCCAGTCTATTGCAGGATGTAGGGTTTGCGCGTGCTCAATACGTGCGGGAAGTAAATCAATACCGGAAAGATTCTGTGGTAAGGCGCCGTAGGAAAGGAAGCGTTGAAGGGGAAGCCCATTGCCGCAACCAATGTCCAAAATTTTCTTGTCTGCTAAGTGTGTAAAAGAATGTTTTTTTAGTAATGCGAGTGTGTGACGTTCCAAGCTTTGTGTTTGCAACAATGCTGCTTCATTAAATAAACTATAGCGTTGAGAAAATACTGTTGACGAAGCGCGTTGTGCATATTCGTCTCCAATGCGTTGCAACTCCTGCTCGACGTTTAGCCGCGTTTTTTGCATGTTATACTACTCCAAATATCTCTAACCAGCGATCAAAAACAAAGAGGCGGAAGAGTGTCTGGCCTTGTTCTTCACTGCTCCCATTCCCTTGCCATGTCTCATATGCCAGTCGTTGTACGTCTTGCTGTGCTATATATTCCCAGAGTGGTCGATCTTCCTTCAACCACTGCTGGAGTGTTGGACGTAGTGGACCCCGCAGCCATGTATTTTGGGGAACCTCAAAGCCAAATTTTGTCCTACGCTTGCTTATCTGCTGTGGGAGCTTGTGTCCCAGTCCTACGCGTAGAGGCCATTTTGTCCAACCAGAATGATAGAGCGTAGAAGGAGCGAAGGAGAGGCACAACTCAATGAGTTCGTGGTCAAGGAAAGGATATCGACCTTCGACGGAGAAGGCCATTGAGTTGCGATCATCCCACTTCAGCAAGCGAGGGAGGAAGAGGGAGCGAATGCCTTCTACGCGCTGCTGTTGCTCGCTCAAGGCAAGAATATTTTTCAAAATAGGAGAGGGAGTGTTTCCCTCGGCGGAGCGTAGGCGAAGGTGAGTAGTCCGTCTAGCGCGGGCGCTATAGCGCTTAAGCATAACTGGTACTTGCTGTAAGAGTAATGGATTTCCATAACCAAGCAGTGCACCTGTGAAGTGCTGTGCTAACGGAAGCATATGACCATGACTGGCAAGCGTACGCAGATAGAGAAAATAGGATTGCCAGTAACCAGAAAGAATTTCGTCTCCGCCCTGACCATTGAGTGTAACAGAAATTCCTGCCTCTCTGGTCAAGCGTGCGATGCAATAACCTGCGTACATTGAGAGGCTACCCACGGGTTCATCGTGCATATAGAGGAAGGTATCGAGTTCATCAAGAAAGCGAAACGGATCGGGTGTAGCATAGTGTGGCTCTGCCCCAAGCTGCTGTACAACTGCATCGGCATAGGCACGCTCGTCGACGTTCTCACCAGCAAAAGTCGAGGTGAATGTATGTAATGCTGGGGCATGCAAACTTTGCATTTCACGTACAAGCACCGCGATTGCGCTAGAGTCCAGGCCACCGCTCAGGGCGCATCCAACAGGCACGTCACTACGCAAGTGGATGCGTACACTTTCTTGTAGCTTCTCCGCAAACAACCTGCTCGCCTCTTCGACCGTTGTAATTGAAACCTGTACCTTTTCGGGATGCCAGTACCTTTGAGGGGTGGAGGGGATAAGCGTATCGAGGGGTATTCGAAGCCATGTACCGGCGGGTACAGGGGAGACATCGCGAAAAAAGCATGTATCAGGCATTTCGTAGCCTGTCTTAAGATACTCGGTTGCTACACTCATTTGAAGACGAGGCACGAAACCGGGAATGGCGAGAAATTGCTTTAGCTCGGAAGCAATCGCGATAATACCAGTACCTTGCCAGAAGTAGATTGGTTTGATGCCGAGTCTGTCACGACAAATGATGACCTCATTGCGCTTGCTGTCAAAGATGATCAGTCCCCACATGCCACGGAAACGCGAAAAACAGTCTGGCCCCCATTCGGTATACGCGGCAAGGATAACTTCGGTATCACATGAGGAGCGAAATACATGCCCAAGCTTTTGTAGTTCCGCACGTACCTCGATGAAGTTATAGACCTCGCCATTGTACACGCACCAGAGGAAGTCCTTATAAGCCATAGGCATATGTCCAGCGGGACTTATATCGAGGATCGAGAGGCGACGGGAGCCAAGCGCGACCGTCCAATCAGCGTCTGTCTCAGAACATAGAAGGTTTGTATCACTAGAGGAAGATGAGAGAAAGACCGTTCCCTCGTCATCTGGTCCGCGATGACCGATATCGGTGGTCATCTTTTTTAAGACATTCTGTGGAATATAGACCCCAGAACTTTTAAGTAGCCCGGCAATGCCACACATACACAACATCCTCCCAACCCGCGAACACACAACTCCGGTATGTTTAGTATTCCTATTTTCAGTATAGCAGGGAATGCAAAAAGATGAGCTGGGCTGCTCTATTTGGAAGTCACCGTATCATGTATTGTAAAGGTTAAAGAGGAAGGACAATCTTATTTTATGCTGAAAATGCAGCTTGCGGAGCGAAACGTTTTGAAAGAACTTTCTCCCGTTGTGCTTGTCGCTCCAATACTTGTGCTGCTCTGTGCTGTGTTCCTTGCTGTTGCGATAGGGATAGTAGACCCTCTCTACGGTGTTGGGGTTGTGGGTGCATTGTTCGTGACGATAGCTCTTATAAATCGTCAGAACGAACTTCTGGTACTGCTGGTTGTGATAATAAAGGTGTACGTCGACTTTTATCTAGGATATGCTTTTGTCGCGCAAATATTGACGTTAGTATTACTTGGTGCTTATTTCCTGAGGCGATCACCTTCTTTGCTCTGGGTAAGTCCACCGTTCTTATGGCTCTGGCTCGTGTTACTGATCACCTCTATTTTGCCGGCGCTGCATGGTGTAAGTGCGTTGGACAGTGCTTACTACTACTTCAACGTTATCCTCTTTCCGTTCATCATCTTCTGGTTAGGGGTGGTGATTGCACGCAGCAATATTAGTGTGCATCGCGTGTTTGCAATGATTGCTGCATTTGGGACATGTATCGGGGGAATTACGATTTTTCAATCCGTGTCCGGTGTCCTCCTCTTCAAATCTGATCGCTATGATAGTGCGCTTGCTTTGTTGTCGAACTATCAACTAGGAACCTCAGGAGTATCGCGCGCGGGTGCTTATTTGATTAATCCTGACTCCAATGGTGGATTTCTGGGCTTGATACTGCTCCTAGCTATAGGGTTACTGGCGGTGAGTCGGTCTCTTATGGAAAAAATTATCTACGGCCTGGAAATAGTACTACTCTCGTTTGCTTTGTTGTCGACGTATACTACTTCAGCGTGGGTAGGAGTGCTTGTCGGCTTGATAACATTTTTTATATTTGTGGGGCATAGTAACTATCGCATTCAGTTTTTAAGCGTTGTTTTAGTGTCTGCATTAGTACTACTTGTATTTTTCCCAACTCAGGTCAATCTTCAGCTACAGCACGCCGTAAATCCAAGTGAAACGAGTCTGCGCCTTGCTGCATGGCGAACTGGTATACAGGTGATACGTGCACTTCCTTTGACCGGATTAGGCATGGGTCGCTATGTCTATTTCGAGCGCGCCGATCCTTATCGTGTCTTTGAGCAATATATCCCTTTGGACCATCCCCACAATTCATTTTTAGAGCTAGCATCCTTGGGAGGAATACAGGTAGCGGTAGTCTTTGCCTTGCTCATTCTCCTAACCCTATGGCGTTCCTTCAAGAAGTGGACGAAAGGCTCTGCTCAAACTCGTACGCTACTTGCGACAGGAATGGCGGTCGTGATTGGTTTAACGGCTTATAGTATGGCGAATGCAGGCTGGACTTTTGTTCCTCTGGCTGTAATTGGCTGGCTTATGCTTGGATGTATCTCTTCTCCTCTCTGGCAAGAAGTAGGTGATGAGCGTCGTGTAACAGAGGCTCAATAAGAGCAAGGGAGAGAAGAGATGGTCGGCGAGGAGAGTGCTCTCTTTTTAGAGCGTGCGGAATGGCTTGTTGAACATAGCGTACAGATTGATCCGAACGTTTGTGGGTGGCCTGTTGCAATTGTATGTGCGGGTGGGAAAAAAGTTTCTGCCCTATCGGCCTCCGTACAAGGGCAAGCTATTGCTGTTCTCGTTCGAGCTTACAGAGTAACGGGACAAAAAAAGTTTCTTGATACTGCAGGTATGGCTGTAGAAACGTTTAAACGAGACATTCTGGATGGAGGTGTTTGTTCCCCGATAGGAGAAGATGGCGTTTTTTTTGAGGAAACAGCTGTCTATCCTGCGTCTCACGCATTACCAGGCTTGTTGGGGTCGTTGCCCGGCTTATATGAATATCTCGCGGTTACGTATGATGAGGGGGTCCAACAGCAGATTGAACGTAGTAGCCGTACTCTGCATATGTTGTTGCGAGAGTTTGACACTGGATTGTGGCTCCGCTCTGACTTGCTTTCACAACAGCTCGCAACTCCAGAAGGGCTGATTTCGTATTGTCAGCTTCTTACTGAAGTTGTGAGGTATTCAGATTGCCAGCATTGTCGTCGCGTGATTTCTCGTTGGGAGCAGTATCAGAAAAACGTTGCCTCCCGTTTTGTGTATCACGTTGTCAGTACAGGTGTAGCCTGCCGTACAAGAGTGTTAAGCGGTATCCGGTCAAGACTATTTCCGCGACAAAGCGAAACACCACTACTCAGTGTTTGTGTGCCAATTACGGCATTTCCGATTGCTGGGGGTATGCGCACAGTTGTCACAAATATTGCCAACGTGACTGCGGATAGCTGGCATATGGAATATGTCACGCGACAGGTGGGGCCAGACACAGAAGGCTTGATAGTTCATCCTTTTCCTAAAACGGGAACATCTCCCTGGCACTTTCCTACCGTGCTCTGGTATTGTGTAAGCGGATTTTGGAAAATTCTTTCTCTTCAACGTCAAAATGCTCGTTATGATCTCTTATTACCACAGGATGGTATCTTTACAGCGTTCTTTACGGGTATTGCTGCGAAGCTATCGGGTGTTCGTGTGGTATGTATTGATCATGGTAATCTAACACTGTTGCACAATAATTTGATGAAGGCTGAACGGGCTAAGGCTTTAGCGACAAAGCGTTCAGTGCGTGCCTATATTGAACGCTGCTTGCTTTCCTTGTACTGGCCTTGCTTGCATCTCTTTGCCTTGCTTTCTGCGCGTTGTATCGATCATTTTCTCATTCCCGGCGCTTCTGGTGATGGAATAGAGGAAATCTGTGCCCGGCTTGGTATTCCTCAGAGCCGGCTTACTCGCTTTGCTAATATGATTGACGTAGATCGACATATTTTCCCTTCGTCAGACGTACGAGCAGATGAGCGAGCGAAACTAGGTATTCCCGCGAATGCGCTTGTTATCTCAATTATTTGCCGCATGGCTCCTGAAAAGGGATTGGATATCGCACTTGACGCTATACAACGCGCGCTTGCTCTACTACCAGTAGAACTGCAGGCGTGTGTTCGAGTTATCTTTGCGGGCGACGGTCCTCTAAGAGAACAACTGGAACATGATATTGCTGTCCGTGGCCTGCGCTCTCAATGTCTTCTTACCGGAGAGCTTTCTGAGAAGCAGGTCATCTCTCTCTTGGGGCTTAGCGATATCTTTCTCTTCACAAGTCGTAGGGCGGCAGGCTACCCGCTTGCTATTATGGAGGCAATGGCATCTGGATGTGCCACGATAGCAACAAACGAGCCACTGGCAAATGTTCGTCTCTTGTCGGAGGGACGTGGGATGCTTGTTCCGATAGGAGATGTGGAAAAGACTGCTGCGGCACTGGCGGCCCTCTTATGCGACGATACACTGCGTCTCCAGATGGGAGGATTGGCAAGAGAGCATATTCGTAGCAATTATAGTCCTGCAATGTTTCGTCGAGTGTTTATAAGAAGCGGATATTGGTCTAAACTCGATACACTGCTTACTATGAAGACATATGTTACGAAATCATAACGCCGCCTCCTTGTTTCTCCACCGCTTGCTTACTCTTTCTTCACGGTGTTTCAACGTGTATCAGGTACATTACTTTGTGTAGGAACATGTATATGAATGACTCCTATTCATCCAGACCTACACGACCTCATACTCAAGAAAGAACAGAGGCGAGGAAAGTAATGAAGAGAATTGTAATTCTAACGGTGTTTCTCGTTTTTCTCCTTAATATAACCAAGACTCCTACTCATACATACAGTAAAGTCAATATACTCAAATCCGCAACAATAGGCTTTTCAATTGACTCGGTAGCTCGGGTAGACAATGCTGCAGGGCTTGGCGTTAATACCGTAATGCGTTATGGAACGGCTTTTACGCCATCAGATCCTGTCGGTGCAGAAATGCTTGCTAAGGGCATGCATGAAATTGATGCAGGTTTTGCAAGTGAACTGTATTATTACGAGTGTCATCGCACTCATACCGTTGCTCCTCCACCTGCGGGTACGCAGAACTTCTATTGTCCAATTGATGAAATGCCATCTATCAATTCCGAGGCTGCGTTACTGACTGCGATAGATGCCAAGTTACAGGCCGATGCTCACAATCCACTTGTTGTGGGGTACTGGGTGCTGGATGATTGGGCACCATGGGATAGTGGTAGTGCGAAGATCGTTTTGCAGCATATACACGATCATATTGGGCAATATACTCCATATAACCCGGCAATTTGTGGCTTTGGCTTTACGGTAACGATCCCGACCGTAACGATGTGGCAACCCGGGCCTGCACGCAATTTTAGCAGTGGTGGCTGCGATATGGTAGGTCTGTATGCATATGTCGATACGCATGCAGGACCAACAGATGGTTCTCAGTTCGATTTCTCAATGCGGTCAGAATTGCCATCAGCATTTAAAGCGTTGCAGCAGCAAGGATGGAATATGCAAAATACGCCACTGATTGGTATTGGGCAGGCATTTGCGGGGCCGTATGCAGGAACGCGTTACGAACCAGGTCTCACAGCAGCACAAATAGCGACACAAGCGCAGGCGTTCTGTAAAGCGGGAGCAGTGTCCGTTGCCTGGTATAGCTGGGACGACTCAGGATATGGCAGTCAAACGGCAACACCAATGACGAGTACGCAGGTGCAACAAGGAATTGTCAATGGAATTGCTGCCTGTCAGAGCGTGTGGCATAAAAAGTAGTAGGAGTAGAGCCGGATAAGGGTTGCTTTATACTTGACCTCTGATTAAAAAGTCATATACCTCGTGAATGTTACGAACCCCATTCGCGAGGTGTATGACTTTAGGCGTTATCCTTTGGCTACAAGTTGCGCTTCTCGCTGAACCAGTGGTGTTGCTGGACGTTTAGCACCACGAGCCATCTCTTTCTTTACTTCTGCGACGTACGGGTCGAAGTCTACTTGCATTGTGTGGCGCGGCGAGTTGCCGTAGCGTTTGCGCATAGTGACGCGTTCGAGGTGAAGTTCGCGTATCATTTCAGCAGGTGGGGGAAGGCCGTACTCGCCTAGTAGATATTTGCTGACCCAGATACTTTGCACTTCTGCCAATGGCATGATTGCGCCAAGCGGTTGCAATAGGCCAATAAAGAATAGGTCGCGGTATTGAGGAGGAAAGACGCGATGGAAGAGGGGCAAGTCGTTGTGTTTGGCCTCGATGACGCCTGGATCAAAGAACGGAAACGTGACTTTGTAGCCTGTACAGTAGATGATGCTATCGATTTGTTCGCGTGAACCATCAGTGAAGATGACGCCATCCCCATCGAGGCGTTCGATGTTGGGTTTGATTTTGACCCGCCCATGGGTGATGCGGTTTAGAACTTCGGCACTTATAGTAGGATGGGCTGACAGTACGGGATGATCTGGTTCGGGTAGGCCGTAGTCAGTCATTTTCCCGACTTGTAGTTGGAGGATGAATCCGTATATCTTGCGCTGCATGTCGGGTGGGATGAATGCTGGTACGGGAAGCTGGTCTAGTGGTTTGCCGAGAATGTACTTTGGAATGATGTGAAAGCCACGTCGTACGGCAAGATAGGTCATGGCGGAGACGCGCGATGTTTCTGTGGCGATATCCACTGCAGAATTGCCAAAGCCAAGGACCAGCACACGTTGGCCTGTGTAGGGATCGGGCACTTTGTAAGAGTGGCTATGGATGATATCGCCGTTGAAGTGTCCCGGAAATGGCGGGTCGGGCCAGCGTGGGTTCCAGTGATGTCCATTGGCGACCAGTAGGGCACGGTAGCGATGTATTGAGTCATCCTGTAACGTTATCTCCCATCCGCCACCTTCTAGTGATTCAGCGTGTGTGACGAGCGTGTTGAAATGGATATACTGCTTCACGCCAAAGTGTTTGACGTAGTTGTCGAAATAGGTTGCGATTTCCGTGTGATGAGGAAAGACGGGATAGCTTTCCGGCATTGGATAGTCGGAATACTGCATCTTGGGCTTCGACGTGTTTATGAACAGCGATTTATACGCGCTCGACATATTATTCGGATTTTCATACACCCAGTTTCCGCCAACTCGGTTGCCCGCTTCGTAGCAATCAAATGGGATGCCGTGCTCGTGCAGTACCTTACAAGCTGCGATACCAGAGGAGCCTGCGCCGATGATGCAGACGCGATTCGGAGTTTCGCCCATATATGTTCTCCTTCCTCATAGAAGTAACTACGCAAAATAGCTTAGGAAGTATTGTTGTGCCAGATGCTCGACTGTGAGCTGACCCTCTACGACCAGTGTTTCCAGACCGAAGGAGTGCGCGGTAGAGCCAATGGGAAGGGCGCTGTCCGCCACTTGCAACAGTTGCAAGTGGCGGAGATGACGTTCGAGCAAGGGAAGCTCCTTATTGCAAACGTTCGATGATCATGGCCATGCCTTGACCACCGCCTACGCACATGGTTTCGAGACCGTAGCGCTTATCGGCGGTTTGCAGGCCGTTGATTAAGGTGGTCATGATGCGGGCACCAGTCATGCCGTAGGGGTGGCCCAGAGCAATCGAGCCGCCATTGACATTCAGTTTGTCCCACGGAATGCCGAGGTGTTTGGCCGAAGGAATGACTTGAGCGGCGAATGCCTCGTTGATTTCAACAAGGTCGATGTCCTCAATCGTCATACTGGCGCGCTGCAAGGCTTGCTGGCTTGCGCCAATAGGACCAAGCCCCATGATTTCGGGATTAAGGGCCGAGACTCCGCTGGCCACAATGCGCGCTAACGGCTTGATGCCAAGCTCACGTGCTTTGGTGTCGCTCATTACAATCACAGCTGCAGCACCGTCATTGAGGGGGCAGGAGTTGCCGGCTGTCACCTCACCATTGGGACGGAAAACGGGCTGAAGTTGGGCAAGCTTCTCCATTGTGGTGCCTGCACGAGGACCATCGTCTTTAGTGACGTGCTTGCCATCGGGCGTCGTGACGGGGGTGATCTCACGGTCGAAGAAGCCGTTTTGCTGTGACTTGACCGCTCGCTCCTGGGAGAGGCACGCGAACTCGTCCATCTCCTGGCGGCTGACGTGTTCTGCAAGTCGCACATTCTCGGCTGTTTGGCCCATCGCAATGTAGATATTGGGCAGCCCCTTTGGCGGCTCCCACGAGTCTGCGCCCTTTGCCTGTTCCTCCGTGCGCTCCTCGGCGGGTGCGAAGGCAGTGTTGTGAGGACCACTATCGGCCATGCCATTGGGGAAACGGCTCACGGTCTCGACACCTGCCGCTATAAATGTGTCACCCTCGCCAGCTTTGATTGCATGGAAGGCCATACGAATAGTTTGCAGCGATGACGAGCAGTAGCGGTTGACCGTCACACCTGGAACCGAGGGCATACCTGAGAGTACGGCAACCACACGCGCGAGATTGTAGCCTGACTCGCCACCGGGTTCGCCACATCCAAGCATCAGGTCCTGCACCGTAGTGGAGTCGAGTTGTGGTACCTTTGCAAGAGCGGCTTTTACGATTGTGGCGCCGAGATCATCGGGCCGGCATTCGATAAGCGACCCCTTCATAGCACGCCCAATGGGGGTACGAGCGGTCGCGACAATAACAGCTTCTGGCATAGAATGTTCTCCTTGACGATTGGCACGTCTCGAATAGGATATCAGCGTTGATACTCGGTTATTATATCATTAAAGGTTTTGTAGGCGTTGAGATGCGTGGTGTTTTTATTGAATGTGAAACATTACTATTATCACCATTCTTACTGATATTACCGGCAGAGCGGGTGAGGATTGATGGATGGGGTAGAAAATCATTACTGTTCTTACCGATAGGTGCTCTTGAGATAGGAACTGTGGATGAAATGGGAAGAGGAGTAGCGCTGTCTTCCTGCCATTACTGATATTTGTTAGAGGTCTATTGGAGGATACGCTTTAGATGACGTATCTAGGAGGAAGTGTACATGAGATTGTGAGGGAATGCAAGGGGAGGTATATAAACACTACTACATATGCTCTTCTTATTTCTTAAACGCTGAATGATTTCGTTCCGCAAACATCTCATAGGGTATAACAAATGGCTCGGTATATTGACGATAGATGCGGATACCCTCTACATTTTCGCGGGTCCATAGTTCGCCGCTTAGAATGGATAGGGCTTGTAGGACGCGTTCGGCATGACGTTTGCGTGTATAGTATCCCAGCAAGAACAGGTGAACACGTGCTGGCTCTACGCCAGCTACCAATACTAATTTATCAAATGAAATAGAATGCGTTACCATGATCTGCTGTATTGTTTGTGTGCGCTTTTGTCCTTCTGCCATTGCTACTTTCCTCACTATCTGATGTGCTTCCCCTGTATCAAATGGTTAAATGTTCCGATGAGAAGAGTATACCATATAAAAGTATATTTGGTAATATATATACTTTTCAAATATTAATAAAGATATGCTCTTGCTTAAAAGTAAGTTTACAACTATCTATACTCTTAAATATTATCAATGACATGCCAAGAAAAAAAGAAGCATTACATTTAAGTATTCCAGGTCACGTTTCGGCTGCCGAAGCTGCGGATATGCTCAATCTTTCATACGAACGGGTACTTCAACTTATCAGGGGGAAGCGGTTCTCGTACATCAAGGTTTCAAAGATGTACATGATACCGACGGAAGAGGTCGAAGAGTTTAAGAAGAATCCGCCTGGACGAGTTCGTAAGAGCGCAACGCCGTGGCATGTCTATAATGGACGCATTACTGTAACTGCTCTACAAATCTCTGTCCGAGTACGACAGGGACAACAAGAGCGATTTGAGCAGAGATTGCAGGAGCTATACACGAAGCAGCAACATACCTTCAAGGGATCAATGATTCGCGTCGTGTGGCAACAGGAAGAGGTTTCCGAACAGGTCATGATTGTCCTTGTCTGGAAAAGTAACGAGATGCCGAGCGAGGAGACGCGTCAACAAGAACTTGCTGCCTTCCAACACGATTTTGCTGACTTGCTGGACTGGGATACAGCGCAGACTACGCATGGGAGGGTGTTGTTGACGACATAATTATAGAGGTTCGCTAATTGGGATCACGCTCCAATACTTTATATCGACTCCAAAGAGCAAAT
>CAXTCR010000110.1:0-12084 GCA_964242555.1 uncultured Ktedonobacteraceae bacterium
ATTGTAAGGACGCCGCTCGCTGTCGCGTCGACCTCGCTGTTAAGCTTATCAGTCTCGATCTCACAAATTGGTTCACCGGCAGTCACAGTATCGCCATTTTGCTTGTGCCAGCGCACGACAACACCATACGTCATGGTCATGCCCAATTTGGGCATAGTGACATCACGCTCCATAATCGCTCCTTTGCTTGTGAAGGAATGCCGCATGCTGAGAAGATGGAGTAGTAGCAACGGGCGCCCGCAAGGGGAACGCTGGTGCAAACCAATACATGAGAACTGGTAGTTGCAGGGCGCCCGCTGCCTCTTTATAATTCCCCGAATGCGGCTGGGGCACCCCTGCCATACCACGACGTTTCCCCTGCGGGTATCCTTAACACTCCGTCCTTTTTTGTGTTATCGGCCCATTACCGAACGGGCGCTGGCTACGATTTTTTCTGGACTCGGAAGATAGGCGTCTTCAAGTACAGGGCTAAATGGTACAGGAGCGTGTGGCGGCGTGACAAGGGCAACCGGAGCACGCAGTGAGCTAAAGCCTTTGCTGGCTACAATGCCGGCAACATGCGTTGCTATACCACAAACAGGATTTGCCTCGTCAGCAATCACCAAGCGACCGGTTTTCGCGACCGACTGCAAGACCGTATCTTCATCTAAAGGCGAGATTGTGCGTAAGTCAACGACCTCTGCGTCAATGCCATCTTTAGCAAGGTCCTCAGCGGCGGCGAGGGCATGGCGTGCAGTCATACTCGCGCCAACAATTGTGATGTCTTTACCGGGGCGTGAAACTGCTGCCTTCCCTAATGGCACGACATGTTCACCTTCGGGCATTTCACCCTTGAGTTGGTACATTGCGAGATGCTCACACACGATTACAGGGTTGCCATCGCGCAACGCGGCGGTTAAAAGACCCTTTGCATCGGCGGGATTCGACGGTGCTACAACCTTTAGACCAGGAATGTGGGCGAACATAGGATAGAGTACCATCGAGTGTTGGGCGGCGGCACGGAAGCCACCTCCAATGATGGTGCGTATCACGACAGGAATAGTGGCTTTGCCGCCGAACATATAGCGGATCTTCGATGCTTGATTGAGCATCGAGTCCATACAGCTACCGATAAAACTACAGAACATGAGTTCGGCTATCGGTACAAGGCCAGTGGCGGCTGCACCAACAGCTGCGCCAATAAAGCCAGCTTCGGAAAGGGGAGTATCACGTACACGTTCGCGTCCGAACTCTTGCACGAGTCCTTTTGTCACACCGAGTACACCGCCCCATGCTTCATCTTCTTCGAGATGCTCCAATGTTGCTCCACCGGCCACATCTTCGCCCATGAGGATCACACGAGGGTTGCGACGCATTTCCAGACGAATTGCCTCATTAATCGCTTCTGCAACGGTTACTGTTTTTGTTCCCATCTGTACAGCCATGATTGTACGTCCTTTCTCACAGTGCTAAACAGTGGCGTATACGTCGGTAGCAACTTCTGACAATTCTGGATAGGCACTCTTGTCCGCAAACGCGACGGCATCATCGAGCAGCTTTTTCACGCGGGCATCGACCTCATCGAGTTCTTCGTTTGTGAACAATTCCTGCTGGGTTACAACAACGCGGAAATTCGTGATTGGATCGAGTTTTAACATGCTCTGCTGCAACTCGTCTGTCTTGTACAACTGCTGATCGCCCTCAAAGTGACCGTGATAGCGGTAGGTTTTACATTCTAGCAGGCTGGGTCCCTGACCACGACGTGCACGGTTGACGGCTTCCTGTGCAGCTTCATAAACGGCGAACACATCCATACCGTCAACAGAGGCACCGGGTATACCATAGCTGGCAGCACGGTCTGCGATGTTTTCGATCGCACAGTGGTAAGAAACGGGGGTTGATTCGGCAAAGCCATTGTTTTCTGCTACAAAAATAACGGGGAGTTTCCAGATAGCGGCGAGGTTCATTGACTCATGGAAGGTGCCTTCCTGGGCTGCACCATCGCCAAAGAAACACACACATACAAGATCGCCACCAAGAAGTTTCGCGCTTAGAGCTGCACCGCAAGCCAGTGGAGGTCCGCCACCGACAATGCCATTTGCTCCAAGCATGCCCTTGCTTACGTCGGCAATGTGCATGCTTCCACCCTTGCCCTTACACAGCCCTGTGGCCTTTCCAAATATCTCTGCCATCATGCCATTGACATCACAGCCCTTGGCGATACAGTGTCCATGTCCACGGTGTGTACTGGTGATCGTATCCTCTTCTTTGAGGTTCGCCATAATGCCGGTCGCGATTGCTTCTTCGCCGGCATACAGATGTACAAAGCCAGGAATGCGCCCTTGTGCGAACTCCTCCTTTACGCGTGTTTCGAACTCGCGTATCGTCACCATCGTCTCGTACAGGTGTAACAGCGTGCCTTTGTCGAGTTTCATCGGTTCCTCCCGTAGATAACAAGCTTCATTACTTGACTGAGAGAATACAAAGGTGGATAGAGGGACTGCGAGCATGCAGTGCTTTTTCAAGTATACGCAGAAATTCGCAAAATTACAATGATACGCGTAAAGGAGTTTTTCAGGCATAGGATGCATAAACATGCTCATCGTCACAAAAATGCATTTTTGTGACGATGAGCATGTTTATGCATCCTATGCAAGGAGCTTGGTAAGCTCCTCTGTGTCCACGGTAAATTTTGCTAAGCGCTTCTTTTTGAGGTTTTCGCGCAGTATCCAGGTGATGTCGGCGTCGTCCCACGAGGCGCATTCGCGCATCAGAGCGAAGCCTTGCTCGGGAAGGGCGGCAGTTACGACACTGATGGTGTAACCGAGGGTGCGACGCAGGGTTCGGAGTTCCTCAGTCTTGCGATCCAGCTTGGGCACGTTACGCAAGCGATTGAGGACGATGCGTTGTAGGTCTATGGCCGCCTCGACAACGTCGGATTTATAGAGGAGAGCTGGCTCTGCAATCGCAGCGATGGCGGCTCGTTGTTGCAAATAATTGCCATTGAGTGCAAGTTTTTTCAGGCAAAGCAATGTATCAGTTGGAACAGTGCTTATGAGGTGTTGGAAGGCGAGTGCAACACCCTCACGTACACGCCACTGTGCGCTCGTTGCGTAGTGCTCAAGCGTATCGTATGTTTCCTGGCGCCACGGGGCATAGGCAGCGGCACATGTGCCAAAGGCAATGATGCCACAGAGCATCACAAATTCGTCAGGTGTGTTACTAGCAATCTTCTTACGATCACCATTGGCAAACTGCGTAATGAGTTTACGCACGTTTTCGTGATATTTGGGGACAGAAGAGGCAAGGAGTGCGCTAACATCGTTTGCTAGTTCCAGATTTGCACGCGGACCCGGCAAGCGACTCTGATCACGAAGATAGAATTCCAGAGGACGGGAATTGCCCGTTAAAGCCCTTTCAACGAGGGAAGAAAGAGTATCATTCACAGCAACACATCCTTGCATGAAACTAATTTGGGGGACGGCGATCATTTGCACAGCAAATACATGCTGGTCGTACTGCAACGTTTACAATTTTATCACAGATATTCATTCTTAAGAAACTCCTTGTTGCTCACCCCTCGCTATCTCACATTGGTTATCGGAACAGCAGGAACGTGGTTCTTCCTGGATATCGCGTACTATGGAACTACCATTTCGAGTCCGCTGGTCTTGAAAGCACTCGATGCCCACACGAATGTTGTTACGAACCTGCTCTATACGTTGCTCATTTTCGTCATAGCAGCTCTGCCCGGCTATATTGTGGCTGCATTGACCATTGACCGACTGGGACGTAAAGCGATCCAGTGTCTGGGCTTTGCAATGATGGCGCTTGCCTACGCCCTGCTTGCACTCGTCCCCAGTTTCACCCAGTTCACGCTTCCCTTCCTCACGCTCTATGGCATATCCTACTTCTTCACGGAGTTTGGACCCAACGTAACCACCTTTGTCTATCCCGCTGAAATCTTTCCGGTGATGGTACGCAGTTCTGCTCATGGGATAGCAGCAGCTTTCGGCAAAATAGGGGCCTTCATAGGAGCCTTTGCCTTTCCCTATCTGCTTGCGACATTCCATTTACCTGGAGCAATGGCGGTCTCTGCACTTACCGCGTTGTGTGGATTGATCCTCACCTTGTTCACACTTCCCGAAACGAAGCAACGCTCCCTGGAAGATATCTCAGGTGATCACCAGATCACAACACGCCAGCCAGAACCGATTGAGGTGTAAGAGAAAGTTTTTTACAGCGGTGCTATTGTGGGCTTGGCCTATGTGTTTGCCTCGTCGTCTTCTTCAGGAATCTTGGTTTGACCTTCCAGAAAGAAGACGACGCGCTCACAGATATTGGTGCAGTGATCTCCCACGCGCTCAAAGTTGTGAGCAATCCAGAGCCAATAGGTAACTCGCTGTAAGATTAACCCGTCTTGCTCAAGGGCTGGAATGGCATGAACCGCAGATAACAGGAGCATGATCTCGTGGCGCACCATATGGTAGCGTACATCGACGACATCATCTTCATGCCACAACCTTCGCGCCTCACCTGCATTTTGAGAGGCAAGCACGTCGATCATTGCTTGTAGGACACGACGAGCCTCACGTCCTAATTCCAGCACCCCTTCAATAATAGATGTCTCTGCAACCATATGAGAAGAAGTCTGTGTATGTGTGTTCTGGTCAAACAAATCGGTTTGAGCGGGGAGAACACGCGCTCGTCGAAGTGGTTCCATGCGGATGAGGAGTTTGGCAATTCCTGCGGCATTGTCCCCGATACGTTCTAGTTCTCCTGCGATAGAAGGAACGAACGAGAGAAAGCGAAGATCACGCACTCCAAGTGGTTGTTGGAGAGTTAGAGTACGCAGAGCAAGTCCCTCAACCTCTCGGCGTAACTCATCAATCACGTCATCGGAGCTAACGACCAACCCACATAGGGCTAGATCATTGTGCGCAATTGCATCAAGGGCTTGCTCCAGAGCTTGATCGACGAGACGGCCAAGAGAGAGCAGTCGAGAGAGAATATCCTGAAGTTGCTTATCGAGACTTCGTCTTGCCATGCTATACTCCTTTGTGTTGAAACGTAGTATAGCATGTTGGTGTTTTCTTGGCGACACTCGTAGAACGTAGAAAGGTGGGCTTCACCATAGGGAAATGAATCATGCGCAGGGAAAGAGTAGTCATCTGAAAGTAGCAGAGACGCTTAAATTTCACCTTGACGTTAACGTCAAACTTATGATATACTATTATTAAATGAACTGTCTAAGCCTACGAGGAAACGATTATGTTCGCTACAGAAAATTCTCCATCACTTACTTCGCAGAACGAAGGACAAATACAGGAAGAGCAAGCACTTTATACAATTGAGCAGGTAGCGACACGGACAAATATGACGAAGCGTACGCTGCGCTACTACGAGGAAGTTGGTCTTCTTACGCCTACAGGTCGCACAGAGGGCAATTACCGCCGCTATAGTGAAGAGGATGTGCAACGGCTCGAACGCATCAAGGAGTTGCGTGACCTACTTGGCTTTTCGCTCACCGATATTCGTGAACTGCTGGATGCAGAGGAGGAGCGCGACTCTATTAAAGCAGCCTATCAACAGGAGACAGAGGTTTCTACGAAGATTGCACAGTTAGATCGAGCTGATACTTTAATTCGCGGACAGCTTGTGCTTATCGAAGAAAAGCAGAAGGCATTAGAGCAGATGCATGCTTCACTATACAGTAGGTTAGAGCGTCATGCTCAACGGCGTGCAATACTTCAAAACGAACAATAAATATCTCTATCCTAAATTTTTATAGAATGGACGTTACCTATGGAAACACTTTCTCATCACCATCATCATACAGAAACCTCTTCTGCCGTCGAAGTCACCCATCCTAAAGGATTTCTGCGTACATTTAGCGCACTACAACATCGCAATTTTCGCCTGTTCTGGTTTGGTCAAATGATCTCATTAATCGGGACGTGGATGCAGACAACGGCACAGGCGTGGCTTGTTTTACAGGTTACGCATAGCGCGTGGTGGCTGGGCATTGTTGGCGCATTGCAATTTTTGCCGGTCATGCTATTCTCGCTGTTCGGTGGCGTTATTGCAGATAGAGTACCAAAAAGAACATTACTCCTTTTCACACAATCATTTGCTATGTTACAAGCTGTGATACTCTGGACCCTTGTCTTTACAGGAACGGTGCAGTTATGGCATATTCTTGTGCTTGCCTTAATGCTTGGTGCTACTAATGCGCTTGATATGCCGACACGTCAGGCATTTGTCGTTGAGATGGTAGGACGCGAAGACTTGCCTAACGCCGTTGCACTCAACTCTTCGCTTTTCAACATGGCGCGTATTGTAGGTCCTGGACTAGGTGGCTTGCTGATTGCGTGGCTTGGTGTTACACCGCTTTTCTTACTAAATGCCATCAGTTTCATTCCGGTACTGATTGGTTTAGCGTTGATAGATATAAGCAAGCTTCATACCCATGCAAAGCCGATTGTGGCGGGTGCAACAACACAAAAGCAAAGCACAATGCAAAGTTTGCGTGAGGGTCTGGCATATATCGCTAAGACGCCTGTAGTTTTACTCATTATTACAGTTATAGGCACGGTTTCATTGTTTGGTATCAACTTCAACGTTGTCTTGCCCTTGTTCGCAACTGATGTGCTACACGTGGGACCTGTTGGATTTGGTCTCATTTCGTCTGCAATTGGCTTTGGAGCACTTGTTTCTGCTTTATGGCTGGCATGGGGGAACAAGCGACCAAACATTCAACACATGCTGGTTGGAGCGATCATCTTTTGTATCCTTGAAGCTGCATTTGCGCTTTCGCAACTCTATGTGTTATCACTTGTCTTAATCGCGGCTGTTGGTTTTGCACAGATTACCTTCTCGACAATGGCAAACACTACACTACAAACCGTGACACCAGATCATTTGCGTGGTAGAGTGATGAGTGTGTACATGCTGGTCTTCGCAGGGAGTGTGCCGTTAGGGAATCTCTTCACGGGTGGTTTAGCACACCTTTATGGAGCGCCAATATCGCTTTTAGCCGGTGCAGGACTCAGTCTCATTGCGGCCATTACTGGCTGGATACTACGTGTACCAGCAGAGAAGAGTTTTGTTCAAGCGACACAAGAAGCCGAGCAGGAGGCTGAATTGTCACAACATACGGCACCTGTAAAAGAAGAGGCCAAGCTAGCAGAGCATGAGGCAAATGGGGAAGAAGAGGCCGAGTTACTGGAACATGCAGCAAGCGCAGACTAATTACTTCTCCTGGCACATTTCGCCGATTGTTGTTGCCGATCAGCAACAGCATATCGAGCGAAGCGAAGAATTTTTTACACAGCCAAGTCAGCAAGCAACGTTATACTGGTCGTTAGCAGAAAAGACGGCGCTTGTGCTTGGCTTCTCGCAAAAGGATAGTGTAATAAATCCGCAAGCGTTGCAGCAGAAACCAACGTTGCCCATTTATCATAGACGAGCAGGAGGGACGGCTGTTCTTGTCGGACCACACCTGCTCAGTCTTGACATATTCTTACCAGCAGGACATCCGCTTATTCTTCCAGATGTAGTCGAGTCCTATCGCTGGTTTGGCGAAACGTGGGTTGCAGCCCTACAGCGTGTAGGAGTTCAAACACGTATTGTTTCTATTGCAGAGGCACAAGCACAGCGCGCACTACTCAAGCAGTCAACTACTCAGGACTACGAACGACTGATGCGCCGTGCCTGTTATGGCACGATTTCGTCTTATGAAGTGGTCGCAGGACAGCGCAAGGTTGTGGGACTTGATATGATTCGGCGTCGAGCAGGCACGCTCTTACAGGCGGGCGTGCTTCTGCAATGGGATACCGAGGTGCTGGCGTTTTTGTTAGGGCATACGGAGGAGGAACAGCAGTTGTTACGTACGGGGTTACTCCAGCGTGCGGTAGGAGTAGATACACTGGCAGGTCGTTTCGTGCCAGCCGAGGAGATTCGGGAAGCATTTGAGCATATGCTTTTGTTCTTATCATAAGATATCGTAACGATTTGTTGCACGGTGGAGACGCACATTGCTTCACTCGTGCGCGGACGTGGTAAACCGGGTCCCTACCAAATGTATTAATGATAGTATAGAGAGGTTTTTATGGGTGATAGAACAGCACCTGGCGCAGTGCCAGTGGTAACAACACCTGATTTTGAAGCGATGGTTATTGGCGCTCACCCCGACGATGACGATTTTGGTGCGGGTGCGACCAGTGCGCTCTGGGCCAAACAAGGCAAAAAAGTTGTGTGGGTGATTATGACTGATGGGACCGAGGGCAGCGAAGTTCCAAGTATGGTCGACACCGAACTCATGCTCACACGTGAGCGTGAGCAGCGCGAGGCTGCCGAGACTATTGGAGTACAAGCGGTTGAGTTCTTGCGTTTCCCTGATGGACACTTACAGAGTAATGATGAAACGCGCAAGGCTATTGTGCGTTTGATACGCCAGTATCGCCCACGAGTAGTGATTACGCACGATCCAACGACGCATATTTATGCACCGGACCCCAATGAGAAGCCAAACGATACAGGTTTTATCAACCATTCTGACCATCGTGCAACAGGAAGTATTGTGGTTGATGCCCTCTATCCGTTTGCAGGTAATCCACGCTCCTTCCGTGAGTTGCTGGCACAGGGTCTACAGCCATACAAAGTGCATGAGCTGTATATGTTTTTCGCGAATGCGAACACTTATGTAGACGTAACGGAGACTATTGATCTGAAGGGCAAGGGGCTACTTTGTCATGCGACACAGTTCTCTCCTGATTCTGACATTCCGAAGCGTGTGAAAGAGCGTGCGGAGGCAACGGCAAAAGAGGCGAAGGAGAAACTGGGGCTAGACATGCAGTATGCCGAGTCGTTTCGCAGGGTCAAGCTTTACGTCCCAGAAGAAAACAAGGCAGAGGGCGAGGCTCCTGGCATCAAGGAAGAAGTGAAGGCTCAATAAGCACCTCACAAAAAAACAGGCGCATGATTTCGCATCATGCGCCTGTTTTTTTGTGAGGTGAACTATGATGCAGGTGTAGGCACAACTGCAAAGCCAATCCAATATTTCATGAATGTCTTGTGGTCCATTGCTCGCATGTTCAGGCGCGACGAGTCTGCTAGGTACACATAGTCCTTGTTGCCGCCAAGAGCGACGAGTAAATGACCGCCAGCCCAGCGAGAAGGAGGGAAGTTAATAATCACAGGGGTGCCACTATTCGCGGTATTGATCAGGTCATCTATGGATGGATTGTTTAGCCAGCGCGTTGTGAAATTGAATTTTGCGAGTGTCTTATCCAAACCACGAGGTTCCAGCAAGCCAGCATCGGACGTGATTTCGTTGATGCTTGTCTCTACTTTCAAGATGTCTGTAACGCGATAGTGATGACCATAAGAATTAATGACTTCTGTCATAGAAGCGGCGGAACACGCCGAGGGCCACCATGTGTTGTACTCGTCTATCGAATTATATTGAGCAGGGTCAACCTGACTGAGACGGACAAGAGCTTTTGATGCGCCCGAAAAGACTTGTGTTGTATTTGAATTATTTGGCGATGACCCATTTGAAGTTGAGGCTTGCGGATTGTCGGGCAATAGCGCAAAGAGGGTTGGGTTTGGCAACGCTGATCGTAGAAAGAACACGCCGAATAGAAAGAGCGCGACTAGAACGAGTGTAATACCTAACCAAGGTGTATCTCTACGCCTTCTCTGTTCAGCAAAGAGACGCATGATATTGAGCGAACCGAGAATATCATTCCAGGCGCGTCGTTCCACCTCTATCGTGGAGCGTCTCACAGACATGCGTCTATTTTCACCGACGATATGATTGCGCCTAGCTGTACGCCGTGTATTCGCAGGTACAGCATAAGAAACACCCCTATAGCGGGGTGTGGTTTTTTTGGGCGAAAGCCATAATCCTGCAAGGGTAATGCTAATCGCGATTAGCAAAAGTACGAGCAGAAGAAGCATAGTACGCAGCACTCCTACTTTGTAGCAACACTTTATGAGAAGCTAGACTTACTCGTACACATCACAAGAAAGCTCTAGCGCGGTCTTCCATAGTCTAATGTAATATATATTATAGCATTACATCTTCGATTTTATCAACACAAAACGACGCTATTTTCCTAAACTCCTACATTTTATAGAAATTTCGTTCTAAAAGAGAGAGATAAAAGCAAATTGTTGTATGATAGGGAAGACAATATTTTGCTAAAAGGAAAACAAAGCTATGTATACCTACTACGTCTTGCGTGGGACACAACGCAATCAGCCTATAGAGCTTGATGGCGAGATAAATGAAACTGACTTCCCTTCGGTCGATCTAGGCAACGGAGGGGCAATTATCACCTATCTCGTACAGAAACTGGAACAAGAGGGTGAGATAGGTGAATGGGAGGAGTGCGATTTGACCGACGACTTCTTTCATCAAGAAGATGCATATGTCAAATTTAACGGACGTTGGATGCGGCGATCTGACACACCGTGGCGCAAAGATAGAAACAACTGATTTTGTTGTGGGTTCGAGCATTGCCACTTTTAATTACTGTTTAGAAGAGTATGGGAAATTTATGCCAGTATTAGCGGGATGGCTTACGGGAGAACAGGTGCCACTGCAATTTATTGAGCAGACGCTAAGCCAGATGGAACCAGTATTAGCCGCGCACGGTGGAACTCCTGCACGCGTTGTACAACCAGGAATGGGACTGATCAGCTTTGCGGATAGCGCACATGCGATGCAGAAGAACGATGAGCCAGCAGTGCTTGATTGGGTACCCAACCGGCGCACATTTGTGTATCGTCGCCCGCTTTCTGGCGCGCACCCCCTGTACTATGTCAAAGATTGGCCAGAGCAGGGCAACCTCTTTTTCGCAAGCGAGATCAAAGCGTTGCTCGCGGTTGGCGTCCCGCGTATGTTGCGTCTAGGGGCACTCAACGCCTTGCAGCAATTTGGCTTTATACCACCACCATGGACAGCATTTGGGGATGTCTCTATCCTGCCTGCGGGCTATATACTACGTTGGCAACACGCGAAGCTTGTTGTTGGCCAAGCGACGGATTTTCGCTTCACCACATCCCCACCTACACGCTCTACACAGGAAGAAGCCATAGAAGGTCTTACGGCGTCCCTTGCCGAACATACTAAAGCACTTTTACCACCTCATGAGCAACTCGTTGCAATCATCAATGGAGACGCCGCTTCAGCACTACCAGCACTACTCACAAGCCGGCATACAGAGGCACCATACACAGCTGTATCCTTTGGCTATAAGAATGAACGTTTAGATAGCTGGATTGGTGCTCGGAGAGTTGCTGAGGCTTGCAATCGTCAGTTACTGAGTGTTACAGGAGTTGATGTGCCGGAGTTCTGGGTTGGTGCGCTCGCTGAAATCGAGTCTCCATGTATAGATGCAGCACCGCTTGGTTCGCAACAACTGTTCAACACGATCTCGACACAGGTAGGGGCAAAGGTCGCGCTCAGCAGTTTAGGGACACAGAGCCTATTGAACACGACTCCATTTCCTGTGAAGAGAGCAAATGCGAGTATACTTACGCCCGATGTGCAGCAGAAAATGGCTCAGGAGCCGCAATGGGAAGAGACGGTGTACGCTGAACGATTGTACAGGCAGGCTAACAAGTTCGACGATAAGGCACAAAGGGACTACTACCTGTCCCTGCATATGCATATGGCTAACAGCGAGGTGCGTATGGCGCATTCAATAGCGATGCACGAGGGACTGGCGCTGCGCTCGCCCTATCTTCATAGCGATGTCCTAGAGAGCGTGACATCTCTTCCCAAAGAGGTACGGAATGAGAGGCTTTTGGCGCAGATTGTAGCGAAACAATTTCCTGCGCTAGAGAAGGTTCAGCCATTCTTGCCACTTAAGCTGCCGGTGTCGTCGTTGTTGCGTGTTGGCAAGTCGGATTTGCTTCAAGCGACGCTTTCAAGGGAGGCGATACAGGCGACGGGGATATTTGATGAGGTTCGGGTGGAACAGTTGCTGAAGAAGACGGTGGTGACGCGGGAGTTGTTTCTGGTGTTTACGACGCAGTTGTTTTGTAAACTCTTCGAGATGACATTTTAGAGAGTGTATGCCGACTCATGCTAGC
>CAXTCR010000111.1:0-12011 GCA_964242555.1 uncultured Ktedonobacteraceae bacterium
TCACCTCTGCCAGTACCTCACGGACTGTGCACACGCGGCGCTGCTGCATCACCCGGCGCAGCAATGGATTCTCTATGTTCAAAGGAGTTTCGGAGTCCGACACTGTGCCTTGTCCACCAGTCGCAAGCTGCATCTGTCCATTCTGATGCAAATATAGAGCGCAGTCATCTGCTCCAAGTGCATGCTTCATCATATCGGCAATAGCCACATGATTACTTCCGTTTTGCACGAGTTGCGCAACTTTAGCTAGAACCGTGACAACCGAGGAACTTTGTCCCGCTATTTGACGCTCCAGACCCTCATTCACCGTCAGTGCCTTCTGATAATCGCCGCGCACATCCTGTAACAGCTTCTCCGTTTGCTCACACTGTTGTTGTGCTTCTATAAAGCGGTTGCGCTGTACCAGCAATAACTCGCTGGTTAATATGCCAGTGATGAAGAGCAAAAATGGCTCGACAAACAGGTGTGCCACATCAACCTGACCACGTAACTCGGGATGCCAGTAGAGCAACACTCCATAACCACATGTCGCAAGGACACTGGCACCATAAGCCACCGTTCGTTGATAACGTACAGCAGAGGCAAACACAATCAGGAAGAAACTACAGAAGAGCAGGTGAGACGAGAGCCAACTCTTCGGCAGGTACATACTGACGAACTCAATGGCGGTGAAACCGAGAGCGGCTTCCATCAGATTACGAAACCTTTGGAAGAACGATGAGGACATCCATTGTGCTGCTTGCAGAGCGATTGTAGAGGAGGAATACTTCTCTGCTCCGAGGGTGTATGTAGAACCTTGCTCAATCGGTAATTCTATCTGATGCTGCATTTTTCTTCTCACAAGCTTGAAGTTGATGGAGTGCTGTGCCTTCCACTCTATGCGTTGGGAGAAATGCTCTTCAGTAGCTCTCCTAACTCTGCCTCCCTGCTTGCATGGTCAGAGTATAGAAGAGAAACACTGCGAAAAAGACTAGCTATCAGATGTTAGTTTGGTTAAAAAATACCGTGTCAGGTAAACATATTGCGACCTTCAGTTCGCAGACCCATTTGGCGTTAGAATGACATACCAGCCATTCATCCAGGATTGACCAGCATAGAGCCGTGAACCAGGAAGCCCATAGAGAAACTGGTCACGCGTCACTTGCGAGAGGTGCAGTCCGCCTGAGTCGGCGAGGAAGACGTGCCCGCTATCCCCACCGGTGAGCAACATGATGTGGGTTGGTATTCTAATGACCGAGGGCACACCTGCGTTAGCAAGAGTAATCAGATCGTCAAGCGAAAGTTTTTGTGTGTAGTGGGCAGTAAAGCCGAATTGCGTAGCCGTCTGTGCCACTTCATCAGGCGAGCCATTGATCAATCCCCATTCATTCACCGGGCTGTACACCGAGATACGTTTTTCTACCTCTAGCACATCTCCACAGTTGAGTGGTCTTCCATGAATGCTCGCACCATAGGCGTCCATGAGCGCGGCCAGTGCGCAGCCGGAGCACGCGGAGTAGCTCCACTGTGCCCACTCCGGATTTTCATTGTTATACTGCTTCTTGTCAGCTTGAGCGAATGCGGTCACACTAGTAGTAGTTCTCTGGACGGGAAAATGCGCTATCGAGGATAGGGGCTGGTTCTGATTGGCCTGCGCAAACTGCGACGCTTGCCACATCTGGAGTGTTGGCAGGGAGTTTGACGCAAATACCCTGACTCCAATGATCAACAGCGTACATAGAATAAGACCTGCGCCAAGCATCATTTGCAGCCTTGCACGATCAAAGGGAAGTATTTGTCGCTGCACGCCGCGACGCACTTTTGATGTTGCTGGTGTTCGACGTACGTTGCGACCCACGGCTGATGGTACTGGAGTTGGACGTACGTTGCGGCGTGATGTCGATGGGAATGAAGTTGAACGCACTCTTCGCTGCGTTCCTGGCAGAACCTGTTCCTGACGTATTTGTCGCTGTGGCATTGTCGACAACGGTTCCCTGCGCGTTCCTCGCTGCACCGCCGTCATTACTCGATCCGGCTCTCGCTGCTGAACCGTGGTTGCACGATGCTGCTGTCCGTCTTCCTTCTTGTACCAGTAGGGCATATATATTCCTTCAAATATCAGCGGAGCATTTTACGCAGGAACAGGAAATACAAAGTAGAGTATTTCGCCTTGTTTAGATATTACCCCTATCTACACCAAAAATCAACATTTTTGTATCATTTTTCCGTACTTTATCCCCTTTTTGCTCCTGTCATATACAGGAACGCCTACTCAACCGTATAACATATGGGTGTACGTTACGCATCGTGTTGGAACTAGCATAACTTGGAGGCTTGACAATGATCGAACAATCGGCCTTTCCCTTCGAAGCATGGAGTGTTCGTGAGGAAGGATTTCATCTCGATACTCTGCCACAGAGCGAGTCTATTTTCGCCCTCTCCAACGGTCATATTGGATTGCGTGGCAACCTTGACGAGGGAGAGCCAAACGGCATTCCTGGCACCTACCTGAACTCCTTTTGTGAAATACGTCCCTTGCCCTATGCTGAAGGTGGCTATGCGTTCCCAGAGTCTGGGCAAACCGTTATCAATGTTACCAATGGCAAACTGTTACGCCTCCTGGTGGATGATGAACCCTTTGACCTACGTTACGGTACGGTGCACAAGCATGAGCGGGAACTTGACTTCCGCGATGGCTTACTACGTCGCGATGTGCGTTGGACCTCGCCCGCTGGAAAAACAGTACACGTGTCTTCGGTGCGCCTCGTCTCATTCACACAACGAGCGATTGCGGCAATCAGTTATGAGGTCGAGGCAGTTGATGCACCAGTGGGCATCGTGGTGCAGTCGGAACTCGTCGCCAACGAAACGCCACCGCCACAAAGTAAAGACCCTCGTGTAGGTGCTATGCTTGACTCCGCACTTGAAAGCGAAGAACACTTTGCGCAAGGCACAGGCGGTTTTCTAATTCATCATACAAAGGTAAGCGGTCTGCGCATGGGGGCGGCAATGGATCACCAGATCCATGGACCAAAGCATATGGCGATTACATCCGAGAGCATTCCCGATGTCGTACGCGTAACTGTCACCACCCGGTTGAAGCCTGGAGAAAAACTGCGTATCACTAAATTCGTGAGCTATGGGTGGTCAAGCCTGCGCTCCCGGCCCGCACTTCACGATCAAATTCGTGCAGCACTGGCTGCCGTCCAACTGACAGGCTGGGATGGCCTACTTGCGGATCAGCGTGCATATCTGGATGACTTTTGGGGGCGTGCAGATGTCGAGGTGGAGGGCGATCCCGAAATTCAGCAAGCGGTGCGTTTCGCGCTCTTCCATGTCCTGCAGTCGGGCGCGCGTGGAGAGGGCAGGCCAATTCCCGCTAAGGGGCTAACAGGGCCTGGCTACGATGGTCATGCCTTCTGGGACACTGAGATAGCTGTGCTTCCTCTGTTAACGCTCACTCAACCACATGCAGCCGCCGATGCACTGCGTTGGCGGTATCTCATTCTCGATCAGGCGAAAGCGCATGCAAGAGAGTTAAATCTAAGTGGCGCCGCCTTTCCATGGCGCACCATTCGAGGCGCAGAGTGCTCGGGATACTGGCCCGCTGGCACCGCCGCCTTCCACATCAACGCGGATATCGCTTATGCTGTGGCCTACTACCTTCAAGCCACCGGTGATACCATCTTTGAGGAGCAGGTAGGCGTCGAGCTACTCGTCGAAACAGCCCGACTATGGTATTCTCTGGGCTACCTCAATAAAGAAACCGACAAGTTTCGTATCGATGGTGTGACTGGCCCTGATGAATACAGTGCTGTTGCCGACAACAACGTTTACACAAACCTTATGGCGCAACATAACTTACGTTGGGCCGCCGATAGAATACAGCACTATCCCGAAAAGGCCTATGCACTGAATGTAACCGATGACGAAGTGGCGGGTTGGCGTGAGGCAGCTGATAAGATGTATATCCCCTATGATGAGCGTCGAGGTGTAACTCCGCAAGCCGAAAACTTCACTGAGCACGAGGTCTGGAATTTTGCAGCAACCAAATCTGACCAGTATCCGCTCTTCCTGCACTATCCATACTTCGACCTCTATCGCAAACAGGTTCTTAAGCAGGCCGACCTCGTGTTAGCGATGATGGTACGAGGCGAGGCGTTTACGTTCGAGCAGAAAGTGCGCAATTTTGCCTATTATGAACCGTTGACGGTACGCGACTCCTCGCTATCCGCCTCTACCCAAGCAGTAATGGCAGCCGAGGTAGGTCAACTTGACCTCGCCTACGACTATCTCGGTGAGGCGGCGCTTGTAGACCTCCACGACTTGCATCACAATGTGCGCGATGGCCTGCATATGGCTTCGCTCGCCGGTGCATGGTCCACGCTTATAGGCGGCTTTGGGGGATTACGTGTGCAAAACGACTCGCTCTTCTTCGCACCACGATTACCCGATGCCCTCGAACGACTCGCCTTCCGACTAGTGTTTCGCGGGTGCCGCTTGCGCGTCGAGGTCAAGCCCACACAGGCAACCTACACGTTGCTTGATGGCCCATCGTTGACAGTACACCATCATGGAGAGGAAGTACAACTCTCCACGAATCAGTCAGTTACACGCACAATTCCTTCCATTGAGGCAGGACCTCGACCCTCGCAACCGACGGGTCGAGCACCAGAATCGCGGAAGAAGCAAGTGGAGTCCGCACAAACATCTGTTTAAGAGAACTCTTTTAAAAGCCAGGGCGTCCGCTACCTTCATCATTCCCCGAATGCGGCTCGGGAAACGCCTCTCCCATATAAGACGAACCTTATATGGGAGAGGCGTTTCCCTTACAGGTGCCCTAGCCTCCATTCATCTCCTTGATGATTGCATATATAAAGCGTTCCCCTTACAGACGCCCTGGTCCCTAACGTCGTAGATCAACAAAGGCTTTTTGCCCATGATGTTTGATGGTAAATGAGAGACGTGTCCAGCCTTCAGGCTAGCAGGGTTGAGTGGAGTACCCCTCGTCGGTTATCCTTAGGTCAGCGAAACCCAGGACAACGGCCTGCCAGACAGCCCCACAATTTCTCAGGTGAATGCCTTTTGTTGAGTCGCCTCAACTGCTTTTCTATTCCTCCTCAGTCAGAAAGCTCATCCCCTTGTTACACGCGTCGAGTGTAACAGACATGTTAAAGGGTTGTTACCCCTTGTTAGAAGAAAGGCTTCCCGCCCTATATTCGATGCGTTTGGAGCACGCTGATAGTTTCACACCGATATGACCAACTTGTGAGCGGATAGTGACAATAGCGTAATTTCTCCCTAAACGGTATAATTGCAAATAATTGGCTTTTAGCCTGCTATGCTTTGAAAGAGCAATCATAACGACATATAAAAGTAACGTTTTGCACATATTTATGATATAGAAGGAAAAAATATGCGTCTTGGATACGCTAGCACGAACATTACGTTAGGTCGCACCATCCGCAGCTTGCGCTTAGCAACACTACACAGTAAAGGATTTGAGTACTTGCAAGAGCTTGTCAACGAGAATATGAGTTTACTCGCTGACATTTTGCGTTGGAACCGCGAACACGCTATTACGATGTTTCGCATCTCTTCTGATATGATCCCCTTAGGGTCTCATGTTGCAGTCGACATCACGAAACTCACGTTTCCACTCGCATCCGAGATTACATCACTTACTGAAGGCATGCGCCTGTCCATGCATCCCGGTCAATACACGCTCCTTTCCGCGACAGGCACCACTTGGGAAAATAGTTATAAGGACCTGCTGTACCACCGCTATCTCTTACAAAAATTAGGCATCAACGGCGACATTATTATCCATGGCGGCGGAGTTTATGGAGATCGTGTTGCGACGACAGAGCGCATTAAACAGAACATTCTTGCCCTGCCCGACGATATCCGTCAGCACCTCCGATTGGAGAATGATGAGCGCAGCTGGTCCGTATATGATCTTTTGCCCATTTGCGAGGAAACTGGGATACCACTCATTGTAGACAATCTCCACCACGAACTTAATAGCGATGTACCTCTCGCTGAACTTCCCTGGCAGCGCATCCTAGCAACGTGGCAGCAGCGCACACCGAAATTACACTACTCTGAGCAAGACCCAACGAAGCGCCTCGGTGCGCATAGTGAATATGTCAATGCTGACGCGTTTTACTCCTTCACAACAAAGGTTCCGCTTCCTGACTACGATGTTATGCTGGAGTGTAAGGCTAAAGAACTCGCGCTGCTACAATTACGTGAGGAACTGCAAGCAAAATATAGCCAATTATGGAAGTGAAGAGGAATTACGACTAAAAATAGGTAACATTTTACATAGTACCAGTACTATTGCTCCGTGTTAGTACTATTGACATTTAGTATACAATACAAGTGCTTAATATAATATTAAGCAAAGATTAATACGTGTTCATATATGTATATGCATGGGGAGAGTAATTGTAGAATGTATACTTCTTTATTTTCACTTCGTAATGTCGTATCAAGCAGAGTAATACTCATTATTTTTCTCGTCCTACTTCTATTTGGTAGTGTCTATGCAATTGAACTCTTTCAAAATACATCTGCAAGACATGCCTATGCTGCTAGCACAAACCACTATTTCTACACGTTTCCAGATGGAAATATGTATGTGTACGACATTGACAACAATTTTAGTCTTGTTAAACATGTCAGTCTACCAACTTCAACAGGTGTAAGAGGAGTAGATGTGGATCCCACATCTGGTATGCTCTACGTTACTTATGGCGGGAATGGTGGGAAAAACGGAAACGGTTCCCTATTAAAATATAATCTTCTTACAGATTCCGTTGTCTACACAGTTAACTATAATCATGGCGTTGACGCGCTTGCGGTTACAAGAGATGGATCAAAGATATACATACCTGAAGGGTCTGCATCAACATCTAGTACGTCATGGGATATTGTAAATCCAGCAAATGGAGCACAAATTGGCAGTATATCAGCTGGTACTCAACCACATAATACATCGGTGAGTCTCGATGGCAAAAATGTGTATATGGGCGGTGTTGGTGCTACCTATCTCTATCAGGGATCAACTGCGACCGATAAAGTGACGCAAAAAATCGGTCAACTCAAATATGGTGTTCGACCATTCACATATAATAGTGCGCAAACCCTTTCCTTCACGACTGCCAACGCATTCATAGGGTTCCAGGTGGGAAGTATCACTACAGGAAAAGTATTGTACACTGCTCCTGTGAATGGGTACTCAAATACGACGAACTCAAATGAACCAAGTCATGGCATTTCTCTCTCACCAGACGAGAAAGAAATATACGTTATAGATACGCCTAATAGTTATGTTCATGTGTTTGACGTGAGTGGACTACCCGCCAAGGCTCCTACACAAGTAGCAAACATTCCGTTACATACTATGAGTGGGAACGAATCACCATGCGCTATTGATTGTGCGCGTGAGGGATGGGTCCTTCACAGTTATGACGGTAGATATGTGTTTGTTGGCGATTCGGGTGATGTAATCGACACGGCTCAGAGAAAAAGTGTTGCAACAATTGATAGTTTAGCCAATACAAGAAAATTTTTGGAAGTAGACTGGTCTAATGGATCAATTGTTGATACAACAACGCAGGAAGGTCTCGGACATGGAACAGGTTCAACGCCCACACCCACACCAACCGTAACAAGTTCACCTACTGTGACAAGTTCACCTACCGCGACAGCAACAACACCGGTAGGCTCAACTGGCAATAAAATCGAAGATAATTTTACGCGTGCTAACCAAAAAGGCTGGGGGACCTCAACCAATAACAGCGGTGTGGCAAATGTTGCGTGGGGTATGGATGGCAGCGGTTCCTCGTCCTTTGTGACAATTAATAATAATACAGGCGTGTATGGCTATCCTGGTACAGCGAATGTGCCCGGTATTGCTTCAGCAGGAGCGACAACCTTTAATGGCGGAGATGTTCTTGCTTCCTTTACGTTGACTACAGTAGGCCATGTCATGCCGTATGTCGTGCAAAACGCGTGTGCTGACAAATCGTGTTACTACGGGCTGCGGGTACAGACATCTTCGAACACCGTTCAGATCGCCAAAAGAAGCAACAGCTCAACATCTATCTTAAAGTCGTCCTCCCTCACATTGAGCGCAAACAAAAAATATTGGATGCGGCTTGATGTGAATACAGCTACTCATACGATTGCAGGCAAAATATGGGCTGATGGAACGACTGAACCTTCTTCATGGACGCTGTCGGTAACAGACTCTTCACCTCTCTCGGCTAACCTTGTTGGAGCAGGTGGCTCATGGACACAAACAGGGACAGGAGAAGCTATTAAGTACTCGTGCTTTGCATATGCAGCATCAGGAAGTGCGCAAGCGTGTAAGTAATAGAACGCTTCACCAACCCTTTGCCTCAAAAAACAGGATGGAGAGCTTTACATTTGGGAAACGGACGCCCACCAAGGGACTAGCCCTAGTGGGCGTCCGTTTACAACATTATTTCGTTAATCTCTATAAGCGATTGACTTCTGTTGAACGAGCGACTTGAGTTGCTCTAGCTCCTTGACTATGACATCGCGATCGAGTTGGCTATGCTCTTTTTGCAGCATTTGCTCTACTATCGTTGTAGCAAGCGAAAGCAAGAAGGGGTATCTCTCGTCGCAAGTATCTGTGCATGTAGCATTTGCGATACTCAAAATGGCATCCAGAAGCGCGCCCACAACTCTAGGGTTATTCGATGCATACGTCCCTATCTCAAGAAAGACGCTCATATACTCGTCGAAAGAGTAGTAACGAGCGACAAGTATGCTCTTTTGCGCAAAGCGATGAACGCTTGCGGGTGCTGGCGCGTTGGCGATACGTTCGAGGAGAGAACGTAGATATCCAATACACAGTACGGCGGTCGAGGGATCGTTAATAGCGGGAGAAAGTGCTCGTAGACAGATATCGGCCAGTTGTCGCACGCCAAAGGCGGCGTCCTGCGCGAGGTCGCGTTCACGAGCAAGCGCAACTACACCCTGCAGCGCGCTAATATGTTCTGGCATCACTGCTTTTAGCGACCAAAGCTTCATAAGGACCGTAGTCTGCGTAACAAAATCTCCCGGGCAAACGAGCAACTGCAAACGGGAGGAGTCATATGGCACACTTTCAGTCAAGTGCTCCAGATCAATTGATTGGATATAGCCAACATCCTGCGCGAAGATACGCACCGGCTCCGCCTCTTGCTGCCACTTCTGGACAAGTGCTGTGCCATCCTCACCATACACGGCACGCTTAGAGACGGGATAGAGATGAGTGATAGAGGCAAGCGTTTGATGGGCCAAGCGCGATGCGATATGTGATACCTGAATAACCGATGATATATGACTAAAAAAGACGACTAGAAGGACGACCGCTAGAAAGATCAACTCAAGGGCGATTCCTACTCCTAAGCGTGGTAAGAAACCGCTCTCAACTCCCTCAATAGGATCGCGCAGCGAAATGAGCACAATCATACAGTAGACAAAGATGCCCAGGAAGCCGCCAAATGTTGCCTGTGTAATGCGGTCGCTGAGCAATGCGCGCAGGGCACGAGGAGTGAACTGGCTAGAAACCAACTGTAGCGTCACAATTGTAATTGATAAGACGACACCAGCAACGGTAATTAAGGCACTTACAACAATCGAAAGGAGTGTTCGTGCCTCGTTTACGCTTCCGCCAAAAGTTAGAATACTGGGAGGAATACTGCCTAAGCTATCGAGCCAGAGCAAGAGCAGGGCTAGAAGTGGACCGAGTAGCGCGACAAGGCCAGGAACTAACCAGAACCCATCAAGCCAATCTTGCCAGTGAGCATAAATCCTATTACGAATACCATTGAACATAGTATCTTCGCGCTCCCTTGTTTATTTTTCTAAAGCATTGTCTATTTCCGCCAATAGTCTACTCTTGAAGCCTGATTCTCAACTGTGGTCACTCTGAGTTATTGCTGAGAGGAGTCGGTAAGCACTTCTCAGCTATAATTCAGGATCTGTATAGAGCGAACTCAGGATAAACATCTATGCTTGACGTTAGAAGTAAGGTGGGGAATACGCCGTCGTATTCTCCCTCCCTTTTCTCTATTCGAACGCGTTACCCACGTCAATACAGGCATAGAGGAGGAAGAAATGCTCTCTGAACACCGTCAACCGTAGACACAGACTGTCTATAGCCACTTACAGCGATTAGCAACATGGCCTCAGACACGAGTACAGCTACTGCGCTGTCGTCATCCACGTGTAGGATTTAGAGTCTTCCTCGCCTAGACCATCGAAGCCCTCCGGTGTACAAAGACTTGCTTCAGCAATACGACGACTATTCCACAGAATACAATGAGTGCCGTATCAATTCCTAGTCGCTGCAGCGCTTGAACCGCTAAGAGTGGCTGGCCTACTACCAAGGCGGCTCCAATCATTGCGGCAGCAGAAATAAGAATGAGGGCGATCAGTGGCCCTGCAATAACATTGCGCCGGTAAGCAGTAATCATTGTGATACCGGCAATGGCAGCACAGGTTGAGACAAAAATCTCAAGTACAGTTGGATGAGCAAGTCGTTCGACTTCGTGATTTGAGACAAATGCCTCGACGGTTAAAGAGCCTGTCAGATGCAGGAGAAGAAACGTTAAAGCGCCCGCTGCTATCAAAACAAGGTAGCCGACTCCAACAGCTACCACTCCCCTCCACACGACCTCCCAACGACGTAATACAATGCCGAGAGGAATTTTCGCTATCGGCTCGAAGCCAGGGGCAATAATGGAAGCAGCAACGAAAGCGATAGCTTGTGGAACGGGTTCTGAAACAAGGCCAGCCGCAGCTATAGCACCTCCTAGCGCCATAAGGATGATATAGTTCGCTGAGACACGGCCTTGATGTCGCAGACTCGTTTCCATCTCCTCCCAAATCGCCTCATCGACATCGTTATCGACCGCTACCGCATGCTCAGGATCAATAATACTTGATACTTCTGCCGTCACAATGGAAACGGCCCCGTACTTTTGTACAGAATGAGCAGCTTGTAAAACTTTATCAGCGCCCCGGTTCAAAACGTGAACAATCAGCACATCGCCCGGAGGCTTGACTGCTATACCACGCTGTACAGACAGACCGATAACATCCTCAAGTTGCTCTAGTTCGCGACAAAGATGGTCTGTGACAACTGGTGCAACAGTAATCTCAATAGTTCTACGCATATATCTCCTCCATCCAACCCTGTATTTCTTTTCGAACATGGTTGGAAGTCTAAGGAAACACTGAATAACGGAGAGGACAATCATTTCAGTAGAGTAGAGTAACTCCTCCTGATACAAACAACACCAAGAATAAGCTCTCGGTGTTGTCTGCTTGTACTAGAGATGAGAGGCCAATCAGTCTAGTGGTGCAAGATGTCAATCGACCACGTTCCAAAGTACTTGATGTTACGAGCCGAGTGCGAGACCAGGATATCTTTGACGCTTTCCACTTGCTGCGACTCCGGCACATGAACGTTGAGAACAGCATGTCCTCGACGTGCCTCCTCGACGTAGATCAATACATGTGGGTCCTCATCGGAAGTGATAGCCTGAAACGCATCTGCGATACGAGCGAACAAGCTCTTGTTCTTCTCAGCGTGCTCCGCGTGATCGAGTACCTCATGGCTCTCAAAAAGCCGGATATCTTCAGACGAGATACCAGCTTCGTGCAGGGCTTGCACAGCTTCTTCCGCCTTTTTGTCATCCTTAAAGACTGCCATGATGTATTTATCAGGATAGATGGCTCCTGGTCGCGTTAGGGGAAATTCCCTCTTTCCATCCCGCACATCATCTCTCGGCTGCTCATCCTCTAAGAGTTGCTCCTGTGATGTGAGATCGTTTGTCGTCTGTGCTACTTCTCCGCTTTGCTTAAACCTTAAGACTGGAGGAACAATAAGCAGTGGCAGCCTCGTCATATTGAGAACACTTTCAGTCACACTACCCATAGTCCACCACTGCAAGCCTTTACGTCCCGTGGTTGCCATAGCAATTAGATCATAGCCATCCGTTACGTTC
>CAXTCR010000112.1:0-11960 GCA_964242555.1 uncultured Ktedonobacteraceae bacterium
GCTGTGCGTGCGGATGCGGCGAAGCTAATTCATATGAATAGCGACGAGCTTCTCCAGTCCGATGCACTGAATGCATTGAATGATCTCTTTATCCAGGCGAACAATGCCTTCGTGGGACAGGTTGACCCCAATACGAACAACGTCGATGAGGGTGTGGTGCAGATACATTATAATGTTCAAGCTTTGGCAACCTTCGATGTCGCTCGCTGTACGAGCAACGCTGGTAAGAGTTCCTGCGCGTAGATAAAGAGGGAAATATGAGTACAAATGCACGGCGCATCGGCAAATATGAATTACAAGAGCAACTGGGTAGTGGAGGTATGGCAGAGGTATGGAAAGCCTTTGATATCCAGTTACATCGCTACGTCGCCATCAAAATATTGCACGCGAATCTGCAAGAGGACCCGAACTTTGTAGCGCGTTTTGAACATGAAGCCCGTTTGATTGCTTCGCTGCATCATCCCAATATTGTGAGCCTGCACGACTTTCAAATTGTCTCGCAGGAGGCCGATAGCACGACTGCTTACATGGTAATGGACTTTGTCGAGGGCGAGACGCTGGCGCAATTCATTGGACGGACCTCTAAGCAGGGAAATATTCCCTATCCTGCTGAGATTGTGCAACTTTTTACCTACATAGCCCTCGGCACTGACTACGCTCACTCGAAAGGGGTCATTCACCGCGACCTAAAGCCAGCCAATATCTTGCTCGATAAACGTAACACAACGCATACTGCTGTCGGCGAGCCAGTGTTGAGCGATTTTGGAGTTGCCAAACTCCTGGGTTCGTCCGGTACCACGCTTGCCGGAACGCAGGTAGGCACTCCGTTGTATATCTCGCCCGAACAAGTCAACGGCTACGCAGGCAACGAGCGCAGCGATATTTACTCACTAGGGGTTATACTGTTCGAGATCGTTACCGGCAATGTGCCCTTCCAGGGAAGCGACCCAACTGAGGTAATGAGGGAACATCTCACCACGCTTCCGCCATCGCCACGAGGGATCAATCCGAATATTCCAGTTGCGCTTGAGACAGTAATTCTACGTTGTCTTGCCAAAGACCCTGCACAACGTTTTCCTAGTGCCTCTTCGCTCGCTGCCGCAATCGCTGAGGCATTAAACATTCCTGTGCCGGAGAAGATTGGTAAACCATCCTATCCTGCTGATGCGATAGAAGGTCCTACATATATCTCGCCGCTTATATCGACACAAACAGCAACCGGGCAGCCGGTTCCGCTGTCGAAGCCAAACGTCTCCGCTCTAACGCCTGAGGCACCCAGTTCTAAGATACAGAGTGGCGCGCCAGTCGGTATACTAGCCTCGCCACCTCCAACCACAACTCCACCACAAGCACCTCCAACACCAAAGACGCGCTGGAAGGCGCCAAGAAGAGGGATAGTAATCATGTCGCTGCTCCTGCTCTTGCTACTCATTGGCGGTGTGTTAGGAGGAATTTTTCTCCTCCCCAAACTCACTCATGGAACTTCTGTTACTTCGGATGGGCTTGTGGGACATGCGTTTTTTGTGAGTAGTGGGCAATTAAATGATGGAGCACAGGGTATTGCTGATAAGTTGCAGGTCGACCTGCAAAACGTGCAAACTCCGCCGAGTGGAAAGAGCTATTATCTTTGGCTGCTGGGTGACATTGACCCGCTACAACAACAGGGTGACTTGCTGGTGGTAGCTCCAATTCACTCGCCAATCCTGCTAACAAATAACCTGCCGGTACAAAATAACGCTGTGCACTATACCTATATGGGCGATGCGCAGCACAACAACCTGTTATCAGAGGTAAGTCGTCTGCTCATCACACGGGAGGCTGCGGGGAATACACCAACGAAGCCATCGGCTGACTCTACGTCGTGGGTGTATTATGCGCAACTCCCGCAGGCTATTATTCCAGGTACCCTGCATTTACGAGGGCTTGACCATATTCGTCACCTTTACTACAATGAAGACCATCTAAAAGTGTTGGCATTGTATGGAGGTCTGGATGTCTGGGTGTTTAGAAACACCGAAAAGATACTGGAATGGTCGACAAGTGCACGCGACGACTTCAATGGCACGACGAGCAACTATGGACTGATGCACAGTCTCTTTACCAGTATTCTCGACTACCTTGATGGTGCCGCTAACGTACATGTAGATGTACCGCTGGGGACACCGATTGAGGCCAATCCCAACATAGCACGGGTGGGCCTCCTAACGGTGGACCCAAATGGTGGACAGAACGGGCAACACCTTGATACAAACCCACCCGGCGATCTCGATCATCTCGCCCTCCACCTAAGTGAGTTGGTCAAGGCACCAGATGCGCCGTCGAGTATGCGACAACAGGCGCAGAACATCGTGAGCGCGGTGGACAACGCGAAAATGTGGTTGACGCAAGTGCGTACAAATGCAAAGGCGCTTTTCGATATGACGCCTGAACAATTAGCTCGGCCCGAAGCACAGCAACTGTTAGAAGAAATGGCGGCGCTGGCAACCTATGCCTATATTGGGCAACTCGATGCAACGACAAATACGACTATTCCGGGCGTGTTACAGGCCCACTATGCGATACAGAAACTGGCGACCCTTGACATTTCAACGAATGTACCAAGGAGTATCTAGTAGAAGGAGCACTCATGACTACACAACCGCGACGCCTCGGAAAATATGAACTGCGGGAACGCTTGGCGCGCGGCGGACAGGGAGAGGTCTGGAAGGCTTACGATCTGCAGCTACAGCGTTTCGTCGCCATCAAACAACTGAACGCGAACTTGCAAGATGACAGCGATTTTATCGCGCGCTTCGAGCGTGAGGCACAATTAATTGCTTCACTACACCACCCCAACATTGTCCGTATCCATGACTTCCAGTTCCTGACGGATGCCGATTCGCAAAAACCCACAGCTTACATGATTATGGAATATATCGAGGGTTCGACTCTTGCCGACTATATTCGCTCTTCGTCGCGTAAAAGGCTCTTTCCATCACCCTCAACACTGCTGACTATCTTTACCGCAGTAAGTCTGGCTCTCGACTACGCGCACCGGCGTGGTATGCTGCACCGCGACATTAAGCCCGCGAACATCATGCTCGACATCCGTAATCCCGACGACGGACCCCTTGGTAAGCCCGTACTCATGGACTTTGGTATCGCGAAACTGCAGGGTGGCTCCGATACAACAAAGGTGCTTGGTACGCCACTCTATGTCTCGCCCGAACAGGCGCGTGGGCAGATAGGAAGTAGTGCAAGCGACCTGTATTCGTTGGGGATCGTGCTGTATGAAATGACTACCGGTGTCACGCCTTTTCGCGGCGAAACGTTGATGGAATTGCTGATGCGGCACTTCAATGATACGCCGACCCCACCCATACTCATCAACCCCGCCCTCCCGCAGGCGGTTTCGGATGTCATCCTGAAAAGTATAGCGAAAGAACCGGGGGAACGTTTCCCCAGTGCTTCAGCCATGACGTTGGCACTGGCTAAAGCATTTGACGTGCCCGCGCCACCAGAGCTTTTGAGAAGCACTTCTCTACCAGGCATCGCTGGCTATGGCATACATAACCCAATTTCTCTGCCCGGCAATATAGCGGACAATACTGTCGTTTCCTTTGAGACACACCCTGTAGAGTCGCCTGTGGCAGCACTGCCGCTTACACCGCAACCTATGCATTCACCCATAGTGAAGGTTGAGCAGGGCAGCATCTCCACTACTGAGCCTCCAACAGTTGAACTCGACTCCAAACCAGACTTCGTGTTAAAGGGTCCGCGCAAGCGGTTGTACCTGGGTCTGTCGGTTGCATTGTTGCTTGTACTTGGTATTGGTATCATTGGATACGAACTCTTGAGCATGCGACAACTGGGTACTGTGCCGCCTGCTACCTCGACGCGTGCGGGACAGGTCCTTTTTCTCATGAGTCCAAATGCGCCGGGCGTATTTGACCAAGCGCAGATTACCTTGCCAGGACTGAAGGACCCACCGAATGGTAAAAGTTACTACGCGTGGCTAGCTACACATGATGATAGTATGGAGGCGGTTCACTGGCAACTTACCCTGCACAATGGTAAGCCCGTCCCAACGAACTATATAAATCCGCAGCATCAGAATTTACTTGCACAATCATCGTATCTTTTTCTAATCACTGTGCAGGGGAGCGACACCGCTGTTGCCTCTTTTGATCCAAACGATCTTCTGTACTATGCCTCCATTCCACAAATGCCTGCGTCCACCGATCACTACAGCGTAATCGATCACCTGAATCATTTGCTGACGAAAGACCCGAGCCTAGAGAAAATCGGACTATCCAACGGGTTGCGCTACTGGCTCATGATGAATACACAAGCCATAATACAAGAGGTCAGTGCGGCAAATGTTGCGCGACGGGATCAGCAGACTCGTGAGCTAAGGCAACATCTGGTCAATATCTTATACTATCTGCGTGGTACAACCTGCGCATCGACGGACCTGCGCACTATGCCGCAGGGAACACCTACGACGCCCGACAAAGCTATTGAGCAACAGGTCAAGGTATCTTTGCTCGAGTGTATGCAAAATTCAGTTTTATCTAGTCTTCTCGCGCACACGGAACTGCATGTACGCGGTATCGTACAAGCACCCGGCGCCACGCCAACGCAGGCGGCACTCGCGCCTCAGCTACAAACAAACCTTGCACAGGTGAGGCAATGGCTGGGACAACTCTACCAGCAGGATATCATGCATCTACTCGCGCTTTCCGATAACGATTTGCTGCAGTCCTCAGCACAACCCTACTTTGACGATATGAGGAAGGTGAGCAACGAAGTCTATAACGGCCAAACGTCAAACTCAAAGTTAGGGATGCATCAGATGAATACCGATCTGCAGCATCTTGCAACCTTCGATATCCTGCCTTGTCCAAAAGCTACAAAGAGTGTGTGTACATCCTGATGTGGGGCCTTTGCGCCAAAAAGACCTCGCCGCCTTGTGACTTTTTTTAAAATTTGGCGTTTTATAAGATGTGTGGCTACTCAGCATTATGAGTATGTTACATAGGCAATTTTACTCTTATCGCTACAGTAACTCATTGTTGTTATCAGGAAGGAAACATTCTCATGGAAAACAGAATGGAAGTCAGGTCAGAAAATGCCATGATGCCACGTGGCCGGCGACCGTTGGGCGTAACGATTATCGCGGTCCTTGTGGGCATCGAAGGGCTTCTTGAGATTATCGCAGGTCTTATTCTCATTCTTGCCGCTAACTCACTAAGCAAACGCGTTGTTCAGAATGGACACACCGTCATTTCCAGATTCATCGACACATTCGGCATTGGCATCGGGGGAACCATTATTGTTATAGGTATACTCACATTGCTCTTTGTGTTTGGCTTATTGACGTTACGGCGCTGGGCATATTGGGCGGTTATCATCATCGAGGTACTCACGCTGATCCCAAACATTATCGCGCTGGTTAAAGGCACTGGCACTGTTGCAGGCAACCTTATTCAGATGGTTATTCCGGTCATCGTTTTAGTCTATTTCCTGCTCTTCCCAAATGTGAGGCGAGCCTTCCGCATATAACTCCACGTCATCAGAAAATGCATGAGGAGCGATCAACGTCGCTCCTCATGCATTTTCTGATGGATTATTCTCTACGGTGCTCCTATCCTGGAAGTCCTGTTGTGCATATTTTTCTGTTGTCGCATCGTTCTATAATTATAGCATGATCGAAGTGTTACTTTAACTTTGTCGGAACCGTCTTGTATATGTGAATATCGTATGTTTGCTTAGGTTTGGAGTGTGTTTATCGTTATGGATCGTCTATTAGAAGAGAATAGTCTGGATATCGTAGAATCAGTCGATGACCTTGCACGAGAGCAAATTCTGCAAGAGCTGTTTCCCTCGACCCCATTTAAAAAGCCACAAAGCTATCATGCGACACGTTGGAATCGTGTAAACACCGTGTTGGAGAATGTTGACAGGCTTACAAATGGGCGTGCAGGTTTGTTGCAGCGTTTTTCTTCGTTTGTGATCATTGGTGGTATTGCGGCAGTAGTGAACCTCATAGTTTTCTATTTCGCTATTTATCATATTCCCTATCCTGCTGGCATCAATATCATTATTCCCAATGCTATCGCATCCGTTCTGGCTGCCGAAATCTCAATTATGACAAATTTCGCGCTAAACGATACTTTCACCTTCCGGCACCTTCCTGGTCGGAACCGCTCCTGGTGGATACGCTGCGCACGCTTCCAGGTGACTTCTATCGGTGGTGCTGTTCTAACATTTATCATCGAATTCGCCATCCATGCTGGATTGCATCTTCCTGCCATCTTCGCGCAGGCCGCGGCTATTATCTTGGTGCTCTTCTACAATTTCGCTGTGCACCATCTCTTCACCTACCGCCATGTAAGTGTGTAGGCTATCACAACAGCAAAAACGCACGCGCCTCATGCTGTGACATGAGGCGCGTGCGTTTTTGCTGTTGTAGCAATGCTTTATGCTCGCTCCAACATCTTGTCGTATTTCTCGTCGTACGGCAGCATTTTGCCTTCGGGCATCATCAACAGGGTGTTAGGCTTGAAGTGTTTAACGAATTCGACATCGTGCGTCACGGCTATGATGGTGCCTTTATAGCTTCCCAGTGCCTCGCCGATAATGTTGCGTGACATGGCATCAAGGTTGGTTGTTGGCTCGTCCAGCACCAGCAGGTTGGGTCCATCGAGGACCATCTTCGCCAGCGCAAGACGTGTCTTTTCACCGCCGCTCAATGTGCCAATTGTTTGATAAACGCGATCCCCATTGAACAGGAAGCGACCTAATACGCCGCGAACGCGTTTACTATCCTCTGGCAAAACCTCCGTGACCTCATCTAGCACACGGTTGTCGTAGTCCAGTCCCTCATTCTCCTGTGCGTAGTAACCAGTGCGTACGCGGTCGCCTATTGTGACCCTGCCTGAGTCCAGAGGTGTGTAGCCAAGCATGGTACGGAGCAGTGTTGTTTTACCAGCGCCGTTCAGTCCCACGATAACAAGGCGTTGTCCGCGCTCAACCTGAAAGTTGATGTCGTCGAGGATAACCTTTGAGCCGTAGCTCTTGCACAAGTGATCGCCACGTACTACATCGTGACCACTCGCGATGCGCATAGGAAAGTCGATTTTGATCTTACGACTATTTTGTGGCAACTGTGGTTGACTCTCCTCAAGCAACGCAATGCGCTTGTCCATCGAGATACGCTGGCTAACACGCGTTGCGCCAAAGCCGCGCAGTTTTTCTGAGGTCTTGCGTAGACGTGCAATCTCGCGATCCTGCTGTGCTTTTGTGCGCTCCATCAGGGCCAATGCATCACCGGTTGCCGTGAGATAGTTGGAGTAGGTGCCACGGTATTCTTCGAGCTTGTGCGTGAACTCGTTCAGGCGCAACACTTTGTTGATACTGCGATCAAGTAGGTCCAGATCGTGCGAGATGATCAGCAAGGCACCACTGTAGCTATCGAGGAAGTCCATGAGCCAGCCTGTTGCCTCAACGTCCAGGAAGTTCGTCGGCTCGTCGAGCAAGAGTAATTCTGGAGCCTGAAAAAGTAGGCGAACAAGGGCAAGTTTGGTCTTTTGTCCTCCGCTCAGGGTTGAGACGTGACGGTCAAGTGTTACGCCGCCGACGTTCAAACCCGCGATAAGACTTTCGATGCGAGCGTCAGCATCGTAGTAGCCCAGCGTGTCAAGGGCTTCCTGTGCGTCTGAGAAGCGTTCGAGGAGTACGGGCAAATTGCCGTTTTGTGCCTCGGCAATTTTCACAGACAACATTTCGTAGTCCGCAAGTGCCCTGTCGAGTCCAGTGCTATTGAAGATGAAGTCACGAACGGTGCTACCTTCGGCAACAGGCGACTCGTGCGCGACATCTTGGGAAAGATAGCCATAGGTTCGTGGACGTGAGACGTTGCCTCCATCGGCCTCCTGCACGCCAGCGACAATTTTGAGGAGCGAACTTTTGCCTGCTCCATTGACGCCGATGAGTCCAGCCTTTTCACCCGGGGCGACGGTAAACGATATATTGTCTAGTATGAGACGCGGCCCATAGGAGAGCCGGATGCGATTAACTTGTAACATAGAATAGAGAGTCCTTTACGTGTGCTTTTCGAATTAGATAGTAATAGGGCTAAGGATTGTGCGGACCTCTCGCACATGGATGTGACCAAAAGCACACGGTGTTCCACGACAGCACAACTCACCTACGAGAGTGTTCCAGTGTGGCGACACACGCCATGAGATGGAGAGTTCAACAAGAGAGGAGGTAACAGAAGATGCGAAAACCGACATTGGAAAGGACTTATCTGTTCTTCAAATAAGTCCTTGCATCATAACATGCCACTACTTCCTGCCGCACAAGCTCGGGCGAAGTCGCTTATGCGGCGGTATCGGCTGCTAGCGGTAGTGCCTGTTTCATTAATAGCTTATCCTGCTCTTTATATGGTCTATAAATCTTCACAAATCGTACCACTCTCCTGTGTATATGTCAAGATAGGTGTTCATTTGTCTGTAACTATCACAACATGCTAGGCGTGCCTTCTTAAGAAGGATTTCACCTTCTGCTTGCTGCACAAGTGTTTTTTCTGAGTTAGAAAGAAAAGGACGATGTATAAGACGCGCGAGAGTATTACTGATGTGTGGGGTGAGCGCACACCCTACGTCGGGGATTGGCCTGAACGAGTAGATCAATACGTTGTTGAGGAACCGGAGGCATGGGTTCAATCTGCGTGTGTGCTCTGCTCAAATGGGTGTGGCATGGATATAGGGGTAAAGAATGGCAAAATTGTCGGCGTGCGTGGGCGCGGCGTGGATGCTTCAAATCGAGGACGGCTTGGTCCTAAAGGTTTGCATGGCTGGGTTGCGAACGGGAGCAAAGACCGTTTAACCCATCCTCTCATTCGACGTAACAACGGACAACTCGAACGAGCCACGTGGGATGAAGCAATGAACCTGATTGTGCAACGTTCCAAAGATATCGTAGCGCAGCATACCAGTGGCGCGATTGGCTTTTACACTAGTGGACAGCTTTTCCATGAAGAGTATTACACGCTTGGCATTATTGGAAAAGGCGGTCTGGGTACGCCGCATATGGATGGGAATACGCGGCTGTGTACCGCAACGTCTGCCGCAGCGATGAAGGAAACCTTTGGGTCAGACGGTCAGGTTGGCTCATACACTGATCTTGATACGACAGATACCATCATGCATTTCGGGCACAATATTGCTTCGCAACAGACGGTACTCTGGATGCGGGTGCTTGATCGTTTGCAAGGACCGAAGCGTCCGAAGCTGATAGTGGTGGACCCGCGTGTCACGGCAACGGCAAAAGAGGCTGATGTGCATCTCGCGCCGCGTCTTGGCACGAATGTTGCCTTGCTGAATGGACTATTACATCTCATTCTTAAAGAGGGTCAACTGGACCAACACTTTATCCAAGAGCACACCGTTGGTTTCGAGAGCCTGAAGCAAGCAGTTGAGTCTTGCACACCAGAATGGACGCAGGAGATAACGGGTGTGCCGGTTGAGAAGCTACGGGAGGCTGCCGCTATTCTTGGCACGACACGTACGCTTGTGTCAACTGTGCTACAGGGCGTGTATCATTCCAATCAAGCAACCGCAGCTGCTGTGCAAGTCAACAACATTCACCTTGTGCGTGGACTCGTCGCGAAGCCGGGTTGTGGCATTTTACAGATGAATGGGCAACCAACCGCACAAAACACACGCGAGAGTGGTGCTGATGGTGATCTACCGGGTTTCCGTAACTGGAACAATCCAAAGCATGTTGAGGAATTAGCGCGCCTATGGAATGTCGATGTCAATATCATTCCTCATTGGAGTCCTCCGACACATGCTATGCAAATCTTTCGCTATGCCGAGCAAGGCTCCATCAAGCTGTTGTGGATCATGGCCACGAATCCAATGGTATCGATGCCAAACATCAACCGCATTCGGAAGACATTGGAGAAGGAAGGGCTATTCGTGATTGTACAGGATGCCTTCCTAAATGAAACGACTGAGTTCGCCGATGTGGTCCTGCCAGCAGCAATATGGGGCGAAAAGACGGGTTGCTTCACGAATGCTGGGCGCACGGTGCATATCTCGCACAAAGCAATTGACCCACCGGGCGAGGCGCGTTCGGACTTTGACATCTTTCTCGATTACGCGAAGCGCATGGATTTTCGCGATAAGGATGGAGCGCCGCTTATCAAGTGGAGCACGCCAGAAGAGGCATTTGAGGGGTGGAAGGAGTGCTCGCGTGGCAGACCATGCGACTACACAGGATTGAGCTATGAAAAGCTTACAGGGGGTTCCGGCATCTCCTGGCCCTGCAACGAGAAGTATCCCAATGGTACTCCACACCTGTACACTGACTTCCAATTTAGCACCGATGCGGACTACTGCGAAACCTATGGACAAGATTTCGATACTGGTGCCGCTACAACGCCAGAACAGTACCGTGCTAACAATCCTGCGGGACGTGCACTGATTAAGCCAGCTGTCTATCGAGCGCCCAGCGAAGTACCTGATGAGGACTATCCTCTAGGATATACAACCGGTCGTCTTGTCTATCATTTTCATACAAGAACCAAAACGGGCCGTTCTAAAGAACTGCGTAATGCTGCACCAGATGGTTTTGTGCAAATTTCTGAAGAGGATGCTGCAAAATACGGCATCTCCGAGGGGGATATGGTCGAGATCAAATCGAGGCGAGGCAGCATTATCGAACCCGCACGTATCGGCGATATCGAGGTAGGAATTGTGTTTGTTCCCTTCCACTATGGGCATTGGGACAATCCAGAGAGCCGTCCACGCGCTGCTAATGAGCTGACGCTCACACAATGGGATCCAGTGAGCAAAGAGCCGTACTTCAAGTACGCCGCCGTCTCTATTCGAAAAGTGGAGAATCAACCTCCAGCTGCTAAAGGATATACGGTACAAGAGTATGTCGATAGGTCTGACGGAGCGATCAAGAGCATGGCCGAGGCAGCAAATGCGACGACGATGCAGGAGGTATAACATGCATATTGGAAACTACTTAGGTCTTGTGCAAGCGAGCGAGGAGCAACTTGCTGACGCCTTTCTCTCGGTCGCAGAGCATCACCAGGACGAACCTGATATTGGTGGCGTCTGTCATCTGCTTGCTTCCTGGTCTCAACAGCATCTCCAGAAGCTGAAACCACTGATCGATAAGTACAATGAGCAGAAGAATGAAGAGCCAGAACGTCTTCATCAAGCACTGTTTGAGGGAACGCGAACTGGAAGTCTTGCGCTCCTGCGTGATTTGCATGATCTTTGGTTGCTTGCGAACGAGGTACATTTGTGCTGGATTGTTCTCGATCAAGCGGCGAAGGGACTACGTGATGAGGGATTAGAGCAAGTATGTCTTGCCTGTGACAAGGAGACACAGCGGCAGATCGCTTTTTTATTGACACGTATTAAGCAGTCTGCGCCACAAACGCTTATTGTTGCAGAGTAGAGTTAGTGCTAGGCCAATAGTTACTTCTTTGAACTAACTATTGGCCTAGTACTGTATGGAAAGAATAGTATGCAAAACGACTGGACAAAACGAACGAAATCTCAGCGTGTACTCCTCGACTTCTTTGGTTGTGCCATAAGTATCGCCATCATGTCCATTGTAGCCCTGTTCACGCATTCGCCCTTTGTGTTTCCATCGCTTGGACCAACCGTGTTTCTCTCTTTCTCTACACCAAATGCACCAGCAGCATCTCCACGCAATACAATTATCGGACATGCAATAGGTGTACTTGCTGGTTATTTCAGCCTTGTTGTCACAGGTCTTACAAATGCAGGTCCTACCACTCTTATCGGTGTATCATGGCCTAGAGTGATTGCCGCTGCACTTTCAATTGGTATAACAGGAAGTTTAATGATTTTGTTCAATGCCTCGCATCCTCCTGCTGGTGCTACAACGCTTATCATCTCGCTTGGCATTCTGACAAAGCCTTTACA
>CAXTCR010000113.1:0-11943 GCA_964242555.1 uncultured Ktedonobacteraceae bacterium
GCCAAAGCTTGCAGAAAGCCAGCACTCGCTGGGCCCTCTTTGGCTTTAGTTTATTACTCTGTGTTTTAGTACTGAGTGGTGCATTTGTTGTTGTCGGTCCACTCAAGGCCCACGCGACAGGTCCAAATGCCTATACCATTAGCGGCACTGCCTTTGACGACTACAAGCAAAACGGTGTCCAGAATAGCCAAGATCCTGGCATTAATGGTATTACAGTCAAAGCATACAATAGTGCAAATACTGTTGTTGCTTCTGATATCACGAAGACCGTTGGCTCAGCATTAGGGCAATATACACTTGCGATTCCAAGTGGCGTTGGTCCTACTCGTGTGCAATTCACCAACTTTGGACCATCAAGCACAAATCCTGCGTTGTCCGGCTTTCAACCATCGATTCATGTAGGTGGGACCTCGGTTGCCTTTGTTAATGGAGCTAATAGCACGAACACAGTTAATTTTGGTTTGGAGCGTCCATCGGAATATTGTCAAAGTAACCCCGAGCTTGCAACAAGTTGTTATGTAAGAGGCGACCAGACGCGCACAACCGATGACGTTGTAGTGCGCTTTCCCTATAACAGTAGTGGCAATGGTGCAATGCCAATGGGGTTAGCAACCGCGCCAGAAGTTGGCACGACATGGGGACTAGCCTATCGACGGTCAAGCGATACACTGTTCATGGCCTCTTACTTCAAACGTCATAGTGGATTTAAGCCCAATGGGAGCACTGGAGCTATTTACAGTGTCAGTGGCGCAGACAGCATGAATGCTGTTGTGAGTAGCACGCCATTTGTAGACCTCAACGCGTTATTTGGCTCAAACACTGCCGGTGCTGATATGCACGACCCAACGAACAACTACTTTACTGATGGCTCTGCCTATGCAAATGTTGGGAAGATATCGCTTGGCGGATTGGCGATGTCTGAGGACGATAGTACGCTCTACGCTGTCAACCTGTATGACAAACAGCTGTATCGGTTGCCTCTTGGTGCAGCACCAAATGCTCCAGCTGCTCCATCTGCTGCAAATATTACACGCATAGCAATTCCCGTTCCCAGTAGTTGTCCCACAAGCGATTTTCGTCCATTTGCGGTTTCGGTCTATCGCGGACAGGTCTATGTAGGAGCAGTGTGCTCCGCCGAGTCCACGATCACACAAAGTCAACCAGCTGGAGACGTGACCAAGCTACAAGCTTATGTCTTTTCCTACACCGATAGCAATGGTTTTGTTACCACTCCGGTGATGCAATTCCCGCTTAACTACACGCGCCTTTGTGCAAATGATGCAAATAGTACTAGTGCGTGTCTCAACACAAATCCAGCAGATTGGACGCCATGGAAGCCAACATTTTCAGCGTCTGCTTCCTATACAACGCATCCACAACCGATGCTATCGAGCATCGCCTTTGATAATGGCAACATGATTCTTGGAATACGTGACCGTTTTGGCGATCAGATGGGAGTAAATGCTCCAGCGCCAACGGGTGGCTCTAACCTGTACAACGGCATCACCGCAGGAGATACGTTACGTGCCTGTCTACAAACGCCGGGCGATATTACATCAGGTTGGACATTGGAAAGCAATGCAAGCTGTGGAGGCGTTCAAACAAATGGCCACGACACAGGTCTAGGACCTGGACTTGGCGCTCATCACGCGACAACCGGGAACGGCGAATACTACTACCAACAGCCCTTTCTACCATACCATGACTACACCTCGCTTGGTGGTGTACTACAAATTCCAGGCCTTCCCGGTGTTATGACAACGGCCATGGATCCTACCACAAACATAGATAGCGGCGGTACACGAACGTTTGATAATACAACGGGCGCGCAGACCAATAACTTTCAGATCTATGTTCTGGGAAACAATCCCAACTCGTTCTCTAAATCAAATGGCCTCGGTTCGCTCACCGCGTTTTGCCATTCGGCACCGATTGAGATCGGAGATCGGGTATGGCTTGACTCACGTGGTAACGGGCTACAAGACGCTGATGATACGCCAATCGCAAATGTCACGGTTCATCTCTATGCCGCCGATGGGACAACGTTGTTGAGTACAACCACGACCGACGCTCGTGGATACTACTACTTTTCTATCTCGCCCTATACCTCATACGTAATCAAGCTTGATAAGCCTTCTGATTATACAACTGGACCACTCTCAGGGGATCAATTGACCAGTGCCTTTCAGGATACAAATGGCGGCACAATAGACTCTAAAGGCTTGCTTCCCCAGCCCACTAGCTCTATTGGCGCTGGTAACTATCCTCAAGCGATAGTGGCGGCACATAATCCAGGTGAAAACGACTACAATTTTGACTTTGGCTTCACCTTTCCACCAGACCTTTCGATAGTGAAAACCCATACCGGTGGCAACTCATTTCAAGTGGGACAAAGTGTTACGTACCATCTTCAGGTAAGTAATTCAAGCGATGCAGGACCAGTTGTTGCATCTAATGCAATCACTGTGACCGATCCCATACCAGCCGGGCTACAACAATTGACCGCAAGTGGCACAAACTGGAATATTACACTGAGCAGTACAACAAGTCCTGTGACAATGACAGCCACATATACGGGTGCATATCCAGTCAATTTAGGCACTGCCCTGCCTACTATTAACATTACAGGCATACTAGCAAGCGCAGCTGTAGGAAATCTAACGAATACCGCCACTGTGAGTACGCCAAATGATAGCGGTCCTTTGAACAATAGTAGCTCAAACAGTATCGTAGTGAATGTGGTACCGACTCCTACCCCTGGCATCACACCCACGCCGACCGTTGGTGTCACACCGACTCCTACCCCTGGCATTACACCCACGCCGACCATTGGCGTCACGCCGACTCCTGGAACTACACCCACACCTGGCATCACTCCTACGCCAGGCACAACCCCGACGCCTAAACCGACAGCCACAAAGACACCAGGCACGGGTGGTGGTGGTAACCCTACGCCTGTGGCAACGCCAAAGCCAAAACCGACAAGCACGCCCATTCCAAGTGGCGGAGGTGGTAGCAATCCTCCGAGTCTGCCTGGGCTACCGCCAACAGGCGATTGGTCTTAACGCAGGTCACGGCTAATCATTTAGCCTCCCCTCTATAAAGGAGTTTATTCATGAATCTCTTGCGCAAATACTGGTATCTTTGTGCCTTACCACTCGTTGCTTTGATTATCACGCTAAGTTTTGTCTTTGGTGGATGGGTGGGGAAAGATGTTTTCCCCCCATCTACAACAACATCACATCTCCAAAGCCGCCCGAGTAATAGCACCAGCCCAGTTAAAGCAAAATCAACACCAGCAGTTACTGTACCTGAGGCCTCAGATGTGGCGCTGGTTATTCCATCTATTGGAGTGCATGCTCCAATAGAACCTGTCGGCAAGAGCGCAGCAGGCTTTATGGAAGTGCCCAGCCGTAATCCCTGGACGGGAGTTGGCTGGTACCAATATGGATCCCATCCCGGCGAAACAGGGAGCGCAGTAGTTGACGGACATCTTGATCGTCCAGGTGGAGCACCTGCTGTCTTCTGGAAGCTTCACACCTTACAAATTGGCAGCACTATTCTCGTCGTGCAGCGCGGTAAGAAAACGTTGACGTTTCGTGTTGTCGAGATGACGAACTACGATCCACAACAAGCCCCTCTCGCTCGTATTTTCGGCAATACCGCTGGTTCGTTTCTCAATCTGATTACTTGCGCGGGCGTCTGGCTTCCCCAGCAGCAACAGACGACCCTGCGTCTAGTCGTCTACAGCGTTCTAGTCTCGTAGCAAGAGGCATGGAAACGATGAACAATAAGCTCTTTCCAACAGATAACTCATACATTAGCAATAGAGAAAGTAAAGCAAGAATATATGTTACAAGACCAAAAACCTGCTGCCCCTGAACAGAATGGCATTGAACAAGCAAAGCCCAGAGCCTGGAACCGTCGCAATGTACTACGCACCGGCGTAGGTATTGCAGTCACATCTGCGGTAGGCGTGGGAGTCTTTTTAGAGGGCAAACGAGAAAATACCTTCGCCAGTCATTCGAGTCCATCCTCACCCCCAACAGTTGCCGCTCAATGGATCAATGTCGTCCTGCAAGCGATACGTGATACACGTCCAGCGCCCACCGTTGCGGCACGTCTACTGGCAATCGTCAGCACATGTATGTATGATGCGTGGGCCGTCTATACACCATCCGCACTTGGCACCCGTCTCGGTGGCAAGCTACGGCAGTATGAACATGGACACGAGTATCACTACCAGAAAACGATTGCCCTCAGCTTTGCCGCCTATCGCGCATTGGTTGATCTTGTGCCGAGCCAAATCGCTGCTTTTAGCACAATGATGCAGCACCTCGGCTACAATCCTAACGACATGTCTACAGATACTGGTACACCCGCTGGTGTCGGCAATGTCGTGGCACAAGCCGTACTTGACTACCGCCATCACGATGGTTCCAATCAATTGGGCAATCTCAACCCGGGTCCGTACTCTGACTATACGAACTACACACCGGTAAACACACCGGATGTGGTAAACAACCTCAATCGGTGGCAACCACTACAGCTGCCCGATGGCAAAGGTGGATTTGTTGTACAAAAATTTGCTACACCGCAATGGGGTCGTGTTACACCTTTCGCACTCGCTGAGGGCTGGCTCCTCAGACCAACTATAGGTCCCGCCCATTTCACGACACCCGAGTTTCGGGAGCAGGCGCAACAGCTACTCGTATTTAGTGCAGCACTTAGCGATAGGGAGAAAGTTATTGCTGAATATTGGAAAGATGGGCCTGCATCAGAAACCCCTCCTGGTCACTGGTTCCTATTAGCTCAGGTTATAGGTAAGAGAGATAGACATACGCTTGATGAGGACGTGCAGATGTTTTTTATCCTGGGCAATGCGCTCTTAGACGCCAGCATTGTGGCCTGGGATGCCAAACGATACTACAATTCTGTTCGTCCAATCACGGCTATTCGTTACTTGTTCAATAATGTACCTGTCCGCGCTTGGGGTGGGCCCAATAAAGGAACTCAGACTATTCCTGGTCAGACATGGATACCCTATCAGCCCGCAACCGCTCTCACACCACCATTTCCAGAGTTCTTCTCTGGACATAGTATCTTTAGCGCGACTAGTGCGGAAATCCTTACGCTATTTTCGGGTAGCACCTCCTTTAACTATTCCTACACAAAAGCTGCCAAAACTTCGGTTATCGAGCCGGGCACAACGCCAGCAACGGATATACGTCTTTCCTGGTCCACCTTGCAAGATGCGGCGAACGAGGCTGGGTTGTCTCGTCGCTATGGTGGCATTCACTTCGAGCACGGCGATATTACCGGTAGGGCACTGGGGAAAGTTGTCGCGAAGCGTGCATGGGAGAAAGCTGTTAGCTACATTCAGGGCAGGCAGGTATAAGGGAATGAGGGAGCTACAGTGTGAGTCCTCCACGGGCGTGATGCCTGTGGGGACTCACACTGTAGCTCCCTCACTCTTTGGTCGCATCACCCGAACAACGCGGGTAATTCTGCAACACTTTTTATCAGACGTGTGTGCCAATATTTACCCAATGACTCGGCGGTATGGGCGCCACTGAGCACACCAATAACCTCGCCACAGCCAGCATTGTAGCCTTCCTCAAGATCGGCGGGCGAGTCACCCAGTTTCATAACCTTGTGAACATCCAGTACCCCCAATTGCTCCATTGCGCGAAAAATCATATAGGGTGCGGGACGGCCAAGCTTCACATCGGTGGAAAAGACTGCAAGGTCCACGAAACGCCCTGGCCAGTTCAGACGTTTCATAATCAAGCCTCCTATCGTCGCATCAAAACCGGTATCAATGGCTATTTTGATGCCGCGCTCACGCAAAAAGGTAAATGTTGTCTCGGCTCCCGGAATAGCCTCAAGACGTTTATCGTATGACGCCTGCATATGTCCAATAAATGTTGCAAGCGCGTCATCGGCGACCTGCTCAATACGTGTGGTCTCATTTGGATAGCGGCGTGCGGCAAGCATGGCAAACACTTCACGCTTATTCATGCCCATCAGGTTGTTTAGCTCTTGCGGCTCCCCCGGCAGATCATGACGACGAACCGTATCGACCAGAGCGGTTAGCACCATACCGTCGTCCTGCACGGTTGTGCCCGCCATATCAAACACAACAAGTTCTATTGGTCCCATCGTTTCTCCTCTTTTCAATCTTGTTTAAATAAACAATCAGGGGTGTGATGGCTAGCGGGATGTGATATATCAGACCCGTACATGTATTTTCATACACGTACGATCACGCAAGCACATCATTGACGTGTTGACGCGAAAAGCCAGCACCGGTCGACATGCCTTTGCCAGCGATACCGGTGATGATATGAATATTACCGTTCAATGTCTCGGTGTAGACCGCACGCTCTGGATGGATCAGGTAGTAGCCGTTCCAGGTCTGCTCAATCTGCCAGGACGGAAGCGAGATCATTCGTTTGCCGTAGCCCAGGATAGCATCGTTGATGCGATTGTTTGTGTACTCTTCGGTTGCGCTTGCCTCTGTAAAGTCTTTGTACTCGTGCGAGTCACCAATAATGACGTAGCCATCGACCGCCTGCTTAAACAACAGGTGAATGCCGTAGTCGCGCAAATCATCCTCAACCGGCTGTTGACGCAATTTTTCGTACGAGGGTGTCGTTTTGAACGCGGGATAGCGCAGGATCGAGAGACCGGAGAGGATCGAGAGTGGTAGTGTGCGCGGTGGAAACGGAACTGTTTGCATCATTTGCAACTTGCAGATACGCATGCCACTTTTGCGGAAAAATTCTGGAAAGAGCGTACGATATTCTGCACCACTGCACACAAATACCTGCTCCGCAGTATATGTATTGCCCTGTGCATCCTTCACTGTACACTGCTGACCCGATGACTCGATTGAAATGACCGTCGTTAAGGGCATGTAGCGCACCTGTTCTTGCACAGTAAAATATGGTATCCATTGTTTCAGCAGGCGGTGCGGCTCAATTGTAAAATCGTTCGCAAAGTGGAGCGCGCCCTGACAGTACTCGGCCCGCGCAAATGGATAGCGATAACGTGCCTCTTCAGCAGTCAGATACTCACAGGCGTACGTTTTGGCGTAGAGTTGAGCAAATTCTTGCAACACAGCACGCTCGGCTTCAGTCGAGGCAAGGTAGAGACTCCCCGGAACCTTGACTGAAATATCGCACTCCTGTTGAATCGACTCGTAAATCTCACGGGTCGCATGTGCATATTCGGCCCACTCGCCCTCGGCCTCGACAATCGACTGTACCACCATGCCGAAATTGCGCGTTGAGGCATCGGTAGGCATGGCGTTTCGCTCAAGCAAAAGCACCTTATAGCCCTTCTTAGACGCAAAATACGCGTGGAAGGCTCCCAACACACCCGCGCCTATGACGATAACATCGGCAGTGTTGGAATTTGAGGTTACAGGGGAAGTCATATGTTTGTTTCTCTCTGGATTAACGAACAGTTCTATTCTAGTAGTATAACTTATAATTGTTAAGCAGGCGGTATATGGCTCTTAACATTCTCTTTTGCTGTCCCCCTTTCGGCACCTATGCTTATTAGAAAGTAAGCTAGGTGTAAACATCTTGCACCAACGTAGTATGATGAGGAAGAAAATGATAGACAACTAGCTAGAGAGAAATGTATTCCTCATGAACAACGATGAATTTCCCGATGAGTCGCCCGAAATAGGTAGTGACGAACTACTGTCTGACGACAACCTGCGCTTGCCGGAGAGCGCGAATACGCTTGTGCGTCTGCATGCGGTACGTGCTTGGTTGACGAGGCGCGAGGTAGAGACGAGCGTGGAGATTGGCGAGGCTGCACTGGCGCTACAACAGGCATTTGAGGAGCCGCCGCAAGAGACGCGGTTGCAGCGCCGCGCACGACGCCACCAGGAGAGCGGGCTGGGTCGAGTGCAACACGCCCAACAAGAACTGGAAGAGGCCCAACAACGGCTTAGCACCTATGAAGAGGCACAGGCACTGCTTGAAGAGACCGTTACCCACACCACGAGCGGAGAGCGTGTGCTGGTTGAGTATTATCTCACGCTAGAAGACTTGATGCAGAGTGCTGTTGAGGCACTGGAACCTTCGCGTCAGAGAATAATAGCACTGGCTGATGTACAGCATCGCGTTGAGCGCGTAGGTGCTCCAAATGAAGAATAACACAAACAGCAGGGTGCGCCCCAGCACACCCTGCTGTTTGTGTTATTCTTCTGTTCCTATGTTTATTGCGCAAAAGTCATAGTAGTATCACCGCCGAAACGCAATGAGAGCGACGAAAGAGGTACTTGCGAGTCAAGAGGAAAATCGGAGTATCCATCGCGCGTACCGTTCGGTAGTGTGAGCGGCAGCAAGGAAGTGTATTTTGGAGCGATCAATTGTCCATTGGGTAATACTAGTTTCAGGTAGGAATCATATTGGATGCCAATAGGTTGAGAACTTGTATTTTTCGCATGCATCATCACGCGTACTGTGTAGGTGCCAGCTCGCTTGCGATCGTCAGAGAATTTTGATGCCTCCGTTACCTGCGACACTCTAAGGTTCAGTCCCTGTACAACGACACTTTTGTTTAGCATCACTGTATCAACCTGATTTGTGATACCGACCGTTGGAACAAATGCAGGGTCGCCCGTAGCATTATCTGACTCACCCTCTGAGGGACCATGAAAGGCAAGTACAACGGCAATCGCGATTACTGCAATAGCAATAATTGTGCGCGCACGCGGAGAGAGACGTGCGAACAGGTTCCGCTTCTTTGGAGTATCAGGCATTGTCCGAGCCTCTGGTTCCGAAGTTTGTGGTGATTGTATATCTTGAGACATGGCTATCTTCCGCTTCTATACTCTCTTCGAGAAATTTCTATCCGTCATATTATAGCAGCGAAGTATAGGCAATGACAGGGCAAGAGAAATTATTGCAGCAAAGAGTTTATTCCTTCTGGAAGCACATTCTTTTTTGATGCTTTCACTAGTGATTATTTGTAGGAGTAATTCATGCTTCGTAGATTCCGTTCTCGTAGTAAGCTGCTTCTTCCCTTCGTAGGTGCGCTGCTATGCATCTTCCTCTCAGCATTCGCATTTGGTCAGTTTGCCCTTGCTCACAACGCCAATCAGGGAACATTGACCGCCAGTTCTTTCAAGAAGCGTCCAACATCAACACCTGTTCGTCGCAAACCAACACCGACACCACAACCACAAAAAACGCCAACTGTTGGCCTAACGGCAACCATTAGCCCATCGCCAACGGCTAGTATGACGCCAACCACAATTCCTACAACAGGTTCACAATCGTTACAGGTATTTGTGGAACCAGAAGCTGGTGAGGCCCCCATTCTCAACGCTATCAATAACGCCCAGAAATCCGTCTGGCTTGAGATGTATCTCATGACCGACAATAACGTTATTACAGCGTTGGAGAATGCAGCGAAACGTGGTTTGGATGTACGCGTCATGCTGGATCCTCATCCCTACGGCGGTGGCTCACCAACGGCTACGATTAACGCGCTTAATGCAGCTGGAGCCAAGGCGCAGACAAGCAACCCTTCCTTTAGGTACACACACGAAAAAGGCATGGTTATCGACAGCACTACCGCATTTATCATGACCAGCAACTTCACGCTTTCGGCCATCTCAACAGGCAAAAATCGTGAATATGATATCATCGACTCGACGCCTCAGGATGTACAGGGCACGATTGACATCTTCAACGCGGACTGGAACCGCACCGCCGAGCACGTCACTAATCCCAATCTTGTGATTAGCCCAGACAACTCGCGCAACGATTTTGTAAACTTTATCAATAGCGCGAAGTCAACGTTGATTATCGAGGCCGAAGAGATGCAGGATAGCACCGCCGAGCAGGCTATCGCAAGCGCGGCCCAGCGCGGTGTCAAGGTGCAGGTTATTCTACCAACGCCACAAAGTGGTAGCACAGACTCTAACGCTGCCGGTATCTCGGTTATCAAGGCAGGTGGCGCGCAGGTCAAAGAAGACCCACAACTCATCATGCACGCCAAGATGATGGTTGCTGATGGCACCAACGCCTATGTTGGCTCCATCAACATCTCGAGCAACTCGTTTGACAACAATCGCGAACTCGGTGTCCTCTTCTCCGATCCCACTATCATTGCCACGCTCAACTCGACTTTTCAGAACGACTGGGGTGTCTCCACTAGTCAGTATGATTGGGGCTTCCTGTTCTAAGCAAATAAGCAATGAATTGCTACAAGCGGACGCCCTGAAGGTGGTCCCTACGAAATCGGGCGAGATTTCGTAGGGACCACCTTCAGGGCGTCCGTTGTCATGCCGATTTACCGCGTATACTACCTCACGACTGCGCCAGAAAATTCTGTGAACCGAACGAGTCGCCCAGCACGTCTTTTGAGGATGCGCCGAGCCAGCGATCAAGGACTGTAGCGTAGACGGAGCGGAAGTCTGTGGTGTATTTCAGGTTGCCATCATGGTCGAGACTGGTCAGGCTTGGTGGCTCGCCGTAGATGCCTTTGACAATCGGGTTGCCGAGCACAAACATAGGGGCGGCAGTACCATGATCGGTGCCGAGGCTGCCGTTCTCCTCGACGCGCCGCCCAAACTCGGACCACGTCATGACCACAACATTATCGGCCTTGCCATGTGCTGATAAGTCGGTATAGAAAGCGGATAGGCCATCGGCCAGCGTCTTCATCAGGGTCGCATGCGTTTGCTGTTGATTGGCGTGAGTGTCGAAGCCGCCAAGCGTAACATAGCCTATGCGTAAGCCGAGACCCTGTACGATTGCCTCTGCCAGTACTTTAAGACCTGCGGCGAAGGGACCTGTTGGATAGGTTGCCATCGCCTTGTACTGTGCATCTGCTTGATGAAGTTGACGTGAACCTTCCTGGGCATCGAGCGCTGTTGTGTCAAGGAGCGCGGCATAAGGCGAAGACTTTGGATAGGTGTTGTACAGGTTCATCAGAGCTTTCAGGCGTGCGTTGCCACCATCCGCGTCAAGCGGGTCGGGTGCAATGCGATAACTTGGGATGCTCGTTATTGTTGGCACCTGTGCATTGATCGAAGATAGAGCTTGCGCGGTCTGTACGCCGATATCAAGCGTTTTGAACGGATGGCCATCTTTGTCGACCCAGCCGGAGACAAGTTTGCCCAGCCAGCCTTCGCTCCCTGTGCCGTTCAGGTCAAGCGTTTGCCAAATATCCATTGCCTGGAAATGCGATAGGCTCTGATTGGGATAGCCAACTCCCTCGACAACCGCCATGTGTCCATCGTCCCACAGCTTTTTAAGCGGTGCGAGATTGGGATGTAGACCAAGACGCCCGTCAAGCGACAATACCTGTGACTCGTTAATACCAAGCGTTGGACGCATCTTGTGATACGTTGCGTCGGTGAATGGGACGACCGTATTGAGGCCATCGTTGCCACCGGCCATCTGCACTACGATAAGTGTACGGTCTCCAGCGGCCTGTGCCATCTGTGAACCTTCAAGCGATTGCGCATGAGCCGAGGCGATGCCGCGACTGAAGATTGCGGGCATCACCATACCAGCCGAGACCACTAACATGCCATTTTTTATCATTGCTCTTCGTGAGAGACCCATCGTTTTGCTCCTAATTTAACTGGTATTCGGGTGATGCCAGGATTAAGTAAAGTGTTCCGCGCACGTTGCTTACCGGGTAATTCTTCCCGTTGGTGAGTTTGATCTGCGCGCTGCTCCTACCCACGTTTTTCTGCGTAAAGTAGTTGATAAATTGCGCACGACGGTCTTTGTCAACTACGCCATCCAATAAGACTGCGCAGAAGAAGTCTACAAAACGCTCCGGTGAGTTAATGCCGTTGGCGTTAATCAGTCCTTGAATATCAACTGTATCGCTTGTTTTTGTCTGCGGATTGCGGTTACTTGATATCAATTCATCAATATAGTTCAAGCGCGCCATCCACGT
>CAXTCR010000114.1:0-11841 GCA_964242555.1 uncultured Ktedonobacteraceae bacterium
GTGGCTCGTTCTGGTGTTTGTTCCATAAAGCTATAGGGTGTCCAGCAGTGAAGGGAGGTCTACCAGTAAATAACTCGTAGGCAATACAGGCGAGCGCGTATTGATCGCTGCGTCGACTGGCAAAACCCTCGAATTGTTCTGGTGCCATATAATGCGGCGAACCAATAACGTTGACATACTTCGTCTTATGCGACTCTAAAAAGACCGCGATGCCAAAGTCGGCAATTAACGGCTCATTCTTCGCGTTGAACAAGATGTTTTCCGGCTTAAGGTCGCGGTGCACGATCAACTGCTCATGTACATAATGCAGCGCTTGACCTATTTGAGTGAGGATTGAAAGTGCCTCCTGCTGTGGCAAAGGCTTTGGTGCTGCACGTAGGATGCGTTTACGCAACGAACCATTTGGCGCGAATTCAGCTATAAAGTAGGGATAGCCGTCATCTACACCAAGGTCATAGATCGACAGAATATTTGGATGCTTCGATATCTCCAGCAATCGCGCCTCTTGCAGAAAGTTCTCGCGCTCCTGTTGCGAACCCAGATAACTCAGGTGCATGACCTTAATCGCGACGATACGGTTAGCCAGGTAGATATGCGTGGCACGATAAATTCGTCCAAACGAGCCACTATCATACAGGTCTGTGATGCGGTAATTGCCAATCTGTTTTCCAATGTAGCCGTCTTCAACTTCTGTCATCGCAATGATTCCTTGCTCTTGTGCAAATGTCGTACCGCATGTACAACACAGGAGCCAGATACAAATAGTGTTCGAACAACAAAGATACGATCACCATTTGTACATAGTATGACGGAGTGAAAGGAGAAAAATTAAATAAAGACAGCGTAATGTACCCAATGGTGCTTCTCAGTGCTCAACCATTATAGCACATAGCGACGGTTGGCTATGAAACTCTACGTTGTGCAGTCTCCAGCGTTAGAGCGGAACCTTTACAAGCTGTATCGTTGGAATCTCGCTCCGCACATTGCGATATATACGACCAAAGAGCTTATCAGCATATGAGGCATTGCGTGTCTTGCTACGTGTATATACACCATGTATAAACAGGAGATAATCGTTCGCCATGCAATTATCATCTTTCCCACATCACAAGTAGGGACCGCTTAAGCACGTCCTTGTGCCAGCAATCGAAAAGGCACAAGGACGTGCTCAAGCGGTCCCTACATTCGCAAACAAAACTAGTCCTTCATCAACCTTCTCAAGACCGTTGGCAGGATACCACCGTTCTGGTAGTAGGTTACATCGATAGGGCTATCGAGGCGTGCAATCGTCGTGAAGGTTAGTGTAGAACCATCCTCGCGTGTCGCTTTGACGGTCACTTCCTGGCGCGGCTTCAAGCCTTGCTCGATACCTTCGATATCATACGTCTCGCGTCCCGTGAGGCCAAGCGTCTCCTTGCTCTCACCCTGCTTGAACTGCAAGGGCAGAATACCCATACCAACAAGGTTGCTGCGGTGGATGCGCTCGAAGCTCTCGGCAATCGCGGCCCGTACCCCTAGCAGCAACGGTCCCTTCGCCGCCCAGTCGCGGGAGCTACCGGAACCATATTCCTTGCCAGCGATCACAATCAGCGGCACACCATCTTGCTGGTAACGCACCGACGCATCATAAATGGTCGTCTGCTCCCCTTCGGGGAAGTGAACAGTGTAATAGCCTTCCTTATCGGTTAGCTTGTTGCGCAAGCGAATATTGCCGAACGTGCCGCGAACCATGACCTCGTGATTGCCACGCCGTGCACCATAGGTATTGAAGTCGCGCTTCTGCACACCCTTCTGGAGCAGGTATTTTCCCGCAGGACTGGTAGGCGCGAAGTTGCCAGCAGGCGAGATATGGTCGGTCGTAATGGAGTCATCAACCATGACCAGCACACGCGCACTGTGAATATCCTTCACCGGCTCGATTGTATCCGAGATGTTCTGGAAGAATGGCGGCTCCTGCACATAGGTCGAATCGGTATCCCACTGGAACAGCGCACCCGTCGAGTTCGAGAGTCCCTGCCAGTGCTCGTCCCCATCGAAGACATGCCCATAGTTTTCCTTGAACATATCCGCCGAAAGCGAGGAGGCAACCACATCTCGTACCTCTTCCTGTGAAGGCCACAGGTCTTTCAGGTAGACGTTTTCGCCGTTGATATCCATGCCAACCGGCTCCTTCGTCAGGTCGATATCGACAGTACCAGCAAGCGCGTAGGCCACGACAAGCGGCGGTGAAGCCAGGAAGCTCGCACGCACCTGTGGATGAATACGTCCCTCGAAGTTTCTATTGCCGCTCAACACTGCCGCTACAACAAGATCGTTGTCCTGAACAGCTTCAGCCACTGGCTCGGAGAGCGGACCACTGTTTCCAATACACGTAGTACAGCCATAGCCTACAAGATGGAAGCGCAGCGCCTCAAGGTAAGGCAACAACTCCGCGTTCTTAAGATAGTCAACAACCGCGCGTGAACCAGGGGCGAGGCTAGTCTTTACAGTTGGTTTCACCGAGAGGCCACGCTCAACTGCATGCTTAGCCACAAGACCAGCAGCAACCATGACGGAGGGGTTCGAGGTGTTGGTGCAGCTAGTAATAGCAGCGATAGCAACGGAGCCATTCGTCATGTGCGATTGGGAACCAGCTACCTCAACCAGTACATCTTTATCATGTCCATTATGTCCATTCGTCCCGTTACCATTGCCATTAGCTTGCGCCGCAACAAGTTTTTTCTCGGCCTCTTCCTTTTGTACAACCGGGTCGACCTGACCTTGTGGATCGCCCTCGCCCAAGTAGCGATTGACGGCATTTGCAGACGTAACCTCGTCCTTTGCCTCTTTAAAGCGATCTGAATAGGCAGTGCGGAAGACTTGGCTCAGGTTCTGCATTGGCACGCGATCCTGTGGCCGGCGTGGACCGGCAAGGCTCGGCTCGATTGTCGCAAGGTCAAGTTCGAGCAGGTCGTCAAACTGTGGCTCGACTGCCTCATCAGTACGGAACAGGCCCTGCGCCTTCGTGTAATGTTCGACGAGTTCAACGAGTTTCTCATCACGCCCGGTATCGCGCAGATAACGCAGCGTCTCGGCATCAACGGGGAAGAGCGTCGCTGTAGCACCAAATTCTGGCGACATGTTGGCAATGGTTGCGCGGTCGGCTAGCGGGAGACGACTCAAGCCAGGACCAGTAAACTCGACGAACTTACCAACAACACCACGTTTGCGCAGCATCTGTGTTACGGTCAACACAAGGTCTGTCGCGGTAGAACCCTCTGGCAATGCGCCGGTCAAGCGCACACCAATCACCTCTGGTGTCAGCAGATACAGTGGTTGACCAAGTAACACCGCCTCGGCCTCAATACCGCCAACGCCCCATCCAAGCACGCCCAACCCATTAATCATGGTTGTATGCGAGTCGGTGCCCACGAGCGTATCGGGATAGGCAACGGTCTGCCCATCCTCGTCCTTCGTCAGGACAACATGCGCGAGATATTCAAGATTCACTTGATGCACAATACCTGTACCAGGAGGCACAACGCGGAAATTATCAAATGCCTGCTGCGCCCAGCGGAGCAATGCATAACGTTCGCTGTTGCGCTCATATTCGCGCTCGACGTTGCGCTCAAAGGCCAACGTCGAACCAAACGAGTCGACCTGTACCGAATGGTCAATGACGAGGTCCGCGGGTACAAGGGGATTGATTTTTTGTGGGTCGCCGCCAATACGCGCCACCGCCGAACGCATTGCGGCAAGGTCTGCTACCGCAGGCACACCGGTAAAATCCTGCAAGAGGACACGTCCCGGCATAAAGGGATACTCGGCCTCAGAGGTTGCGGCATGACCCGGCGTCCAGCGCGCCAGTGAAAGCACATCATCCTCGGAGACGATACCATTGCCAGCGTTGCGAAGGAGGTTTTCTAGCACAATCCTGATCGTAAAGGGCAGACGCTGGAGATTTTCTACGCCCTTTTGAGCCAGTGCCGCTAATGTGTAGTAGGTTATCGAGCCATATGCGCCCTCAACGGTCGAGCGCGCGCCAAATACATCATTGTATGTCATATATCTGAGTCCTTTAGTCCGAAGCCACAGAGAAGGAAGATGTGAGGCGAATATTTCCCTGGCGCTCCTTAAACAGTTTTTTCTCCCTCCATTATATAACAAATGCAGGGTTATTTGGCACATATATTCGGGTTGCACTTGCATATTCCGTGCTAACTCGTTATAGTTGCAGAGAAATCTTTGCATAGAGAACACTTATTCTTCGTTTATTATAAGGAAGTGCAAGTATGAAACGTGTTTCATCTATCTGGTTTATTTTGTGTATAATGTTTCTCGTGAGCTGTGCCTCCTCAAACAGTTCCAACACACTACCGCAAGCATCAACACCGACCAGCGTACCAGCAAAAACACCAGTTGCCAGCACACCATCTCCAACCACACCCTCCCTTGGCAGATCAAGCATTCCAGGACTTCAACTGCCACAGGGATTTCAGATCAGTGTGTACGCACGCGAACTCAATTCGCCACGCTTTATGACAATTGGACCAAACGGCGTGCTACTCGTAGCCAATAGAGGTGCTGGTTCGATTGTGGCATATCCCAAAGGAGCAACCACTGCACAGTCAAAAAGTCCAATGACGCTTGTAAGCGGATTGCAAGACCCGACAAGCCTCGTGGTGCATAATGAATATCTCTACGTTGGTGAAGGTGCAAGCATTGCGCGTATGACGTTGAGCAACGACCTTAAAGTGGGACCTGTCGAACGTATCATCACAGATTTGCCAAAGGGAGGACAGCATAGCACACGTACCGTCCTGGTTGGTTCCGACAATCATATCTACGTCTCCATTGGCTCTGACTGCAACGTTTGCATCGAGTCGAACCCACATCGCGCGGCAATATGGAGATACAACATGGATGGTACTGGTGGACGACAATATTCCAGGGGCTTGCGTAACGCGGTTGGTATGGCGGTCAATCCATGGAATGGACAAGTCTGGGTGGATGTTAATGGACGTGACATGCTTGGTGACGACATTCCGCCCGAAACCGTCTATGCACTTGTTGACTCAGGAGACTTTGGTTGGCCCCATTGTCATGCCGGAACGATTGTTGATCCAGAGTTTGGGCAGGCGGCCAATGCTTGCGCCGGAGTACAACAGCCTCTAGTGAAGATGCAGGCCCACTCGGCCCCATTAGGAATGGCGTTTTATCCTACCGCTAGTACACAGTTTCCCGCATCCTACCGCGATAGTATGTACATTGCGTTTCACGGCTCCTGGAATAGAAGCGCCCCAACAGGACATAAGATAGTACGCGTTCCACTACACAATGGACAGGTTGCGGGGCCAGCCGAAGATTTCGCAACTGGTTGGCTTGCTGGCGATGGCAGTGTTTCGGGTAGACCTACGGGTGTGACGTTTGATACGGATGGCACTATGTTTGTGAGCGATGATACATATGGTGTAATCTATCACATCTGGTATCAAGCGTAGAAAGTCCCTTCCGTATTGACAAAACAGCACTATTTTCGTACAGTAGAGCCAACCAATACCTGGATGACGAATATCACCAGCGTGCAGGATAGGGAAGAGGAACGGCAGATGGCACAATGTTTAAATAAAGAAGAATGTGGAGCAGAAAATCGCGATAGGGCACGCTTCTGCGCTTGCTGCGGCATACCATTAGGGAGAGCTTTTCTCCTTGGTCGCTACGAGGTCCTAACACTCACAAACAAAGAGAAAAATATTGTTACACTACAGGCACTCGATCATCATAACAAAGGGCCGGTGACTGTGCGCGCCCTTGTCCCCCGCGAGACGAGCGCAGTGGAGCGCGAAGGGTTCCTACAGGATGCAGAACTGGCTGTGGCGTTCTCCGCAACGATCAATGATCCAGAGAGCATTCGTGTCGTCGACTACGGACAAGATGGCCAAGTTGCCTTTCTCGTCAAGACAGAACAATCGTTAACGGCAAACGCCAACGATGCTTCACGTCCACACATTGTTGCACGAGTCGACGGAGATGTTTTTCAACAGGAGCGTCCTGGGTCAAAGGTGACACCCATTCCCGACTTGCACGCTGATTTCTTTGATGACGAGGATGTACTTACTCAAGTACGTCTTGCTGTCCCTCCTGTAAAGGTAGCACCCTCCTCTACAGAGCAGCCTCAGGAACGTAATTGGCTAGAAGAGGGCCATGAGGCATACGCTCAAGGCAACTATGAGGATGCAGGTGCGGCCTATGAACAGGCAACCCTTGTCGATCCCACATCAGTCGAAGCTTGGAGTGGTAAAGCAATAACCCTCTTTCACCTTGGGCATATCGATGAGTCGCTTAAGGTCTATGACCACGCACTCTCGTTGCAACCAAATAATCCAGAAACCTGGACCGCACGGGCAAGCGTTTTGCACGAACTCAATCGTCCACACGAAGAGATGTACAGCTATGAGCAAGCCCTTACGTGTAATCCGAACTACGTCTACGCGTTGAGTGGGCGCGGTATGGCTCTTGCCGAGCAAGGCCGCCCGGAAGAAGCATTGCTTGCCTTTGACCGCGCGCTTTTGCTTGACCCCAAGCAAAGTGTCGTCTGGCAAGCCATGAGTGATACGCTCTACACCTTACAACGCTACGATGAAGCCCTGATCGCGATTGACCGTGCATTAGCTTTGAATACAAATAGCGCATCATTGTGGGATACCAAGGGCAATATTCTCCGGCGTTTAAAGAGACCCGAGGAAGCACTTCCGCTGCATGAACGCGCTACCCAGCTAGAGCCGGAGAACGCATCTGTTTGGTTTGACCGTGGGAATGACCTGCGAGATTTGCGTCGCTTTGCCGAGGCATTAGCAAATTATGATCAGTCCCTCCAACTAGACCCAGGATTAGCAGGTGCGTGGTATAATCGAGGAAATGTGCTTGCCGCACTTCATATGTATGAGGATGCGCTGGAGTCCTATGACCATGCCTTACAGCTCGACGACGGTCTCATCTCTGCTTGGTATAATAAGGGAAGTCTGCTACACGAACTCAAACGCTATGACCAAGCTCTTCTCGCTTTTGACCGCGCACTCGGTATTGATGTACACTATATAGCAGCATGGAATAATAAAGGCCTATCGCTCTTCGCACTTGGGAAAATGGACGAGGCACTGGCCGCCTTAGACCAGGCAACATCATTTGTACCAGAAGAACCGGATGCGTGGTACAATAAAGCAGTTGTGCTTGAGAAATTGGGGAGAAAACAAGAAGCACAAACGTGCCAGGAATGGGCACGATCATTAGAGCAACACATGCGACCTATCGAAGCATAAAATCTATACTATTTTCTCTATTTAAACTCTCTATGTACTCTTATGTACTCGTTAAGAAGGGATTAAACCCTATGACCGGAGGAGGGAATGCGACGCTGCGCCGATCTTGTAGACTGCGGGTATGATAATCGGGACAGCGATCTGTTTTGTCGAGCATGTGCATTGCCGCTTTTAGATACCTCTCTCGCGGGACGGTACCTTGTCGAGGCCCTACTTAGTAAGGGTGGATATGCGGCAGTCTTTCGTGGCATAGATCAGAACCTTTCGCGCCGCATCGCAATCAAAGTGCTGTTGCCAAGCAAAACGACATCAAATGAACGAGACCATTTCTTACGAGAAGCGAGAATCGCTGCGACATTGGATCATCCCAATATCGCGCCAATTCTTGACTACGGCAAGGATGGTCAATCTACGTATGGAAAAGATGGCGTTGTATTTCTCGTAATGCCGCTCTACACTGCTGGTTCGTTGCGCACACGTTTGGCTCAGGTGAAGGGACCAATGCCGGCGCCCGAAACAGTACAAAACTTTCATCAACTGGCTCAGGCACTCCACTATGCACATACACGTCCGCGTCCCGTCATTCACCGTGACATTAAGCCAGAAAACATTCTGCTCCACCAGGAAGATCACCGCCTTGTTATCACAGACTTTGGTATCGCACGCTCATTAGAACCCGGAGCACGCGTTGGCAAAACCGTTACCGTACGCGGCACCATTGGCTATATGGCGCCCGAGCAGACAGCTGGCGTTGTTGACCCACGCAGTGATCAATATGGCAGCGCCATTGTGCTCTACGAAATGCTCACTGGTTATCACCCGCTTGATCCGGTCGGTGGCAATATCCCCCCTGTCTCATCGCTTAATTCCGAACTACCGCTCGCGCTCGATGCCGTTTTACAGCGTGCGCTTGCAGCACGTCCAGAAGACCGCTATGCCGACATGCTAGAGTTTACGCATGCCTTTGATGTGGCTTGTCGACCCGTGGCGACTTCGAAAATACGCGTGCCAACGCAAAATCAACCACCCGAAATCCGCGCGCCACAGGCCATTCGCGGTGCCACCAGTTCCTCGCTTCCAGTCACGCCAAATGGAAACGGCAAGACTCCTGCCTCCAATGGCAACTACATCTCGCGCCCACTGCCAAACACTGGCAATGTCCGCGATAAATGTCGTGAAGGTGATGCGTATCTCAAACAGCAGCACTACTCACAGGCCCTGCAAGCATACGAAGAGGCTCTGCGCATTGACCCGCGCAACTTCTACGCCTGGAATGGCAAGGGCACGGCCCTCTACAATCAAGGTAACTACCGTAAGGCTCTTGAAGCATACCAGCGCGCCACCGAGATTGATTCGAATAATGCCGTTGTCTGGGTCAGCGCGGGCCTCGTGCTCAATCGTCTACAACGCTATCAACAGGCATTGGTACACTTTGAACGCGCCTTACACATCGACAAAATGTATGTCGCGGCATGGAATGGTAAGGCAGACGCACAGCTCGATATGAACATGCCGTCCGAAGCCCTTGGGTCATATGAGCAAGCATTGACCATCGACCCGAAGAGCTTCCAGGCATGGAATGGTCTAGGCAATGCTCGTTCCTGTCTGCATGATTTTAACGGTGCCGTCGATGCCTATACTCGCGCCTTGCTTGTCAATCCCCGTAGTGCCGTTGCATGGTGCAATAAAGCAGAAGCTCTCATCCGTCTCGGCCACAACCGCGCCGCCCTTGACGCCCTCAACGAAGCAACCGAGATGGACAAGAGCTACGCACGCGCATGGACCCTCAAAGCCGATGTCTATGAAGCACTCGGCAATCCACAGGAGGCGCAAAAGGCCAGACGGCGCGTCAAACCGTGGGGGCTGTTAAGTTGAGGTAACTTGAAGTTCTCTATGAACATTATAGGTAGATATCAACTACAATCGAATTTTGCTATAACAAGTTACCTGCTTATTTCACTACTAAATAGCCTCTTTTTCTATACTTCTTAATAGTATCTCAATGTTACCTCAACCATTTCTCAACATCGTCAAGCTATTCTATATATGGATAGACGCTTATCAATTTGCCGCTGAAATATCTCCATTTCAACATCTTGATAGAGGAAGTTATGCCATCCTATTGCGACCTCTCTATCCATACCACGCCCACTGAGCAGACGTAAATTTGTGGAAACTGTATTCCATAAAGACTGCTTCTCAAGTATGGTCCTCTAGTATTTATTAGAGGAAACATCTGATGTATTACTCATAAAGTACTCATCACACATTATCGAAAGGACCCTAATAGGACATGCAAGATCTCAATCAGTCGCCATTGAAGTCGCGTCGAAACTTGATCAAAGGTGCAGTCGCAGGAACAGTTGGAGTCGCAGGACTTGCAGCAGCAGGCGAAGTTTTTCTTAGTAAAGGTCAGTCAGCAAGTGCTCATGGTGCAAACAATTGTATTACTCCCATTGCTGATATTCTTACTATTGCTCGCACAGCAGAGCGCCTTGCCGTTACCTTTTACACTAATGGTCTCAAGCATGCTGATAAATTAGGCATTAGCGGTGCTGACAAAGAATATATTCGTGCAGCACTGATCGAAGAGCAAATCCACGAAAACTTTTTTGCAAGTGCAGGCGGTAAAGTACTTGCCAGCACCTTCAGCTTTCCAAATGGTCAAGCTACGTTTGAGCACCTCAAATTGTTCATTCAGACACAGCAACAGCTTGAGGGCGTCTTCGATTCCGCATTTTTAGCAGCAGTGAAGGAGTTTGGACTGCAAAGCCGTCCAGACCTGTCACAGATTGCGGCTCAGATTGCTTGTATCGAAGCCGAACACCGTGCGCTTGGACGTGCCATTGGCGGCTTAGTGCCCGCCGATAACTGGGCGTTTACACCAGTCTTGATTGCAAAAGTGGGTGATGCACCAGCTTTAGTGAAACAGGCAGGCTACCTCAGTCCAGTTAAAGGCAACAGCTATACATACGCACAAGTTAGCACTGATGATCCAGGTGTTGTCTATCGTGCACCATTTGCCGTTGCCTGCAAATAAGCACTTTCTCTTCGAGAAGGCCACTACCCTCTGTCATCAAGTACAAGAGATAAAGCAGGCCGCTCAAGAGTAGAAAACTAAACAAGTAGAAGCGGCACCGAATCAGTTTGTTGGCTAATTTGGCGCCGCTTCTACTTATCTTGTATGACTCTAGTATTTCAAGAAGATGCTCAGGATAAGCGTCGTCGTACCTGCAAACAGCGCAAAGACAACGATGGTAAGAATACTTGCGGTATAGCTACCAGTAGATGAAAGGACAGCCCCAACAATTGCTGAACCAAGTCCGCCACCAACCATTGTTGTGATACCATTATAAAATCCTGCCCCGGTCGCCACACTTCGTCTTGGCAGGATTGCCTCTTCTATAGCACTATACAAGATGGCATAGTCCTTGCAAGAAAATATAACTTACGGGCAACACAAAGGGCATATGTCTGTCTATGCCCTTTGTGTCATTCAATTAAAATTCCTGAAGCAGGAAGACTAACTCGCAATACCTCGCCGCATCGACAGCACTCCCAGACCTAACGCGGCTAATGCGCATAGGCCTAGGATCAACATATCGCGCCCAAAGAGATCGGATGAACTGTAGAACACGGCTTGCTCTAATGCATGAATGCCATAGGTAAGAGGAATGTAGGCTGCGATATTCTGTAGCCAGAGCGGTTCAAAGGCAAGCACTCCTATGCCACCTGCCAGGAAGAACAGGTAGATGGCAATGTTGATCGAGATAGCGATAACGGGTTGTGACTTGTGTAAAGCCGCTCCAATCGCTACTCCCAAACCCGTACTAAACAAGGCAATCATCGCAAGGATGACCAGACTAGTAAGCCAATAAATGCCTTCAGGCCGCGTCCAGTTTAAAGCCGCACCTAGTAGCAGGACGAGTAAACCGAGCAAGAATGTTGTTATAAATCCTGCGATGACCTTACCTAGAATGATCGCGGCACTTGAGGTCGGCGAAAGCAACATCTCCTTCACAGTGCGCGTCTCCCACTCACGAGCAGTCGCGATACTACTCGTCACCAAGCCCGAAAGCGTCAGGAGAAGAATGATTGTTGGGAGGACTGCATACTGGAATAATTGCACGTCACGCACGCGCAAGTCTTGCTCACGCACCGTCACCTTAATAGGACTGCTACTTCCCTGCGCTTGATAAAACTGCGTTATGGCGTCTGGTACGGAGCGACGAATGTCATTTGTAAAATCGAGATTCAGGTTATTCACACGAACATCAACCGGCGAGGGATCATGAGCCTCAACGCGCTGCGTGAAATTGCTCGGAATAGTAATTATCGCGACAACCTGAATATTTTTGTAAAGCGTGGCCGCTTGTTCCGGTGTCGCATCAGTAACACGGAACACATCGGCCTGATGAAAGATTTGCTGCATCTGCTGTCCCTTTGGACCAGAGTCCAGAGTAACAAGCGCAACAGGGCTACGTCCAACAGCGACCGCACCAAGCGCTTGAATCAGCAAAAAGGCAATAGGAGGTACAACTGT
>CAXTCR010000115.1:0-11792 GCA_964242555.1 uncultured Ktedonobacteraceae bacterium
TGCTCTTTGCGACCTTTGGCAATGCGACAGAACTGATCATTGGTATTCTTGCGTTAAGTCAGGGTTTAGTCGACGTGGTGCGTGCCTCTATTATTGGCACCATTCTTGGCAATGCGCTGTTAGTGCTTGGCGTTTCAGTGACAATAGGGGGTTTGAAGCATGGGCGTCTGAACTTCGAGGTACGGCCCGCGAGCCAGTATGCATCACTCTTTGCCCTATGTATAGGTGGTCTTTTGCTGCCAACCGTTGCGGAACTGCTTGCGGCGCGTTCCGGTCAAAGCTTGATTACGGAACGCGGAGAACTGCTCTCCGACTTTATTGCTGTCTTCTTGTTGCTTGGATATGTCGCGTCCATTCTGTTTAGCGTCTTTCATGTCCGCGACAAGGGGGATGAGGAAGAGGCTGAACCATTGATTGGAGCGCGCTCAGAGGCTGCTATCGCACGTCTGCTCGCCTTTCGGCAGACGGTCGCGACAAGTGCGGTTGCCAATAAAAGTGGTATGCTACAGCAGATTGATGGAACGGTAGACGTGATAAAGGGACCGCCCGAGACCGAAGAGGCCCGCACCGAACGAAAAGAGGAAAAGAAAGCCCCATTATGGCGTGCCCTGCTGTTCCTTACCATTGCAACCGTCGGTGTTGCCATCCTTTCAGAGATACTTGTCGGGGCGATAGAGCCGGTCACTGTGGTGCTGCACTTAAACCCGGCATTTGTTGGACTGGTGTTTATTCCTTTGATTGGTGGACTTCCGGAATATTTCAACACGATCTCGATGGCGTGGGACAAGCGTGTGGGAATGGTGCTTGCTGCCTCTGCTGGCTCCTCGATACAAATAGCGCTGCTCATGGCGCCGGTACTGGTATTGGTGAGCCTATTTATGCCGAAACGACTTGATCTAGTGTTTAGTATTGTTGAGCTGGCAGTGCTGGGGATTGCGACCTTTCTTTTTAGCGAGATTACAAAAGATGGGGAGTTAGTGTGGCTTGAGGGTTTGTTGCTTATGTTGCTCTATGCCATGATGGGCGCGACCGTCTTCTTATTTGGTTGAAAGAAACAAGACCTCAACAGTGCAGCACTGCTGTACTGTTGAGGTCTTGTTTCTTTCTCTTATTGACAATTTTCCCTAGAGAGGAATTGTCAATACGTTATGCCCTTCGCGACCGGATTGGACGAGGCGTGAGACGAAGATTTCGATCGCGAAGGGCTTTTCGTAGAGTGGGCGCTGCATCTCGTCCATGAAGAAGATGTGCAGGCGTTCGCGTCGCCCGCTTGGTCCTTCGGAGAATGTTTGCATTGGGATGAGCACCTCGGCGGCGAAGCCCTCGCCGGGCATTTGTACGTCCGTGCGTTGCGCGACATAGGCATAGTTCTGGAAGATGGCTGAACGCACCTCGATGCGCACATGCTCGTCGCGTACTATTGAGCTTAGACCAACAGGTTGAAAACCTTTATTTGCGCTTGGAGAGGCTTTTGCCACTTCGCGTCCCATCAAGGAGATACGAATTGTATAACTTTGGTTAGGCTGTACGCGTAGGGGCGTTTCGATGAGTGCAGCAGCCGTCGTCGTATGTTGTTGTTCACCAAGTAGGAAGCGCTGAACGCGTCTGAGCCACGAGGGAGTATTCGCGTCGCCTACAGGTTCCTGCGGTGGTTCTATTGTAGCAGGGCGAGGCTTTGCTTTAAAGGCAGGCAACACGCCCGTGATGCGTTCTTGCAGACGCTGAAGTAGAGGAGCTTCACGCTTTGTATCTTCGGTTGGTACAGGAGTTGAACGTGGCATTGGTTCCGGTAATGCTTCAGCAAGTGGAGCAGTTGTCTCTTCTTGCAGGGTCTCGTCTCCGACGGGCTGGGGAGTATTAAGAGCGTGTTCTAGCAGAGCATTACGAATGTGTGCGGTGGAAATTGTAGGGGTGTCCGCGATTGCGTTGCGCGTGATTGTATATTCGTCCTGGATATCATCATTTTGCAATTGCCGCTGTAGTTGACGGGCAAGTTGTGACTGTAGGGATACAATAGAGATTGTCACCTCTTCAGGGTCGTCCTTAGGGCTTGACGTGGCCTGTGCTTTCCTGCTGTTGGGTCTTGAGGTTGTTGCACGTCGGGTTTCTGAGTGTTGTTCGAGGGCCAGTAACAGCGCCTCTTCCATCTCTTCAACCCGTTGGAAGCGATTGGATACATCAACGGAGAGGGCACGCATTACGATTGCTTCGATGCTTCCTGAGATGCGTGGGTTTATCTCCCGTAAACGGTGCCATGGGCGTTGCATAGAGGGTGATGGCTCATCGGGAATTGAACCTGTAAGGAGCAGGTAGAGCAAGGCACCGAGACTGTATATGTCGGACCGTGGCTCTGCGGGTGCGAGCCGGGCTTCTGGTGCCACAAAGGGACCTTCGATGCTGCTACTTGAAGGACTGAGCAAGGAGCGGACAGTCCAGGGAAGCCAGGAGACAGTAAGTGCGGGCAAGCCATCGTAGTTCCCATCGCTGACCACAATCGTTGCTGGGTCGAGATTGCCCAGTATTATATCGCTGTTGTGTAGTTGCGCCACAGCTCCGCATAGGAGATGAAGCCACGCGAGAGTTACTCCTTCTCCGGGAAGTCCTATGCCGCTTTGCAGAAGGTCATGGAGTGTGTAGGTAAAAGCTTTACTGCTCTCGTCTTCAGGCAGGGGAAAAGGCCAACCAGCAACAGAGTAAAGATGTTCCTGGAAATAGCGCAGGTCAATGAGCGGGGTCACGTCTGGGATGCGCTGTCGCCGGAGGGCATCATACTCTTGTTGTACTGCTTGTACAGCCTGTAGTTTGGCATCATCGTCCAAACTGCTGATGTCTATATCGCGTAGTATAACGGCGCGTTGATGCAGCATATCCATCGCCAGGAATACGCGAATGAATGTGCTCCGGTACATGAGAGACGTGATACGATAGCGTTCTGCGATATTGGTTGTATCGACCTGAGAGACTGTACTTGCTTGCTGGCTCTGTTTCTGTACGCGTTCACCACAAGTACTACAGAATGTCGCCTCTGGAGGTAAAACACTATTACAATTTCTACATTTTATATTATCAAAAGCGTCTTCAGTCGCTGCTGTTTGCGTTACGCTCATGCTGTTAATGCCTTCTGATATATGAACAATGGCTGAGATGTCCAACGAAAAGTATATCATAATCATCGAGCAATTTGTATATATCATTAGACTATACGTCCCAAATCGCTTTTGGGATGTATTGCATGTGCCTTCTTTAAACGTGTTAAAGAGTAGCGCGAAGGAATACATGTCATTTCCCCTTGTCACAAACCATTTGTTTTGTTAGAATCGCAAGAGGAACTATATGCGCGGCTCTATAGCTTTATTCATGCCGTGCAACGGATGCTACAACACATACGGAAAATATTCAACAAGGATGTAATATTCTTTTCTTCGCCTCTTAAGATTTGAAGTTACAATCCAGCGTCACGTGGAGGTTATTTCGTTATGGACTTTGCCACCCTTGTCTTCTGGATCATCGCCGTGATCCTGGTGGGATCAGCACTGGCGGTGGTGGGTCTTCGCAATATCGTACACAGCGCGTTGTCGCTGGTGATCGTATTTGCGATGGCTGCAGGTATTTATCTCTTGCTCAATGCTGAATTTATTGGTATTGTGCAAATCCTCATTTATGTCGGTGCGATCACCATTCTTATTCTGTTCGCAATCATGTTAACGCGTGTCACAGGCCCATTATCAACTAATCCTGTCAGCAGGCAGTGGTGGTTAGGTGCGCTTGTGAGTATTCTGGTTGGCGCGGGCATTATTTACGCCGAGATGAATAGTCCTCGTGCGGTAAGCGATGCAGGTGCTGCCGCCGCGTTACCGGGGAATGTGAACAATGTTGTGCGTATCGGGCAGTTGCTTTACAGTCCGGTTGGATACAGCTATGTGCTCCCCTTTGAGGTCGCGTCGCTTGTCTTGCTCGTTGCTATTATTGGCGCGATTGTTATTGGTAGGGAGGACTAATACCTTATGAGTCTTACACTAAATCATTTTCTTGTACTTGGTGCTATTCTCTTTTGTATTGGACTGTATGGGGCGATTGCCAAGCGCAATGCGATCGCGGTACTGATGGGTATCGAGATCATGCTCAATGCGGTCAATGTTACGCTAGTTGGTTTTTCTTATTATAACCATGTCAAGGCCAATGGAATAGATTTCTCAAGCCTCTTGACTGGCCAGATCTTCGCAATCTTCATTATCACTGTAGCGGCGGCTGAGGCGGCGGTGGCACTAGCGATGGTTATCTCAATTTACCGCAAACGTGATACTGTGGATGTCAGCGAAATTGATATGATGAAGTGGTGAACGCTATGTATGCATATTCATGGTTGGTCTTATTCGCGCCACTCCTGTCTTTTGTCGTTATCGTGTTTGGAACCCGCGTCTGGGACATGTTAAGCCGTCCAAGGAAGACGAGTATTGTTACACACGATGGTCATGGTTCTCACGATGTGCAGGGTAGCGAACAAGAGGCACACGCTGGAGCAGAACTGGCTTATGCCACTGTCCCCGGTTTGACTAGCAAGGCAGCGGACCAAGTCTCGAAGGACTCTGTTGCTCATGCCGAGGACCACGCTGCCGCGGTGCACGGTGCAAATCTTGACGACTCTGGCGAGGATGACGATGAGGACCCCAAGGTCGCGCATCTTTCGACAGGAGCGGTACTAAGCGGCTATGTTGGTATCGGTATCATGCTCCTTGCCGCTATTTACTCCTGGGCCTTACTCTTCGTCTCGCTGGGCGACAGCGCATTTCAGCAGCGTGGGTATGATGTCTTTTCGTATAACTGGTTTACGCAGCCGGGGAACGTTGGCAACTATACGATTGCCTTTCACCTCGACCCACTTGCTATTGCGATGCTGGTGGTGGTGACAACGGTCTCGCTGCTGGTGCACTACTATTCACAGGGCTATATGGAGGACTCGGCGGGCTATGCGCGTTTCTACGCATATCTTGCGCTCTTCACCTTCTCCATGCTGGTCATAGTGTTTGCGCAGAACTTCCTGGTTATCTTCATCGGTTGGGAGCTTGTAGGTTTAAGCTCTTACTTGCTGATCGGTTTCTGGATCAACAAGAAGGCTAAGCCGGAAGAGCAGCGTCCAGCGCCAGCGAATGCGGCTATGCAAGCATTTGTCACAAACCGTATTGGTGACGTTGGCTTTATCATCGGTATCATGATACTCTTTGCCAATACTGGCACCTTTACCTTTTCTGAACTTTTTACAAAAGCACAGGCCATGAATCAGGGCTTGCTGGCAACGGCGATGATCCTGGTCTTCTGTGGCGCGATTGGTAAATCCGCGCAGTTTCCGTTACATGTATGGTTGCCATCGGCTATGGAGGGTCCAACGCCGGTAAGTGCGCTGATCCATGCGGCAACGATGGTCGCGGCTGGCGTCTACATGGTGGCTCGTACCTTCCCACTGTTTGTCCTGGGCGGTCCTGCCGCGCTACTTACCGTTGCGTGGGTTGGCGGCATCACAGCACTATTCGCGGCGACTATCGCGCTTGTGCAATCTGACTTCAAGCGTGTGCTGGCATTCTCGACGATCAGTCAGCTTGGCTATATGTTTGTTGGTCTGGGTGTTTCGGGTCTCGGTACTCCCGAGGTATACGGGACGGGTCCTGGTATGTTCCACCTCTTTACACACGCCTTCTTCAAGGCGCTGCTCTTCCTAGGTGCTGGCAGTGTATTGCACTCTTTGCACCATGCCACACATAAAGAGGTGCAGGATATGCGTTTGATGGGTGGTCTTGGACCGAGAATGCCGATTACCGCGATTACATGGTTGATCGCTACGCTGGCAATTTCCGGTTTCCCTGGCTTCTCGGGTTTCTTCAGTAAAGAGACAATTATTGGTCTGGCAGCGCAGCGTGGACAATGGGCCTTGTTCATCATCACGCTTGGTACGTCTGGCTTGACAGCTTTCTATATGTTACGCGCATTCATCCTGGCCTTTGGTGGCCCTGATGGTCAACTTGGTGGTCTATGGGGCGGAACTTACCGAGGTGCTGGCGAGCCGCATGAGTCACCACAGACGATGACTATTCCGTTGATTCTGTTAGCAATTCCATCAGTGATCGCAGGCTACTGGTTTGGGTTCTTCCCATACGTTTCCAATAAAGCTGAGTCACTGCGCGTTGGTGAATTGTTTACCGATCCTCTAACCTATCTAGGTATCGTAGTTTCATTGGCAGGTCTTGTGATCGCGTACTTTATGTATGCACGCCTGAACCCCGAACGCCTGCACAACATTGTAGAGAGCAATGCGGCACTGCGTACCATACACCGCATCTTGTACAACCGCTACTATGTTGATGACCTGTATGGTTGGATTATCAGGTACATCGTGTTGGGGCTATCACACGTCGAGCAAGCGTTCGACACCTATGTTGTCGATGGCATTGTCAACGGTGTGGCACGGCTTGTAACAACGCTTGGACGTGACATTCGCTTAACCGAGACTGGTAGGGTGCAGTCCTACATGATTACCTTCTTCGGTGGTATTGCGGTGCTGTTGGCGGTAGTGTTGATTGTGGCCTTCACAAGGTAGTAAGGATAAAGGAAAACAGGATGAACATATTCACAAGTGATATAACCTGGCTTCTCCTGCTGCCTGTCATTGGTGCGGTAGGAGTCTATGCGACGCCAGTAAGAATTGCGCGCTGGATCGCGCTTGTATTCTCTTTGCTGGTATTCGCGCTCTCGATAGCTATATTCTTTCGTATTCTGGCAAATGGAGGCTTTAGCTCCTTTGGCGACATAAGAAATTTGCCTGACTCGTTCAACGTTCCATGGATAAACTTCAACGCTGGCTCGCTCCATTTCAATATCGACTACTTTGTTGGTATCGACGGTTTAAGTCTGCCACTGGTCGTTTTGAATGCGCTTATTACCGTGCTCGCCATTATAGGTGGCTGGGAGAAGCCGCGTGTCAAAGAGTATCTGGCCCTCATTCTTCTGCTCGAAACAGGTGTGATGGGTGTCTTTGTCTCGCTCGACCTATTCCTGTTCTTCCTGTTCTGGGAAGTGGAACTGGCACCGATGTTTCTGCTTATCGGCATCTGGGGCAATGAGGCGATCAAGCATGGTGTGCCCGGACGTATCTATTCAGCATGGAAGTTCCTGCTGTACACGTTCTTTGGTAGCGTCTTCATGCTAGCCGGTTTTATCCTGGTCTATGTGCAATCAGGTGGTACAACGGCGCGACTGGACCTGTTGTCGACGCATCTGTTGTTTGGCAATGTGCAGATACCCCTGATCGGTGTTTCGGCTAGCCTACAACTGATCGCGTTCTTGCTGGTTTTCACCGCGTTCGCGGTCAAGATACCAATGTTCCCGCTGCATACATGGCTGCCTGATGCGCATACCGATGCACCAACCGAGGTGAGCGTTATCCTGGCGGGTGTGTTACTTAAGATGGGTGCGTATGGGCTGATCCGCTTTTGTCTGCTCCTATTCCCACAGGGTGTTCATGAGTTTTCGGGTGTGCTAGCGGTACTTGCTGTGATCAATATCATCTATGGCGCGGGTATCTGTCTGGTGCAAACGGACATGAAGAAATTGATCGCTTACTCCAGCGTAAGCCACATGGGTATCATTCTGCTGGGTGTTGCGGCGGCGACTGGTACGGGGGATGCGGCGTTTAGAATGGCGGCGCTCACAGGTGCCACGGTGCAGATGTTCAGTCACGGTATTATTACGGGTCTGCTGTTCTTCTGCGTTGGTGTGATTTACGACAAGGCGCATACACGTGAGATCGCGATCTTCGGTGGTGTTGCTAAGCGCATGCCGATGCTTGCGACTCTGTTCACGTTTGCCGCACTTGCCTCGCTCGGACTACCGGGGTTGGCAGGATTTGTTGCTGAATACATGGTGTTTACAGGAAGTTTCCAAGTATGGACCGCGATAACTATCATCTCCGTCTTTACCATGATCCTGACAGCCAGCTATCTGCTGTGGATGATTAAACGTGTCTTCTACGGTCCGTTCAACAAGAAATGGGATTGGCTGCCTGATGCAACACCTCGCGAACTGATACCACTCTTCGCGCTGGCTGGACTTATTGTGTTCGTTGGCATCTATCCGACGGCCCTCATTAATGTGATTACGCCAAGCCTGAGCCAGCTCATGCACGCTGCCTCGGCTTTTGTAAAGTAGAGATACTACTTTAGGGAGTACATTATGACGCTCAAGTTGTCTGATCTCTACTTGCTCTCACCGGAGGTGTCGCTTACGCTGCTCGCTCTGGTAGTGATGACGGTAGACATGTTCACAAAACGGCGGATCAACGTGGTTGCGACCGCGTTGATCGGCCTACTTGTGCCAATTGGATTAACGATCTCACAAATTTTTGTATTGAATTTCTCGCAACCCAATCGTGCATTCTCTAATATGCTCTCGGTCGATTCCTATGCGGTCTTTTTTAAGGTTATTTTCTTACTGATCGCGTTTGTCATGATTCTTGCCTCGTATGAGTATGTCAAGAAGTACGTGAAGTCTGACGGAGAGTTTTATACACTGCTGCTTTTTTCCGTTGTAGGTATGATGCTGATGGCAAGCACGACCGAGCTTATCAGCATCTATATCTCGCTTGAATTGACCAGCATTCCCCTGTATGTTATGGCGGGCATGATCCGTTATAACGCGAAATCGGCGGAGGCGGCGGTCAAGTATGTGTTGCTTGGCGCCATGTCTTCGGCAATCCTGTTGTACGGTTTCGCGCTCTTGTATGGTTTGACTGGCACGACTGATCTTGTGACTATTGCGACAGTTATCAGGGGTGGTTTTCACTCGGGCAATGTTATTGTCTCGCTGCAGAACAACCTGATGGAGCTTGTTGCGGGCGTACTGATCCTGGCGGGCTTTGGTTTCAAGATTTCTGCCGTCCCATTCCATATGTGGGCGCCGGATATCTATGAAGGATCGCCAACACCGGCAACGGCGTTTTTCTCCGTTGGTTCTAAGGCGGCTGGTTTCGCGGCCCTTATTCGCGTCTTCATCTATGGCGGACTTGGTGGGGCGAACCTCACTTCATTGGTGCTAGTGCTCTCGATTGTGGCTGTGCTAACCATGACGCTTGGCAACTTTGTGGCGGCGGTACAGAGCAATGCGAAGCGTATGATGGCCTATTCAAGTATTGCACAGGCCGGGTACATTATCTTGGGGTTTGTGGCCAGTTTCGCAACTGGTCGCTCGGATGGTAATGCGGCTGTGCTGTTCTTTATCCTGATCTACGTGGTGACAAACCTTGGGGCCTTCTCTGGAATCATTGCGCTTGGCGATCTTACCGGTGGGGACAGAATCGAGGATTTCCGTGGTCTGGCGAAACGGGCGCCCCTGCTGGCTGCGGGAACGGCAGCATGTCTGGCATCACTGGCCGGTATTCCACCACTGGCTGGTTTCTGGAGCAAAGTGATTATATTCAGTACGGCATGGGGTCTTGGTCTGAACTGGCTTGTGATTATTGCCTTGCTTAACAGCATTGTTTCGCTGGTCTACTATGGGCGTATCATCAAGACGATGTACTTCGATGCACCACTCAAGCAAGACCGTTTGGCGACGCCGGTGACTCTCGCCTCGTCAGTTACGTTTGCAGCGGCGGCATTAGTTGTCTTGACAATTGCTGCTCAGTTTATCATTAATGCGGCGGCACCAGCTGCAAGCAGTTTGTTGGCGTTCCTCGTGGGACGATAAACTCCTGTTTCTTAACCACACAAAAACGGCGAAAACACTGTTTTCGCCGTTTTTGTGTGTTAAGAAACCTGTACCGTATTCTTCCCACTTGGAGTCAGTAATCCTACCCAAGGTGTATCCTGAGCTGTATCTGTCTCCATGTGAAAGATGCCGTAGGTTGGATTAAACGGTACCTGCATGAAAGATTTTGCCTCTACGTTTAGGGGGGCTGTGGTAGAAGTGTTCTTCGTTGTGGGAAAGGCGACGAGCAACTCATCGCCAGCAGCGATTGAGTTGAAGGTGCAGATGGATGTTGACGGGGCTATAGTATTGGCGTGTGTTGCGATCATAACATAGCCGTAGTTTGTGCGTGGACGAGGAGTTTGTGGACGGAGCAGGGTCCAACGTGTTACGCGCCATGAAGATTGGGCGACTTGCAGTGTCTGGGCAGAGGGCGTGAGAAGTTGTAGATCGTTGCCAAACAGGGCATCCTTCGGCCCCGCCTGTTGAGGCAGGGAAGAGACGAGATACAGGTAGAATGGTGCGCCGCCAAGACGCGAGGGTGTACTAACACGTGTCGCGCTGGCAAAATGTTCGGCGAGCGCAGTGGTCAGTGGATTATGAGGACTTACGAGCAAGACTGCTGGTCCTTCTGCCGGGTTTGGCAAGACGAGGCAGTGTGAGGCATCAAATAAAGTCGTGGGAGTGCGCATCTGTATACTCAAATAATCTAAAGCTGTCTGAGTGGCGTCGTCGGTGGCGATATAGACGCGATGTAGGGAGTGTGTTTGTGCGAGGGTGTCGGCATCGTTCAAGGCTTGTTTCAGGGAGCGCAGGTCATTGTGATAGGGCGAGAACGTGTCGTTACTACTATTGCCATTTGTGGTGTCCAGTAGCCACCCTGTGCTACTTAGCATTTGTGCAGCAATCAGCAAAAATGCTAAGCCGTAGAAGGCAACGCGCATATGGTGAAGCCAGTCATGCCGCTTTTGTAACCACATTATGATATGTGTGAAGAAGATGCCGATCAAGATGAAGGGTCCTGGCAGCAGCAAAAAGAAATATTGTGAGTGCAGGTCTATTGCGTGGCGCGATAAGATCAGCAGTGGTACGACCTGCCATGCTAGCAGGACAATCAGGCCACAGCGGTGGGTGTCTGCTTGTACATTTGCCAATCTTTGGCGTATAGAGGTATGTTCATTCTCTGCTGCGGGCCTTGTCTTGTTTAAGAACATGGGTGCCACCAATGCTGCAACAACTGTCAATAAGCCAAGGATAACAAGGACGGGCATTACATATTGGAGCCAGGAATAGAGTGGTGTCAGCGAATAAGGCAACACGTGATTATCAGTTGGTGATGGAACGTTGGGGTCCAGAAAGATTTGATAGAAGTGTAATGCCTGCCCATCTATGCGCGAATGCTGTCGTGCCAGTGTGAGAACCGTGTGGAGGTCGGTGAAATGAGTGTAGACCTGCCAGAGCAGATACGGGAAAAAGATGATTGCTAAACCAATGCCTGCAAAGAGTATGTCACGCAGGCGAATTGTGCGAGGTGCAAGTAGCAGGGCAACGGCTAACGGTATCGCAAGCAGAATAGTAACTTCGTGCATTTGATAGAGGATACCCAGCAGTACCAATGCGGGGAGAAGCCAACCCCTGCGTCGCTCAACAACACCGTAGAAGAGCGCGAACAAAAAGAGCAGTACAAATGGCGGCATGAGATTGGGCTGCCAGATAAAACGAGCGTAGAGCAAAGGTCTATATGCGGTTGCGTAGAGCAACGCGGCGACAATTCCCGCGAGGCGTCCATAATAACGTCTTGTGAAAAAATAGGTGAGTAGTACAGCAAATAATGAGCAGAGGGCTACCAGGATTGCACCGCCGAGTGGGTCTGGATTAAGCAAGGCGGGAAGTATAAACAGATAAATTACGCCTGCGGGGTGAGCAATGCCGATAGAGGCTGTATTGCTTGTTGTGGGCAAGAGTCCGTGCACAAACGCATCACGGGCCATGCGAAAGAGGATGGCCTGATCCTGGTCAAACTCGGTTGTGTTGAGCGCGTAGAAGCGCAGGAAGCCAGC
>CAXTCR010000116.1:0-11521 GCA_964242555.1 uncultured Ktedonobacteraceae bacterium
ACGGCAGAGGTGTCACGTGCCAACTGGCCATTCGGATCCTGCGAGGGCAGGTGACACTGCGCCACGCTCTTGTTATAGCAGCCGGCCTCGTACAGCATCGTCGGGAGTATGCCTGGACTCGCAACATAGCGATACGTTGGCGCGATGCCTATTTTGTTAATTAGTTGCGCCAACAAGGTGTCCAATGGACCCTCGGGGCCAACATACACCCCGTTCACGTGCACAATTGGACCGGCATTCTTATCCTTTTGCGCCAACAGCAAGCAGTTCGACCATATCTCATCCGGCCCCTGTGGTGCCCAGCGTTGCCAACCATTTACAACCGCTTCCGCATCGTTCCATGACCAGCCCAGCGTAAACAGTGTCAGCGTCGTCACTGGATGGACCTGGAACGTAAATGAGGTCGCGATGCCAAAGTTACCGCCTCCACCGCCGCGCAAGCCCCAGAACAGGTCGGGGTCATGTTGCGCATCACATGTAAGCAAGCGTCCATCAGCTGTCACGACTTGTGCTGATAGGAGATTATCACAGGTCAGACCGAACTTGCGCCCAATTACGCCAACGCCTCCTCCAAGCGTCAAACCCGCCACACCCACCGTTGGGCAGGAGCCTGCTGGCAGCGTCAGACCGTATTGCGCGAGATTGTTATACACATCTATAAGGCGTGTGCCAGCACCAATCGTCGCCGTGTTCGCATTTGTATTTACCGCCACGTTATGCATGCGCGTAACGTCGATGACCAGTCCGGTACTCGTTGAATAGCCATTGTAGTTGTGTCCACCTGAGCGAGCCGTGAACGGAACTGCAAACTTACGCACAAACGCGAGACATGCTTGTACGTCCGAAGGCGAGGCGCAATAAGCGATCGCGGTAGGATGTACGCTATCGTAGCGTGGGTCAAAAAGCTGAAGTGCTGTTCCATATTGAGGGCTATTGGGGCGTACAAGCGTGCCCTGCAAGCTCTTCGCCAGTGCTGCCCAATCCGCATCACCCGGAGGTCCCTGCTTTGTAGGGCTACTCTGTGCCGATTGTGTACTAGAACCACTAGCACCTGCTGTCGTTGATGTTCCATCCCCACAAGCAGCCAATGCTCCTGGAAGTAGACCGAGGGCACATAGGGCAAGAAAGTCACGCCGAGGCATACCAGCTAGTTTTTTTATAGATTCTTCAGATGAAGGTTTATTGTGATGCGCGCTCATTATAGATATGCATCCTTTCATATATTCTCATTGCAATATACGTTCAATATACACAATGTAACGCGCTTACTAGACATTTCATCGCGAACTCCGAAGCTCAGAGATGGCAAGAAATTGCTTACTTCTATGTACTAGCTATCTGAACGCAGCACTACAACGGGAATTTCGCGAGGTGTGCGTTTTTGATAGTTCGCGTATTCTGGGTACATTTGGACAACACGAGGCCAGAGACGATTGCGCTCCTCACCTACTGCCTCGGTCGCTGTCATTGAAAGTATCCGTGGTCCAATCTGAACCTTTGCCTGAGGATGTGCCTTCAGATTTAGCCACCATAGGGGATGTTTTGCTGTTCCGCCATTTGAGGCAACGAGTACAACCGTGTCATCGTCAGCGAGATAGAGTAGTGGTAGTGTGCGCTCCTTGCCACTTTTGCGTCCAATTGTGGTCAGGAGTAGTACAGGACTTCCCACCATACGACCACCAATTCTTCCACCTGTCAGGCGGTAGAAAAAGGTATGAATGTTTGTGACGAAGCGTTGCACGTTCGCTTCTAATGCTCCAAATCGACGTGGATTAAGTGTTTGACTATTTGTTACCATAAAAAGGTTGCTCCTTATGCTCTCACATTTCATGTATTACTGCTAGCATATCATCAGTAAGCGAACTATACCAGAAGGTTTATCAAGAGACTATCATGTAAGTTATTTTAAGACCTTGACATCTCCCCTTTTTCGGTGTACACTGAGACCGTACGATGTTCGGAAATGGAGAGATGTTCAGAGAATGACAAAGGGTAATCCGCGTGAGCGACGGCAGGCACGTACGCGAGAGGCGATTGTTTCAGCAGCGGAGGCGATTATTGAGATGCAAGGAGTAGATGCATTGAACATGCGCGACGTGGCTGAGCGCATAGATTATAGTGCTTCTAATCTATACGAGTACTTTTCAAGCAAGGATGAACTGCTGGAAACGGTAGTCAAGGAGGCTCTTGCGCGCTTAATAATGCATGTTCGTCACATCTCTTCTGGCCTTTCTGTACGCGAACGTTTGCAGGCTTACGGACATGCCTATCTGGAATTTGCTCGTACACATCCTGAACTCTACCTGCTGATATTTGGTCGCAAAGGGGCATCTACGAAGCACTTAGAGGAAACTCCATATGACCTGTTACAACAGATCGTTCAGGAGGGTATTGTTACGGGTGTATTCGTACCACGTCAGGGTTTTGACTTACAAGAGATGACCTTTGGCTGTTGGTCTCTTGTTCATGGTATTGCTATGCTGCGCCTCACAATGAGTAGTATAGCATGGAACACATTCGTAGCGAGTGACGATCAAATATTGGAGAGTTTCGTTGATGGAATGAGTGGGCACTAATTTTTTTACGCTTTGCTGAACAATGTTCTAAATTCGATGAAAGTTCTACAAATGTGTATGAACGGTAGTTGGACAAGAAAGAATTGCGAACTGCTAAGGTCTCAATGAAAGAGGAGGATATTCTTAATGAACATACAGCCATCATCTAGTACTACTGCACAGAAACATGTAGGTCGTCATGCCATCGTAATTGGTGGAAGCATGGGAGGATTACTTGCTGCTCGCGTTCTGGCTGACTACTTTGAGCAAGTTACCATCGTTGATCGTGACATCTTCCCGACAACTCCTGACCATCGGAAAGGCGTTCCACAATCTTATCATGCACATGCATTATTAGCGTCGGGCCAGTACATCATTAATCAGCTTTTTCCTGGCATCATGGACGATCTGCGAGCAGATGGTGCTCTCTCTGTCTCGGATGTCGTTTCCTTCATTTTTGTTACACCTGCTGGCAAACTTCCCGGACTCGTACAACCTGGCGAATTTATTGCTTTTAGCCGCTATCTACTTGAATGGCATGTACGCAACCGTTTGTCACAGCGACTTGGAATTCGTCTCGTTTCTAATATCGAAGTTACCAGTTTGCTTTCCACACCTGACTCCACTCGTGTCATCGGAGTTCAGACACGGGAACGTGGACAGATGGGCGCTACGAATGTACTTCATGCTGACCTTGTGGTTGATGCAAGTGGTCGTCATTCTCAAGCTCCAAATTGGCTTGTTGAACTAGGATACGAAGCACCGCCAGAAGAAATCATTAACTCTGGTCTCGGCTATGCTTCACGCTTTTACACACGGCCAGAAAACTTTCCCGATGAGTGGCAAGGACTCATTATCAATGGTCGTCCACCACATAATGCCCGTGCAGGTCTCATTTTGCCAGTTGATAACGGGCGTTGGCATGTGTCGTTAGGGGGCTTTGCTGGACATTTTCCACCAACGGACGAAGAGGGCTTTTTGCAATGGGCGCACGATTTGCCAGATCCCAGCCTTTACGAAGCATTGCGTATAGCTCAACCCTTGTCGCCCATTCGGGGCTATCGCACACCGGAAAATCGTTTGCGCCACTTTGAACGCTTACAGCAGTGGCCCGCTGGTCTCATCGTCACTGGCGATGCAGTCTGTGCTTTTAATCCTATCTATGGACAAGGCATGACTGTTAGTGCCCTTGATGCAATGACCCTTAACGCGTGTCTGCAAGAACAGCAAGACTCACCAAGGCTAAACTTCGAGCAACACTTTCAGCAAGAACTTTCAAAGACGGTCGCGGATGCATGGCTCGTCGCCACAAGTGAGGACTTGCGCTGGTCGGGTGTTACGCTTCGGGGTGCTCATCCTGCACCAACATTGGAACTGTTACATCGCTACATGGACCTTGTTCTCTACAGTGCGGTAGAAGACACACAGATTACGCAAGAGTATCTGAACGTGATCACAATGGTGAAGCCGCCCCGTTCACTTGCCAGGCCACGTATACTTTTACGAGTAGTGGGAAGCGCTCTCAAGCGAACTTTGAGACGCGTCTTCACTCGTAAATACGAGACATCTCTTGCTCTTTCACCTGAAGCAATTTCTCGACTACAAGCTCTGCCACAAGTATGCTACGAGCAGGTCTCATAAAAAATAGTTGCTTAGCAGCAAAGGAAAGTATAATGCCAAACATTCCTACAAACATCGTTGCCAACGACATCGACAACTATGTGGAGCACGGATACGCAGACAATAACGGTGTGAAAATTCATTATGCCAGCCTAGGATCGGGGCCGCTCATTATCATGCTTCACGGTTTTCCTGACTATTGGTACACTTGGCGTAATCAAATGCTTGCACTGGCCTCTTATTATCAAACCGTTGCGCTTGATTTGCGTGGCTATAACTTGAGTGACAAACCGAAAGGTGTCGAGAACTACTCAATGCGTCATCTGATAGGGGATGTACAGGCTGTTGTCCGTCATCTCGAACGGGAAAAAGCCATTATTGTCGGTCATGATTGGGGCGGTGCGATTTCATGGCAAGTTGCCACGCATCTACCCGCATTAACTGAGCGTCTAATTATTCTTAATGTACCCCATCCACGTGGCCTTGCTCGTGAACTAGCGCACAATTCCCAGCAGCAACAAAATAGCGAGTACGCACGCAACTTCCAACAGGAGGGCGCACACGAGCATCTGACTCCCGAAACGCTGAGTGCCTGGGTAAAAGATTCAGGAGCACGCGAACATTATATAGAGGCTTTCCGTCGCTCAGATAAAGAAGCGATGCTCAACTACTATAAGCAGAACTATCCGCATCCTCCTTATCAAGAAGACTTATCTCCAGCAATCAAAGTACAAGCACCTGTGTTGCAGATTCACGGACTGAAGGATCAATTTCTCTTAGCTTCTGGACTCAACAATACCTGGGAGTGGCTTGAGAACGATTGGACGCTGTTGACCATACCCCATGCCGAACACTTTGTACAGCACGATGCTGCGGATCTCGTCACTCAAACCATCGTGAATTGGCTTTCACGCTAGTCGATCAAAATCTTATGAAATGGAGATAGACACATGCAAACAACAATGCAAAACAGAATATGTATGGTCACTGGTGCAACATCAGGTATGGGCAAGGCAACGGCGTCCGCGCTCGCGCAAAGAGGGGCAACCGTTATTCTCGTTGCTCGCAATTCGAGTAAGGGAGAGATGGTGCGGAATGAAATTCGTATGCAGAGTGGCAATCCGAACGTTGAGGTTATGATTGCTGATCTATCATCACTGCAATCGATTCAGAGTCTTGCCCAGACCTTCAAACAGAACTATCAGCAACTGCACGTGCTGGTCAACAACGCAGGTGGTATCTTTTTCAAGCGTGAGACGACGGTAGATGGTATGGAAATGACACTTGCTGTCAATCATCTTGCCCCCTTCTTGCTCACAAACCTATTGTTTGATGTGCTTAAAGCAAGTGCGCCAGCACGCATTATCAATATCAGTTCTAACGTCGAGCGAATAGGAACGATCAACTTCGATGATCTGCAAAGCGAAAAACGCTATATCAGTATTCGGGCTTACGCTCAAGCAAAGCTTGCCACGATGCTCTTCACGTACGAATTAGCACAGCGCTTAGAGGGAACGGGAATAACGGTCAACGCGGTTACGCCTGGACCGGTGGCAACCAAATTTGGTAGTAATGGAAAGCATATCATGAATCGAGTGTTTCCGCTCTTGTTTCGCTTTGCCAGGAGCGCAGAAGAGGGCGCACAAACTGCGATTTACCTCGCATCTTCGTCAATGGTTGAAGGAGTAACAGGGAGAGCGTTCTATCATAGTAAAGAACTTCGCTCATCTCACAACTCATACAATAGTGTACTACAGAAAAAAGTATGGCAGGTCAGCGGAGAACTTACTAAAATGTCAAGCTAGCGTTCTTTCTGCCTCTACAATTAGCTTATGCTCAACCTGTTTAATCCGCTCGTGCAGCGTCTCTTCTGTATTGTTCTCCTTAATTGGTACCTCTTGACGACAGATCATCGGGCCAGCGTCAACTTCTGACACGACGTTAATGTACGGCGCTGCCCGTTATCTTTATACCAGCTTTGAGGGCGCGTTTGACGACGTGTAGGCCACGCAGGACTGGTACAATGCTACCGTTGCTGGTCGTAAAGGTGTTGCCTTGTCCATCGTCGGGAAGCAAGGCAGGGTGACGGAGGATAACGCATTTGAGCATCTCACAATTGTGCTATAGACAAGCGGCTCGGTCTGCTACTCTTACTCTTTCAATATCTCCAGCAGACGTGCCGTAGCCTTAGGTGCGGGGCAAATGCGCATCTGATACGTAACATCCAGTATCTGCAACGTTTTTGCTATGCTCTGTGTCTATGAAAGGTCACTTTTGCTGCTCATGAGAAGCACAACATGTGTTGACATAAGTAATATTTTCTTTTCTCTGCTTTATAGTATATTATATGAGTTATGTTTTGAGATATCCCTTTCTATACTAAAGGAGGTTCTGCCTTGAGCAAACCTGTTGTCCGTTCATCGTCCAACGCCGGACCGTGGACGCTTACTACTGAACGTATTACTATCGCGGGTGTGCTCGCCGCAATTACCATTATTCTTGGTGTTGTACCCGGAATTGGTTTCATTCCTCTTCCCAACGCTATAGGCAGCGCGACCACCGAACATATTCCCACTATTCTTGGCGGCATCGTTGCGGGTCCCGTTGTCGGCATCATTACTGGTTTTATCTTTGGCCTGCTCAGCTTCTTTCGAGCTACCGTGCCCTTTTTCAAGGATCCTACCGTCGCCATTTTGCCGCGCCTGTTTATAGGGCTAACCGCGTGGGCAACATTTGCTGCTTTGCGTAGAACAAACCGGGATATTGCCGCAGCTGCCGCTGGTTTTATTGGTTCAGCGACAAATACGGTGCTGGTCGTTGGCGCAATCATTCTTCACCGCTACTTGCCCGCTATGGTTGTTATTCCCCTGGTACTGGTGCAGTCACTGTTTGAAGCGGTCATTGCCGCTATTCTCATTGTCATCCTTGCACGTGTCTTTTACATCATCGAGGCCCGCGTGGTTCGCGCAAGCGATACGAAACCTCGCAGCGAACTTCCCTATTAATCATGCTCGAAGTACGCAATGTCACCTTTAACTACAGCGCGCAAGGAGAACAGGACGCTCCTCCTGCCCTACGGAATGTCACCTTGAGTTTTCGCGAGGGCGAGACCGTTGCCGTGCTTGGACAAAACGGCTCTGGTAAAAGTACACTCGCCAGATTGCTTGCCGCTATCCTGTTGCCCAGCGAAGGCTCTATTCTTGTGGATGATATGCTGACAACAATGCGCGGCGAGGACCTGTGGACGATTCGGCAACGTGTTGGACTGGTGTTTCAAAATCCAGACGATCAGCTCGTCGCAAGTACTGTGCTTGACGATATCGCCTTTGGACCCGAAAATATCGGTTTACCGCGATTCGAAATCCAAGAGCGTGTAGACGAAGCTATTGCCCTGCTTGGCCTGGAGGAGTACAGGGAGATGGCGATTAGCGAATTGTCCGTAGGCCAAAAGCAGCGCGTTGCCGTTGCGGGCGTCCTGGCAATGCGTCCCCGCTATCTCATCCTCGATGAGCCAACGACAATGATTTCTGGTCAAACGGCACGTCACCTGTTAGAGACGGTACAACGCCTGGCACGTGAGCAGGGCATCACTGTGGTTCACATCACGCACTACATGCATGAAGCCGCCACCTTCGACCGCGCCATCGTACTCGACGCTGGACGCGTTGTGATGGATGACATACCTGCTGCAATTTTCGCACGTACAAAAGACTTGCAAACCATCGGGCTTGATGCGTCAATGGTGACAAGGCTAGGGCAATATCTTTCTGTTTATGGCTTGCTTCAAGAAACAGTGCTCTCCGCAGAACATCTACGGGACATGATGAGAGAAAGAGCACAGGATGCAAGTAGAGAACCAGGGCAGGAGATAAGGAGGGAAAGAGCGCAGGAGATAAGTAGAGAATCAGGGAAGGATACAAGGAGAGAACCAGGGCAAGAGATAAGAGAACCAAGGCAAGATATCAGGAGAGAAAGAGCGCAGGAGATAAGGAGAGAACCAGGACAAGATATAAGAGAACCAAGGCAAGATATCAGGAGAGAAAGAGCGCAAGATAGCAGGAGAGAATCAGGGCAAGATAGCAGGAGAGAAAGAGCGCAGGATATCAGGAGAGAACCAGGGCAAGATAGCAGGAGAGAAAGAGCGCAGGAGATAAGAGAACCAGGGCGCCCGCAAGGGGACGCCCCTACCATACACGAAATTATTTCTCATAGGATGCCGTTATATAGTAGGAATATTCCCTTGCGGGTGCCCTGGTTTCCCACGTCTCCTATCTTCGAGCTGCAAAACGTCACCTATACGTATCTACATGACACACCTCTTGAGCGGGAAGCACTGCACAAGCTTTCACTTACCATAGCAAAGGGTTATACAACAGCTCTTGTTGGCGCGACCAATGCTGGTAAATCGACGGTTTTGGATCTATTGGCGTGTCTGCTCAAACCAACGGGTGGTAGTGTGCTGTTCGAGGATGAGAACACTGGAAGTAAAACGTTTGATGTCGAGCGTATCCGTGCCAATGTTGGCGTCGTCTTTCAATCGCCCGAGTCGCAGATATTCGAGGAGACCGTTGGCAAGGATGTCTCATTTGGTTTGCGTCGCAAGCAGACTCCGCTTGCCGAGTCGCGTCGTCTTGTACAAGAAGCACTCGAAGCGGTAGGCTTATCCTACGAGGATTTTCGTTTGCGCTACACCTATGCTCTCAGTGGAGGGCAAAAGCGCCGTGTTGCAATTGCTGGAGTTCTGGCTTTACAACCACAGGTCATTATGCTCGATGAGCCAATGGCGGGCTTAGACCCACGTGGCCGCCAGGAACTGTTACACTTCATTGAAGAACTCAAGGGACGAGACGAACTTACCATTGTATATGCCTCAAGCAGTCTGGAGGACGTGATTGGAATTGCCGACTATATCCATGTGCTTGATGCGGGAAAGTTAGTTGTTAGTGGCACTCCACGCGAAATACTTTCTTCCATAGATACCCTGCAAGCATTAGATATCACGCTGCCTGAAGCGACACGCATTGCTCTGACACTACGCGATATGTTTCCAGAACTTCGTATAGACATACTCACGCTCGAAGAATTGGAAGAGGAACTGTTGATGCAAGTTGAAGGTTACTTTAGGGAAAAAGTATGATCGAACTAACACGTGCTATTCCCTTTGGACAATATATCAATAACAGTTCCCCATTGACACGTATGGACCCGCGCACAAAGATAGTGTGCGCCGTGCTCATAATCGTTTTCGTCTCGTTTGTGGGCAGCTTTGTGGCGTTCGCGGCCTTCTTGCTCTTTTGTATCCTTATCCAGTGGCTGTCCCGCTTGCCCGTCTCATATGTGCTGCGAAGTTTTCTGCCGCTGCTGCCCTTCATCGTCTTCTTTTTCGTCGTAGCGGTTCTCTTCTACACGCCACCGGTCCATACGCAGCTAATCTGGCAGTGGGGGATTTTCTCTCTGTCGTGGAGCGGCATTATCAGTGCTCTTGTAAGCACGATACGCCTCTTCTTTCTGTTCTATATCACCTCGCTACTCACCTTCACAACCTCGCTGGTTGATCTAACCAGTGGACTACAGGGACTGCTTTCCCCATTTCAACGCATTGGCATTCCTGTAAACGCATTTATTATGGTGCTGGTGATTGCCTTCAAATTTGTTCCTATCTTTCTTAACGAGATCGAACGGCTCATCAAGGCGCAAACGGCTCGTGGCGTCCGTTTCGACGAGGGCAATGTCTTTCGACGTACCCTCAAACTCGCGCCACTCTTTATTCCCCTCTTCGTCAGCGGCTTCAAACGAGCGCAAGTACTGAGCGTCGCGATGGACGCACGCTGCTTTGGTAGTCGTCCTGGTTGGCGGCGCAGTACTCTCCGCGTTCTTGCATTTAAACGCTTTGACGCCCTTGCATTAATTGCCACAATTAGCATGTGTCTCATAATGCTTGCCATCAATGTGGTCTTACCTTGGTAGTTGTTCGACCATGTTGATTGGGCGTTTTCTATACAGAGGAAGCGGGAGTGATGGGGGTGTTATGGAATAAGACCCCTACAGGTGGTTTTCTCGTGCGCGATAGTGGTGATTAGGGTAGAGGACGGTGCCCGAAATACCCCAATACTCAGCCATAGGCAGTTGAATATAGTAGAGACGTATGATATGCTACGGCATGTACATGTTTTCACATTGTAAGTAATCGTAATGTAGAACATTCGCAGCCAAGCGATCTCATCGTGCTTCCTGGTGCTTTCACACGAAACGTAAGGAGCGATCCATGTCCGCCTCTACCTGGGATGGCCCCCAGTTATATATAGAAGAAGTGTATCCTCATGCCTTGCTCAAGCATGTCCTGAAACTGATGATGACGCAGTTTACGGCTCAGGGCGCGTGCATCGCATTATTTGATGAGACCAGTCAACAAATGCGTATCCGCATGCATGTGCGTTTACGTACATCCTCAACGCCGATGCGCGGCATTAGTGGCATACGCCGCACTGTACGTTTAGAGCAGGACATTCCGACTCCTCCGGGACAAACTGGTGCGCTACCAAACACCACGTCTGCTTCATTCTCAACACAGCCTTCATCGCCACGAACGCCACCGGAGGAGCTAGATGAGATATCCGATGCACAGAGCGGTCTCTTTGCTGTGGGAACGAGCTATCCTTACGGAGCCGACTTAATTGGTACGGCGTGGGCTAAAAACGAAGTGTTGTTGTGGAAGCACGAAGACTATCTCAATAATATTTTTCATGGCGAACCTCTGCCCTTTCAAACCGATGCGACGCCCTCTGCCTATCTTGTGGTGCCGATACAGGAGTCCACGGTGGTTGATGAGATGCGTGGTCGCATGCGTAATGCGCAGACGTTGGGCGTCGTTGTACTTTACCAGCTGATTCCCGAAGTCGTCACTACATTTCAATCCAAGCAGCGTGCCGAGGCATTGCAGTATGTCGAGCGCATTGCACTCTACCTGCAAAACGACAAGCTCGAGCGGGCACGGCGGCGTACGAGCGAATACCTGAAGCGCATTCAGGAACTTAGTGCGGTTTTCCCTTCTAATGTGGAGCCTTCCCGCTTGGCGGACTCCTTCTATACGTATGCCTCGCGAATCGTCAACATCTCATCGCTGTTATTTACGCTGTATGATCGCGATACAAATAAGATTTATGAGGTCATGGCGATTAAAAACGGCGAATACATCGATGGGCTGGCTGATGAGGGAAATATCTTCCTGCCTGAACAGCGTCCTGTCTGGTGGAAGACTGCCTTTCAACAAGGACATACGTTGCTCTTCTCTCCATCTTCCGATAGTGAGGAGGCTCTGAAATACGACGAACTTTTGGATGGCTTAT
>CAXTCR010000117.1:0-11390 GCA_964242555.1 uncultured Ktedonobacteraceae bacterium
TCATTATGCGTCTGCGGCGCGACCCTGACGGTTGTCCATGGGACCGCTCACAAACGCACCAGACGTTGACGCGTTACGTCATCGAGGAGGCGTACGAGGTCGTCGAGGCGCTGGAAGAGAACGACACGGATGGGCTGGCCGAAGAGCTTGGCGATCTGCTGCTGCAAGTGTACCTGCATGCCGAGATTGCGCGACAGTCGGGAGAATTCGCACTGGGCGATGTATATGAGCATATCAACGCCAAGATGATCCGGCGTCACCCGCATATCTTTGGGAATGTCGAGGTGAGTGGTGCCAATCAGGTTGTACAGAACTGGGAGGCGATCAAACGCGAGGAGCGCATCAAAGCTGGTAGGGATGTGCAGCAGGAGAGTGTTCTCGACCGTGTACCACAAGCTTCACCTGCGTTAATCATCGCACAGGAGTACCAGAAGCGTGCGGCAAAGGTGGGTTTTGACTATGACACGGTGGAGAGAGTCTATAGTAAGCTGGAAGAGGAACTACAGGAATTACGCGAAGCTCAGACGCCTGAATACCAATTAGAAGAGATGGGGGATGTGCTTTATATGGTGGCACGGCTGGCTAGAGCGTATAAGATTGATGCTGAAGAGGCATTACGCAAGGCGAATCGGAAGTTTCGCAAACGCTTCGAGGCAATGGAGGCGATTGCGCGGGAGGAGGGACGTAAGCTTACGTCGTTCAGCAAACCAGAGTGGAGCGCGCTGTGGAGGAAAGTGAAGAATGCGGTTTGACAAATAACGCGTATATATCAGACGCGTATATATCAGTTGTAGGGGTCTAATTCCATTACACCCTGTTTGGCAATCTATCCTGTTCAACGAAATGAGGTAACGTTACATATAGCCTCTAACATAATCAATTGCCGACACGAGTGTATTGGAATTAGACCCCTACATTAAATGACTTTATTTAAGTATTGACTTAATTAAGCATATCTTTTACAATACTTGTATGGATATGTTTGTTGCGCTGGCTGACCCCACGAGACGGAACATTTTGGAGTTGCTTGCCAGTAGTGGTGAACTTACTGCTACTGCAATTTATGAGCAGTTTCCGGTGAGTCCACAGGCGATCTCACAACATCTCAAGGTGCTACGTGAGGCGGGCCTAGTGGAGATGGAAAAACGTGCGCAAAAACACGTGTACCATCTCAATCCACATACACTATCCCAGTTTGAAGTGTGGGTTCAGCACTTGCAACAAAGATGGAGCGACCGGTTCGACGCTTTGGACGAAGTTCTTGAAAGTGAAAAAAAGAAGGGAGTCGAGTGACTGCTATGGCAACAAAAACAATCACGGTTATCGCAGAACCAGGAAAACAAGAAATCGTTGTCACACGTGAGTTTGATGCGCCGCGAGAACTCGTTTTTAAGGCATGCACAGACCCTGCACTTGTCTCGCAATGGTGGGGACCAAGATACTTGACAACAGAAGTTGACAAGATGGAGGTAAGGCCAGGAGGTCAATGGCGATTTATCAATCGAGATGCTGAGGGAAACGTATATGCATTTCATGGCGTGTATCACGAAATTCTCGCTCCTGAGCGTGTTATTCAAACCTTTGAGTTTGAGGGTTTGCCGGAAACAGGTCATGTGACGCTGGAGACGATGAAGCTCGCGACGTTACCCGACGGAAGAACTCAAATGAGCATTCAATCAGTCTTTCAATCTATTGCTGACCGTGACAGTGTGTTGCAGACCGGCATGGAAGGTGGTGCCAATGATACTTATGACCGCCTTGAGGAACTTATAAAAAAGCTGTAAGGAGACAAAATACTTTGAATATGAAACTTGAATTGGTCCCAGTACCGGTCTCGGACGTTGACCGCGCTAAGACTTTTTATGCTGAGAAGGTTGGATTTCATGTAGACCATGACGTGCAGCCGGGGAATGGAATGCGAATTGTGCAACTCACACCTCCTGGATCAGCCTGCTCGATTGTGATTGGAACAGGTATGGGCGAAATTTCCTCCATGCAACCGGGAACGGTCAAGGCAGTGCATCTGGTTGTAGATGACATTAATCAAGCTTGTGAAGCACTTGTAAGCCGAGGCGTTCAAGTAGGCGGAATTGACGATATGGGGGGCGTGAAATACGCTGGCTTCAGCGATCCCGATGGCAATTCGTGGCTCTTACAGGAAATAACACGTCAATAAAAAATCAACCGGCACGAGTACTCGTGCCGGTTGATTTTTTATTGACCTCATTGCACTATCTAATAGCATTGCTCATCACGAACACGAGGTTAGCGGGACGTTCGGCCATGCGGCGCATCAGGTAGGGGTACCACTGTGAGCCGTAGGGGACGTAGACGCGCATGTCGTAGCCCTGCTGCACAAGCTTGTCTTGCATATCGCGCCGAATGCCATAAAGCATCTGGAACTCGAAGGCTTTCTTGCTAATGCCTTGATCGCGTACGAAATTTGTCGCCGCTTGAATGATGTGCTCGTCATGCGAGGCAATAGCGGGATAATTGCCTTTCGCGAGCAGCATCAACATTAATTCTATATAGTTCTGGTCAACATCGCTCTTCTGTTGAAAAGCAATATCTGCCGGTTCTTTATAGGCACCTTTGACGAGACGCACACGTACATTCTCGGCAATCAGAGCTTCTATGTCGCTTTTGCTGCGATACAGGTACGATTGAATGACTGTTCCCACTCCCTCGAATTGTTTGTGCATGCGTAAGGTAATATCTACTGTCCGCTCCGTATAGGCAGAAGCTTCCATGTCGATAGCCACAAATGTGCCTTGCTGCCGTGCGTGTTCGAGAATAGATTGGACGTTTTGTTCGCATAAGTCTTGCGAAATATCAAGTCCTAATGCGGTTAATTTGATTGATATATTGGCATCTATTCCTGATTGTTTAATACAATCAAGGGCTGCTATATAGTTTCTTGCCGCCGACTGCGCCTCTTTCTCATCGGAGACGTTTTCGCCCAATAGATCAAGGGCGGCACGGATGCCACGCGTATTTAACGCTTGCGTTGCTGTGACGGCCTCATCAAGAGCCTCCCCTGCGACAAAACGCCGTGAGACGCCGCGGGTAGCCCGGTTATGAACAACAAAATTGCGTAGGTTTTCGTTTTGTGCCAGATACAGCAACGTATCCTTCAGTACCATAATGAGTTTCCTCTTTTCTGACTAACAACGCTGTCTTACTGCCTGAAAGCCACATTGCTACCGGGCAGCCTAAAGTTATGAGAATAATGTATAAGATTGTTTCCTACTCTAAGTATATCACTTTGTCTGCTAGGTTTTTTTAAGCCTTTGTAGGGATTATGTGTACAGCGTCCGCCAGCGATGTATCGCCTATAGTTTGTTGTCTATATATCGGATAAATCGGCATTGGACGCTGTACACATGGTCCCTACGAATCAGGTGAGTTTATATATGGGTTATAAGAAACCATAATTATAGCATGGAGAAAGAATAGTATATTGGAGGTATACACATGGAAGAACGCATTGACTACGAGAACATCTTTACGCCGCAGGGGATGCTGGGCGAGGTTTCGAAGAGTCCAAACCTGGATTTTATGATGAACATTTTCCATATCCCACGAGCGTATAGCGTGTCGGGCTTTGGCTCGTGGAATGTTGGACAGCATACACTGGCAGTAGCTTTCCTTGCGCTTTACTGGTCCAAGTTTCGCTCCTACCCTGCGGAAAAGCGGGATCAACTCGTGACACAGGCGTTGATGCACGATATGCATGAGGCGGTGATTGGCGACATCCTGCCCTTCTTCAAAACAAGTGCCGTACGCGAGGCGATTGGGAAGATTCAGACGGACATTCTCAATGCGTTTTCAATTGAGGATGATAAGAGTGTGCAGCAGGAACTCAAGCTGCTGGACTTGATCGGCTTTCTCTACGAGATCAGTCAATCGCAACTCAACGGCATCGATCCTACAAAGAGGACGCTAGTCGAGCAAATGTACCTGCGTCAGAAAGAGACGATCCTCGCGTACGCGGAGGGGGTCGGGATGGAGCAGGGAACTGTCGAGAGCTTTTTGGAGTTCATGAAGTTACGCTAAGGGTGTATTGGTCACGTCCATGTTGGCACATTGGTAGGCGAGCAGGACGTGACCAATACAATCCCCCCTACCAGCGCAGGGAGCGGCGCAATAGAGCATCGAAGACGCTATCAGGCAGAAAGCGGCGCAGCGTAACTTCGATACTGGCACTTCCAGGGACGACGTAGCGTGTCTTGGGTTTAGGAGTGGCAAGTATGCGGACAACTGTATCTACAAAGCGTTGTGGCGGGAAGCCGCGTTTGCTTGCGACATGTGCAATTTTCTCAAAGGTATTGAAGAGTTTCGCGTACTCACCGGTGCGATGTGGCTCCAGTTTTTCGAGTGAGCGCTTCATGCTGGTTTGCCAGATGTTCGTTGGGCTAGAGCTTGGCTCGATGACGACGACACGCACGCCAAACGGTGCAAGTTCAAGCCGCAGCGAATCGCTAATTGCCTCTATTGCAAACTTGCTAGCTGAATAGGCTCCCGTCATGGGTGTCGAAATCTTGCCACTGATGCTGCTGACGTTGATTATTGTGCCCTTAGCATTCTTTATCAGTGGGAGCAGTGCCTGTATGACACGTACCTGTGCAACGACGTTGACCTCAAGCTGCGAGGTTAAGTCTTCTATAGAAAGCAGTTCCAGAGGCGCGGCGTAGGCTGCACCAGCATTATTTATCAGGGCATCGAGTCCAGTTGTTCCCTCTGAAACGGTTCGTGCGAGGCTTGCAACCTGTTGGGCATTGGTGATATCACACACAACAGGCGTCATGTGTGCTTTGTACATCTCTCCCAATTCTTCAAGGAGGCTCCCTCCATCAGCCTCCTGGCGCACTGTGCCGAAGACGTGCCAGCCCTGACGCGCTAGCTGAAGGGCGGTAAGGCGACCAAAGCCACTTGAGCAGCCGGTGATTACAATTGTTTTTGTCGTGTTACTGGTCATATTGTGGTCCAATACGGCACCATAGGCCCAGACGAACGAGTTCTGTGCGAGCCTCAAAGCCAAACGTGTGTGGGTCCATTGTACGCCCGTGGCGAATGACCAACCCACGCAGCATCTCTATCTGTTCAGATTTCGTAGCAGTATCACGCTCAAATGGAATGTGGAGCGCGAGTTGCTCGACCGCCTGCTGGTTATACCATTGTTCTGATGACTGTGCCATCGTCCAGTGTGCTTTCTCGGAAAGGACAGGATAACATGTGTATGGTAGCACGTCTTGTAATAGGTGACAAGGTACTAAAACTCTGAGATTTCTCAATAAGCTCTCCGTTTGATGTACGTAAAGACATGTTTTGCTACACGTTTATCTATACATGTAGGCGAAGATAGATAGCCATTTTGCGCTATGAGGAGACGGATTTCTTGCTTGATCGTGTTGTCGATGCTAGTGTAAGAATGTATAACGTGTACATTGGAGTAGCTAAATATCGTATGAGGGCTTAAGAGATATGATCTGTGCTTATTGTAAAACGGTGCGGGCGGAAAATGCGGAACCTTGTGCCAATTGCGGTGCGCCATCACCTATTCAGGCAACTCCACAAAGCATAAACTGGGACATTCCAGAGTATGGCAGGAGTGGAGGGTTGCTCTCAAATCAGAGCGCATTGTCCGGTCAATGGAGTCAGCAAGCACAGCAGTTACCGCTTCAGCAACCAGTAGATACACCAGTGCAAGCAGGAGGTGCGTATCTACCAGTGCCCTTTGGGGGAAATGCAGGCTTGCAAATTGCGGCACAACCAAATGGAATGCAAGTCATGCCAGCGCCGGCAGCGCAAGATATCACCATCGCGCCGCCCTCTTATGATGAGAGCGTGGTGTACGTGCCGCCGATGTATACTAAACCCCGTCCAATCATTCCACGCTATCGAATCATCAGCGGTTTTTTAAGCGTGATCATTGTATCGCTCATGCTGTGTGGTGGCTTAGGCTATTATGCCAAGGCAAGCGGCAAACTCGATCTAGTAACGCGTGTGTTGACGGGCAACAAGCCTGCCCCACCAAACCTGCGCTCAACAGCGCCCTCTTTGCCAGATCCACAAAATAACGTTGTTATTGGGAACCCGGCAGCATACAATGTTATCCCCTCAGCGACGACAACAAAGCATTTGATAAACGGTACCGTTGCCGCACAAACTGATAAGATATTTAAGCCAAACGAGCCGTTTTACCTGACATATAGTGTACACCCAACCCAGCAGGGAAGTGTGACGATCAAGTGGTATATGAATAATATGAATTTGCCATATAGCACTGTAGCGGGAAAGACGTTGCCCGCGAACCAAGCGGTGACTGGAGTGGTTCCGATGGTGTATGCGTCACAAGCCGAGGGCAAGGTAGAACTGTACTGGAACGATCAACTGGCGCAAACGCTCTTCTTTGTTGTAAGAAATTAGTCTCCGAGACGTACAAAGAGCATCGAACATCCTCAGAATGTTCGATGCTCTTTGTACGTCTCGGAGTATACTACTTGCACTGTGTTTCAACGGTGACATCGCCGAACACCTGTACCTGACAGGCGAGGCGCATGTTGGGATTTTTCTTGAGGTCGCCGCGCAACCAGAATTTTTCCATAAACGAGAGGGAATTTGTGTTTACCGAGGGCGAGACTGCCACGCGGTCAAAACCACATAGGCCGTTGCCATGACAATTGGCAAGTTTTTGCCAACTGCAGTAGACGGGCACGTCATTCTCTAAGCCGGGGTAGCGTACACTATCACCCTCTGGCACCTGCACCTGTTTATTCTCACGCACAAACGTTATAGTTGGCACGACAGATTCCTCCAATAGAAATGATTGCTGTAGAGCATAATACTATTTATTGCTTGTCAGAATATAGCATAGAAGCGGAAGAGCGTCAATCATGTAAAGAACGAGAGATACACTGTAGACGGTGAGACGTTGGTGCCTGTGTCGCTGTCGTTAATTATGATTGACCCCTGATAGATTTTGCTTTTGGTTAGTCCCGTGCTGTCGCAACTCACGATGATATTCTGGCTTGCTCCAGGAGCAAGTGAGCCACTGGTAGTGTTGACCGAAAGCCATGTGCCACCATCATCGGTATGTATAGCCGCACTCCAATTGAGTGTAGCTGTACCAGTATTCATGATTGTGACGGTTTGTGTCATTGGGGTTGTAGCACCGGTGGTCACGCTAAAATTCACTGGCGAGGTGGAAATTTCGGCCTGGCTCTGTATGTTAATTGTCACCGGTACCTGCTGACTCCCCACTGTTGTGCCAGCGTCGCTATCCGCGATGGTGATAGTTGTTTTCAGCGTTCCAGGTCCAAGCGTAGAAACACTAGGATTTACCTGTATCACGCTGGAACCTTGCGGTGAAATCGTCCCGCTGCTCACGGAAAGTGGAGCAAAGCTTGCGCCATTGCCACTCTCACTTGCAACCCAATGCAGGACTCCGTTACCTGTATTTGTGATCGTGAGCGATTGTCCGACTGGATTCGTATGAAGGTTTGTCTGAAAGTTTAGCGCACCCGGTTGTACTGAAATCGCAGCGGCGGGAGGAGTGGTCAGCATCAACGTGATAGGCACGATTGAGATCTGATTGCCGACCATAAAAGTGATATTTCCCTGGTAGTTATTCGCCGTTAGTCCCGCCGCATTGATATTGACCGCAATAGGCGTCTGGGTGCCAGCATTGACCGAACCGCTCGATGGAGACACGCTGAGCCAGTTGCCTGAGTCGACACTAGCGCTCCATGTCTGTGCTTGCCCACCGGTATTTTGTAGCACAAGTCCCTTGCTCGCTACACTCTGCTGTGTTAAGCCAGAGAAATTGAGAGATGTGGGCGTGACAACGATATTGCCAGCAGCAAGTACAGAGAGCGATACATTGATAGTGGCGTTCGCACCGCCCGTCAGGACGATAGCACCTTGATAGGAGCCAGCAGCAAGCAACTGTGCCTGTACGCCAACAACTAGCGTTTGACTCTGTCCCGCGTCTATGCTCCCTCTCGTCGTGCCTACAGTTAACCAGTTCGCGCCATCATTCGTAGTTGCCGCCGCTTGCCAGGAAAGCGGTTTGCTACTACTATTTTGCAACATAACTGATTGTGTTGGCACGGTTTGTGCGTTCGACGCAGCGAACGTAAGCGACGAGGGCGATACGTTTAGCACAGCAGGAGTCGAATTGACACCCATTGTCACCGTGAGTTTGCTGGAATTGCTGCCGTCTTTCTGTGAGAAGACAATATGGCCGGTATACTTTTCCTTTGGGGCGAGATTGCTACGATTCACAGCGATGTTCACGGCCATACTGCCCGCAAAGGTGTAGCCGCTATTGCCAATGGGGGCAACGGTAAGCCATGCGGCATCGCTCTTCGATTGCCACGTAAGTTTGCCGCCGCCAGCGTTTTTCAATGTGATTTGCTTGCTAGACGTAGTACCTGCCGCATTTGTGCCTAAATCGACGTTTGTAGTTGATATTTGTAGAAGCGGTGAGGCTTCTGAGGGTGGTTCGACTGTAAGCGATGCCTTAGCACTAGCCTGCTGCTCGTTGTCAAAGGCATACATATTGTGAACGCCTGCACTCCAACTTGTGGGTGTGATAACATCGATGGAAAACGAATTATGGCGATCAACAATGGCGGTCAGCTGACGACCCATACTATCGTTGAGCGGCTTACTATCGTCATAGGTGAATTTGACCTGTGTCGATGGCGTAAATCCAGAACCGCTCAATGTAAAGGTGTCGCTGGCACGCACAATTGACGGGTTGACGGTGAGGTGCAAACTATTGCCAGACGATGTAGGTTTGTTGTTAGTCAATACATAGACAAGAATGCCGCTTGCCAATAAGAAGAAGATACAAGAAAGCCCTAATAAGAGCGAGATTGTGCGCCTTGTTGTTGGAACACGCTCCGGCTGTCGGGGTTTGTAGAGCACCGGCAGCGAACCATCAGTGTTCAGCAAAGGACGTTCACGAGGCCGCTCTACTGGTATAAATGGTGGCACACTTGGAATATGGGTCTCGGTCTGCGGCTTTTCGTAACGCACACTCACCTGCGTCGGTGCGTCGTTGCCTAGTGGTGGTAAGGTAGGACGTTCGGTCATTTGGCGTAGAGTTTCGGGGACGATGACCTCTTCCTCTGGCACATCGTCAAGCTCAGGTTCTATCTCTTGCACCTTGGGCACAGGGGCATGCTGTACCGCGATCATGCTTGATTGGTATGGCTGGTCTTCGGGATGCAGACCCGAGTAATGTCCTGCGCGGTGCGGTGATGCGGGTGGTAGTGAGGGACGTGTTAGATCTCTAGTTACAGGCTTGCGTTTCTTATCTGAAAATACATAACCGCAACGACTACACACCTGTGTTTCGGCACGGAGCAATTTATGGCATTGGGCGCAGCGTTTCGTCTCCATTGGACATCATTCGAGAAATGCATCAACGCGGGGGGGTTGTGCTTTCCCATCCTCCTTGACCGCTGTGTTTTTAATCGTTCTTTGGTAGAGCGTCATACCCTGATAAACGTAGTGCAATGGTTTTTATCAAATATATGTCATTATGTATAACTATATTCATATATGCATAATCATAGAGCAAGGGTATTGTACCACAACCGTATACAAGAGAGAAGATGTCAAAAGCACTATTTCCTGTGTGAGCACACGCCCACACAGGAAATAGTGCTTTTTCACGCTGCCTATTCTTACTGAACAGGGATAACAATATTTGGCATATTGCCCGTAACATTCATTTGAACGCTGCCAACATAGTGGGTTGTTCCACTCGTGCCACTTGCGGAAAGTGTAAGCGGGCCGAGCGGGACACCGGAGAGCGTGAATTTCCCGTTGGCGTCTGTCGTCACACTTACACCTTGAGTTCCCGCCGCGTTCGCAATAGTAACAGAGGCGCCAGCTAGTGGTACAGGCTGCGTACATGCGGTATTACTACAAATGTTGACGACGCCAGTGATGGTAAAGCCAGTAACCGTGACCGTGACAGGAATAATCTGCGGGCTATTGGCGGTAGACGCATTGTTACTCGCTGTAACTGTCACATTCGTTTTGTAATTGCCTAGAGGGAGCGAGGTTGCATTCACCCCTACGCTTACCGTGGCGCCATTGCCAGTATCAGTACCGGAAGACGGCGATAGCGTGAGCCAATTTGTACTGCTGGTATCGCTGGAAACATTCCAGGTAATGGGCCGCGCACAATCACCTGTCTCGTATACAGGAAATGTTTGCGCTGGTGCTACCTGTCCTTGGGCTACAGAGAATGTGAGACTTGTGGGAACGGAGGCCAACTGACACGCTGGCTCTACGATCAAGGTAATTGAGAACACTTGTGGACTGCCTTGGGCGATAACACCCGAGGTATCAGACGCGCTAATCGACACCTGTGTTGAATATGTGCCCGGTGCCAGGTTGCCTATGGTTGCACTAATGCCAAGCGTGTTGGAAAGGCCCCCCTGTCCAAAGGAACCGGAAGTTGAGGAAAGCCTTAACCATGGTGCTGCCGGTGATACGCTCGCGTTCCACGAGAGAGGCCAGCTGCAGTTGCCGGATGCAGATACTGTGACGCTCTGTGACGCTGGGTCGCCATTTCCCTGGACCGCGTTAAAGGCGAGCGCGCTGGACGAAGGCTGTACAAGTGCACAGGGGGGATTCACCTGCAACTGAATTGCCACGTTTTGAGGACTACCAGTGGCCAATTGACCATTAGTATCCATGCCCTCTAATGTAACCTGCCCATTATAGGTCCCAGGAGTGAGGCCGGTAGCGACTGCGAGCACCGTTAGCGTTGCTGTCTGACCTGGATTTATTTTTCCACCGGTAGGGGAAACGCCAAGCCAGGAGGTTGCTAGCTGGCTCACTCTTGTGTTCCATTGCAGCACACTTTGACCCGAGTTGGTAATCAGGACAGTCTGACCCGATGAAACAGGCTGTCCTTGCACAGTACTGAAGCCAAGTGTAAGTGGAGCTGCACCCAGCACCGGTGCACCGACTGGTGGGGGCTTTTGTACGGTCAGCGTCACACTAACAGTTTGTGTATTGCCCTGTGTATTGGCATCTTGTGCCGAGGTAATCGTAATCGAGCCGACGTATGTGTTAGGGGCCAAATTCGTTGTATTGATGCCTACCGTAATCACTGATGGAGTGCCTGTTTTGGTCGAACCGCTAGTTGGAGCAAGCGTGAGCCAGTTCGAGGATGCTGTTGCATTCCAATTGACGGCGGATGTACAGCTTGCCGTTGCGCTAACATTTAGCGATTGATTACTTGTGTTGTTGCTATTCGCCACTGCGGTAAATGTCATGCCGCCTGTACTTAATGCTAGGCCACAATGTTGTTGCACGGTCAGAGAGATGCTTACGGTTTGTAGGCCATTAATCGTCTTCGG
>CAXTCR010000118.1:0-11374 GCA_964242555.1 uncultured Ktedonobacteraceae bacterium
AGGCTCAGTAGACCAACGAAGAGGAAGGAGACCGCCGTCGCGACCAACCCAACTAGCAAACCTTGCCATAAATTTAAGCCGTTGCCGGTTAAATAGCCTGCTCCATAGACAACGCCTAGAATGCTAACATTGCTGGCAAACCAGACCCAGAACAGTTCAAGTGGCGTTCCATGACGCTTCTGTTGGGATATAGGTTCAATGCCATGCATTTCTACAGACCAAACTTGATCCTCTTTGGGCTGTTGCACTGTGCTCATACATTCCCCTTCCACCATCTATAAGCACAAGCTCCTTGGGCCAACGCTTTAGATGAATAACTTGTGTAAATACAGTCCCTTGCTGGGTGCTTTACAGCAACTATAAAGCAGAAACTACAGTCAAACAGTCTTTGTAGAAATCCTACATGCTGAATGATCTATGCTCATCTTTATCACTAAGCAAAGCATACAAAAGATATGCAAATAAGTCAATCTAAGTTCTGCTTATGTCTCTCCCCTATTGCGCACCCTCCGCCACGTTCATTTCTGTGTATGGAAGTAAAGCTGGTACGCCCTTCACAGAGATTTGTACTAATCCCGTGTATTTCTTTACAATAAGAGATATACTTAGAAAGCAAAGTGGTTGTTGTACCTAGAGGAGTACCTGCTGAATGCGGTCAAGTGTTGCTGAACCCAATCGTCTATCCCAGAATGAAGGCTCATTACCTTCTTACCCTGTTCATAATACATCGACATCCCGACATATAAAACGCACGCCTAAACCTGCACGGTCCGCTGTTGTCCCTGCGGAGGGCTGGTTTGTGCTGCTCTTGTTGGCCGTTGCCGTCTATAGTGTCACCTTCTCCGTCATCGCCGCCAACTGGGTCGATCACAGCATGGCCTTGCTCGTCAGTCCCTTCGCTGGCCTGCTGACCGGCTTCGCAGTCGCTAAAGTTCCGCGCATGCCCCAGTCGCTTTTGCACCTTGGCGCCTGTCTCCTGGGTCATTGGCTCTCGGTCTGGCTCACAAGCTTTATCGCCTACCACGTCTCCTGGCTTGTCCTGCTTGGCAACTTGCGTGCCGTCGTTGCGGGCGGATTGGGCGCTACCGCTATGCCTTACGGCGACGAAATGGTCTTCTTTTTCTATCTATCGTTTCTTTGCTTCTTTCTCGGCTACTTCGGCAGCTGGCTGGTCTACCGTGCCCACTTGCCGTGGTTGGTCGCTTTTGTCTACTGCTCGATCATGCTCGTGAACCTGAACTACGTCAAGCAAGATCTGCTCCCCCTCTTCGTCGTCCTCCTCTGCTCCTTGCTCCTGCTGATCGCGCGCACCCAGCTCACCTCCCAGATCGCCCAGTGGCAGCGTGAAGGTCTGCACACCGACCATGCATGGGTTAACAGTATCACGACTCGCTGTATGCAGGGAGCGGCGATCTTGACCCTTGTTGTCATCCTGCTCAGTCCGCTCCTGCCCATTGTTGATCAATCGCACAGTGGCAAAACCTTCTGGGACCACCTCAATAACGCCTGGACCAATATTCTCAATGGTCATATCTCCCTGCAAAATCCCGGCTCAATCGTCCAGTCCTATCAGCCGCCAACAAACTTCTTTGGCGATCAACTCACCATCGCCGGCACGGTTCACTTACCAACAGGCGAGGTGCTCAACTATACAAGCACGACCAAAGGCCCTCAAAACCTTGAGGGCTTCACTTATAATGCCTTTGATGGTCACACATGGACCTCGACCCTGAATGCTAATGATGGTCACGGCTATACCGCCAACACACCTCTACCGGTGGATGTAACCCGCACCGACACCAACCAGATTGCGACAACGATCACCATTGTTCAGCCGCCACAAAGTTCAAAACAATACATCTTTGGTCCGCCACAACCCGTCTCCTTTGATGTCGATACTGTCGCCTACACCGATGGCGTCTCCGATGGTGTCACCGATGGCTCAACGATCATGTGGACCCAGAAAAGCCCCTTGCAGACCAATGAACGGTATACTGTGACCTCCGTCGTTCCACCAACCGTCACCGAGGACTCAACATACTACAAAGACGTGCCCTTGCCTGCGGAAAATACTGACTTCTGGTCCAAAAATAGCAATTATGCCGCTCTGCAAGCCGCCTATACCCAGTATCCCCGGGATCTATCAGCAAACGAACAAACCATCATGAAGGCATGGACTTCTGGTGCTACAGATAGCTATACCGCGCTGAAGTCGCTCGAAGCCCATCTCAGCGATCAAAACGTATTCACCTACTCGCTCGATAACACCGCTGTGCCCAACACTATCGATGCCGTGGATTGGCTCCTGCAAACGCGCAAAGGGTACTGCACCTACTATGCCACCGCGATGAGCGTTATGGCGCGTCAACTGGGCATTCCCACTCGCGTCGTCAGCGGCTTCAGTCATGGGCACTATGACACGAAGCGCAAACTTTGGATTGTGCAGGGGGATGACGCCCATAGCTGGGTCCAGGCTTATCTTCCTACCTATGGTTGGGTAAGCTTCGATCCGACTCCTGGCTTCGCTCCTACCGTCGTTAAAACCGTGAAACCAACCGTGACACCACCTCGCGTAACACCCGTTCCCACAAAACCCGGTGCATCTATTCCACCGGCCAAAACGCCGCCCACAACGCACCCTAAAAAACCTACTCAGCCTCCTTCAAAGGCAAAGACATCACCAGCGCTTCCAGAGGTCAATCCCGCCGTTCTGGTTACGCTCTCGATGCTTGTCCTGGCGCTCTCGCTCCTCTTCCTCTTCGTCGCGCTCGGTCGCTATTGGTGGCGGAGCCTCTATGAAAATAGTACTTTTATCTCCGGCATGTACTGGCGTGTCTGCTACCTTGCCCGCTTTATTGGTCTCGGCCCCAAATCATGGCAAACACCCTACGAATATAGCAGTGCCCTGATTCGCCAACTGCCACAAGGCGAATCAGCCTTCCGTCGCCTCACGGACCTCTTCGTCCGTGACCGTTGGGCCGCGCCCTATCAAGCCCCACAACCTCAAGAACAGCAGGCCGCTGAACAACTCTGGCCCTTCATCTGGCGCAGTATGGCTAAACACCTGCTGCGCAAATTCAAACAGTAACAAGAACTGCATGTGCAAAACTCACTCTATGCAACACAGAGTAGGTTTTGCACATGCAGTTCTTGTTAACATATATCCATTTATGGATGTATCAATGCACGTTACTTCCCCAATGTACCCTCGTTTCGATTGGTAGGGAAGTAAAGGAATTGTCTATTTAGCGAAAATATCGTGTGGAGGATGGGAGGATGTATGCAACACAAACAACCCCTGACAAATAATCTCGAAAATACCCCAAACAAACCCCTTGTAACCTGTCGTTATGGCTGGAAACGCTCATGTGTACTTTATAACAACCGTATTGATGTAGACGGAACTATATATGCACTCGACGACCTCGTCCAGGTTCGTGCCTTCTACCGTACTGTTATGAATATTCCCTCGGTTCGCCTCGAATTGCGTTTCCGCAAAATTGATGTCATTCTGCGCGGCATCGCCGCCGTCGAGGACGCCAAGCGTATCGTCTCTTACCTTGAGACCTACTGCTCCGACACAACATCTGTAACCTCGCGCCTGCATCGGCAACGCCCAGATACAGTTTCGACAACTGGTAGAATAGAGGTCGTTGCCCCTCAACAACAGGAGGGTATTATCAAGCACACCCAAGCTGTAACTGCCCCCATCGCGGTACCGGAATGGTTGCAGGACCTTGACCAACACGTCATCTACACGCGTCACCAGCAGCGCACAAAAGCACATCGTTCCATACGCAAGTATGGATTCGACATACACGAACTTGCGCAAGAAGCAGAGGCTGAGACTCTGCCATCCGTAGCTGTGCCCTTACGTCTCCAGCACCACGAAAGTGCCCACTACTGTACCGATGTCACCCTCTCGCGTCCCACTCTTGCCACCTCCTCGCCCACGCACTTTACTTACGAGGCGGCGGATCACGGCAGACTCGTTCTCACTAACAAGCGAGCAGTATTTATGGGTCGCACCGAGCAGCTTATCCTGGACTATGCGCGCCTCACGAACGTCTCGCGCCTGCGCAACGCCATCATCTTTACACTCGACACCGGCTCAAAGCGCCACGTCTTCGAGATGCAACGCCCTCTCGAATGCGCCCTCTACCTCGACGGCGTCCTGCGTCAATTCCAACGCCATCAACAATCGTCCCCTGTAACACCGCCGCCCCCCGCCTATGAACGAGGTCTACAACAAAATACTTGTACAACGCATCCCAGATATGCCACCTACAGAAGACACATAGCACAATCACAAACAGACAAACACATCGTCGAGGTCGAAGACATCGAAACACTACCCCTATCCCTACTTACACGACATGCCGAGCTGATCGAATAAAATACTCCCTCGGTACGAGTCTGATTTGGTCACACTCCACCAGGCACACGCAATAATTGTCACGGTACGGGTCTAATTTGGTCACACTCCGTAATTCAATAGGATAAACAAATCATGCTAGAAACACTCATGGCCTTATGGAATCAAAATCGTCGCAAGCGAGCACGTCAAATACTGCTCACTTTTCTTCTCATGTGCATCGGTACATCCCTACTTTTAGTTCTAACAAATAAACCTGCAGAGTCCCAGCACCAGAGTGTCCAGATACCCGGACAGCCCACTGTTCCAGTCTTTGGCAGCACCGTCATCCCCAACACGACGCCCACTATAAGCGTTACCATAGCCACACAACAGACCCCCATAACTACCACTCCCCAACCATCGGCAGTGGCAAAAAGCGTACAGCCAACATCTATTCCTACCACTCCGGTCAATCCCGTCCCTACAACAACGCTCCCCTGTGTCTCAACACCGTCGAACACAACAAGCAGTGCGGCATCACTCTCCTCTAGTATTCAACTGCAACAACCCCTGACTCTAGCATCCTCTCCCCCATCCGGTCGTGGCACCCCAACGCATCCTTTAAAACCCCTTGACGGTGGCGGACCTATCGTTCCAGTTACACCCATCGCACCCATAGCTACTCCAGTAGTGCAAAATACACCAGGAGTCAGTTCAACCCCCAGCTGGGTGCATAACTGCAACACAAGCAACAGTATCATCCCGCTTGCTGATAAAAGCACTCTTACCCTCTTGAAAGCGGATATATGGCTTATCCTGGGCACATCCCTCCTGGGTACAGCACTATTCTACGCTTGTCTATTCCTCCTGAAACGCAAAACTACATAAGAGACAACAAGAAAAGAAGGTGGTGAAATCGCTCACCACCTTCTTTTCTTGTTGTCTCTTGCTTACGTTATCTTTCCTACCGCCAATACTTTTCCCTGTGGCGCGTTCGGCGTTGCCCCCGGCCCCTTTTCTAAACTCACCGCGACCGCATCATTGCCCTTTACATCACCGGGAATACTGATCGTTGCTTCCCCATCACCTTGAGCCGTCATGAGACCAACACTCTTCGTCTCTTTCCCCTGAAGCTCCCAGCCCTGATACACCTGCTGACCTTGCAGTGAAGGCAAGCCACGTAGCGTCACAATTGTAACATCTAGCCCCTTGCCTGACAGGTGTCGCGCCTCACCCGTAACCCCTGGTGCATCCTTCGTCCCAGTAATAGCATAGGTCGTCGTTGTGATGGTGCTTGCTTGCAACCCCGCCACCTGCTGCTGCAGAGACACCCCCCATAATGCCAGACCACCAGAAACCAGTAAGAAGAATACTGCTGCCGCTGCGACTAGAGGTAGCGCCCAACGCTGTGCTGCCGCCACACGACTTCGCGGTCGCCTCACTTGTGGAACTACCGGTCTCTCCATCTCGGGTACTTTGAGTGGCAATGTCAGTAGTGGAGGCGCCACTGTCGGTCTCTGCTTCGCTTGCGACGCCTCCGCCTGTACCGCCGCCAAGATCCGCCCCTTCAATTGTGTTGAAGGCTCTACCTGCTGTATTCCCAGCGGCAGTAGACCTATTGTCTCACGCATCTCCTGCACCAGTTTTGTACACCTTGGGCAGTGAGCAAGATGAGCTTCCACTGCCTCCCGCTCCTCAGGAGTAACAGCGTCAAGTACATAAGCCCCGACTAGCTCTTCTAATTCTGTACAATTCATAGGAGATGCTCCATTCTATCGTCTTGCCCTCTACTACGTTGCATTGTTGAGAATGGATTACAACTTCTCATTATCTCTTAAACTTCTTTGTATAGTAACACACATAATACGTTTTCTTTGTTCAAAACATATCCTAAAAATTCTCTTGCCTCTATACTAACACATACAGGAAGACCACCGACACAAATAGTACTCTTTCTAACCTCTCTTCGTGTATACTTACCGTACGGGTCTGATTTGGTCACACCCCGTGGCTCTCCATCTCGTCGGTACGGGTCTGATTTCGTCACACCCCGCGTATTATCCCGCTAAACATAAAAAGGAGAAACATCATGACCCGCCCCCGGCTTAGAGAACTTGGCATAACCATCGGACATCTTCCCACCGGTCCCTATAACGCAATCACCGACGTTCCAGGTGTACTGGTCGGCCATACTACCTTTATTCACGACACACCGCGTGTTGCCCGCACCGGCGTCACCATGATTGTGCCGCGCTCAGGCGACATCTGGGCCGACCATGCCTTCGCCGGTGCCTTCTCCCTCAATGGCTGCGGCGAGATGACCGGACTTGTATGGGTCGAAGAGTCTGGTATTATCCACACTCCTATCGGCATCACAAACACGAATTCCGTCGGCATTGTGCGCGACGCCATTGCCGCCTATCCCACTGACTCTGCTCAGCAAGGGACAAATCCAGCCTCGATTGCCACTAGCTGGGATGGCTCCTTACCTATCGTTGGCGAAACATGGGACGGCTGGCTCAACGATATCTCCGCCTTTCAGGTTACAAAAGAGCACGCGCAACAAGCCCTCACCCTTGCCAGTAGTGGACCTGTCCCCGAAGGCAATGTTGGCGGTGGTACTGGTATGATCTGTCACGAATTTAAAGGCGGCATTGGCACCTCGTCGCGCCTTGTCGACGTGCTAGGTAGTCGCTATACCCTTGGCACACTTGTACAAACAAACTACGGCACCCGTTCGCTCTTTCGCGTCGATGGCGTACCCGTTGGGCGCGAACTCGGCTTTGAACATGTTCCCAGTCCGTGGCTAGAGAAGGCGACCGACGGCTCAATCATCGTCGTCATCGCAACCGATGCCCCACTTCTGCCCGTCCAATGCAAACGCCTCGCCAGACGCGCCTCTATCGGTCTCGCTCGTGTTGGCAGCATCGCCAGCAATGGCAGCGGAGATATCTTCCTCGCTTTCGCTACCGGCAATTCCCTTCCCGTTCCCTCCTCCGCAATCTACAATCTCAAAATGCTGCCTCACGACTCTCTCGACCCCTTCTTCGAAGCCGTCGCCGAAGCCGTAGAAGAGGCCATTCTAAACGCGCTTACCGCCGCTGAAACAATGGTTGGCTGGAAAGATCGTACTGCCTATGCGTTACCTCTTGATGATCTGCAACGTATAATGAAAAAGTATCGACCGTAATCAAGGAGGATACGTGAAAAAATCAGCACTCATCGTCTGGGGTGGCTGGGAAGGCCATGAGCCAGAGCAGGGCGCGAAGCTCTTCGCCTCATTTTTGCGTGAACAAAATTATACCGTCGACGTATCGCATACACTCGATGCCTACCTGGATGAGTCCAAATTATCTTCTGTTGACATCATTCTCCCTATCTGGACAATGGATACTATTACACCGGAACAGGAGAAGGGCTTGCTTAACGCAGTCAAAAACGGGACAGGCATTGCTGGCTGGCATGGATGCATGGCAGATTCGTTCCGCAACAACACCGAGTATCAATTCATGGTTGGAGGTCAATGGGTCGCGCATCCCGGCAATATCATCGACTACAAGGTGCATATCACGAAGCCAGATGACCCTATCATGACAGGGCTACACGACTTCTCGGTGCATTCTGAACAATACTATATGCACGTCGACCCTCTGAACGAAGTGCTGGCAACCACAACGTTTAGCGGCGAATATGCTCCGTGGATTGCAGGCTGTGTTATGCCGGTCGTCTGGAAAAAACGCTGGGGACAGGGACGCGTCTTCTACTCCTCTTTAGGTCATGTGAGACGGGACTTCGATGTGCCAGAGGTTTTCGAAATCATGAAGCGCGGTATTCTCTGGGCAAGTCGCTAATAGAGCGTGTAATGGCAAGGATAGGAATAGAGAGCGAGAGATAAATTGACATTTCGTAACCCCTTCTGGTCGAAAAACTTCCCTGATCCCTTCGTGCTCAAAGTTCGTGGGCGTTATTATGCCTATGGAACAGAAGGTGTGAGGACCCCTGCACAGGGTACACCTGTATTTCCTATAGTAACCAGTACTGATCTTGTCTCCTGGCGCGAGGTAGGTAAGGCAATGTCAGCCTTTGGAGCGCCATATCATAGTTACTGGGCACCGGAGGTCACAGTACACAATGATCAATTTCTTCTATACTACGCCGTTCACAAGAGCGAAGAGTTTATCGCTGGCATTCGTGTCGCCGTCTCTAACTCACCTGAAGGACCCTTCATAGACAGTGGACACGACCTGACCCAGCCCCAAATTCCTTGGGCCATCGACCCACACGTATTTCGCGACAGCGATGGTCAATCCTATCTCTACATGACCATTGAGTACCTCGACCCTTCTCAAGGCTTTGTCGGCAGTGGTAATGCTGTTGATCGACTCCTCGACCCTTTCACCTTAGAAGGCAATCTGACGCGTGTCACCCCTCCCAGTCAAGCGTGGCAACTCTTTGAGGCCCAACGCCAGACCAAAGGCGGTATCGATTGGTACACGGTTGAAGGTCCAACGGTCTTACGTCATCGTCGCAAATACTACGAGATGTTCTCCGGCGGCTGTTACTATCGCGACAACTACGCCATTAGTTACGCAACATCAAATGTTCCACAAGGCCCAAATGGTCTGCGCGATACCTCATGGCAAGATTGGCAGGGCAGAATTGGTCATACCTCTCTCGTGGCGGGCAATGCTCATGTGCTCAGCCCCGGTCACAACTCCCTCGTTCTCAGCCCCAATAACGCGGAACAGTACATCGTCTATCACGTCCTGCAAGAAAACATGCTCGACCGCTATGCATGCCTCGACCGCCTATTCTGGCACGGTGACGAGATGTGGACGAACGCCCCAACATATACGCCTCAACCCGCTCCAGCCATGCCTCGCATCCACGAACTCTTCGACACTCCACAACTGGACAAGAGATGGCAACAACATAGTGGTATTTGGAACATTTCACAGGGAACAGTTATCCAGTCGGACAAAACAAATGAGTCATCACTGCTTATTGGACAAGAGCTACTACATAGCAGTTGGTTACTTGAGGTGAATCTACGCTTGCTAGAAGGTGATGGTACGTATGGAGTCTCATTCCAAGACACCACGGAAGCGTTTCATAGTCTTACAATTATGTCCGATGGACTTCACCTACGTAAGTTCGATGGTAGCGGGAGAACGTATGCTCCTTTACCTCCCGACACTATTTTGCAAGCGTGGCATCAACTCATTGTAACTCTATCCGGCTCCCTGCTCACTGTGCAGTTTGACGGCATACCTGTAATGGAAACCACATTCACCTCCACCCCCTGCTCGTTTGCCCTACTCACAGAACACTGTAGTGCAGCCTTCACCGGTATCAGCCTCACCGATCATTTTCGTGACGAATTTCTCAATGATGCCTACAGTCCTGCTCTCCTCGGCTGGCACCTCGAAACGAATCTCGACGCTAATCCCGTCGATTGGTCTGTAGGCGATGGCTTCTTGGAGCAAGAAAATGCAGCCTCTGGAACCCACATACTTCTAAAAGGCTCACAGTACACATCATTCGAGTTCGGCGCGACAATGAAGCTGACCACCAGCAATCAGGAGCCATTTGCTTTCGGTCTTGTGCTTTGGCTTAGCGAGACTGACAAACGCTTCCTCTGGTTGACACAGGACGCATCAAAGGAAAACACCCTTCTTGTTGAAGGTACTGGAACGCTTGCTCATACAGCGCATACTCACAGTCTCCCACAACCATTCGACCTGCACAACTGGCACACTCTACGCATTACACTCCAAAGCGGCTCCCTCACGATCTTTCTCGACGGACCAGAACTTCTGACGCTTACTCTTCCATCTCACGCTTACATGATGGGGCTAGCGACTAGAAACACAGGTGCCGCATTTACAGGTGTATGGCAGACATGTTAAAAGACTACTTCTGAACTTATTTAGGGAGCAGGGCACCCGCAAGGGGAATGCCCCTACCATACACAGACTCGCTCCCAAAGCCTATTCGTGATAAAGGACTCATCTTCATGCAGGTACAGGAAATCGAGGCTCACCTCGCTGAACTTGGGCAAGAACTGCAAATCCTCAAGGTGCAACAGCCTGTACGTGTACTGCTTGTCGGTGGCGCGTTTATGTTGACCCAGTTGCACAATCGCTCGACCACAAACGACATTGATGTCATTCTTAAAGATGTCGAGGACTCGCATTCTTCGCCTCTCTATCGCGTCTTTAAAGAGGCAGTGAGACAGGTCGCAAGCAAAAACAATCTCTCGAATGCCTGGCTCAACGATGTCATTGGCGACTTCCTTCGTGATGCAAGCAACGTACCCGAAGGAACACTGTGGCGGAAATACGGTATGCTCGAAGTGTACATCCCATCAAAAGAATATATTCTCGCACTCAAATTGCTCGCCGGACGCCAAAAAGACAGAAACGATATTATTGCCCTGTCACAGCAACTCCACATTGGCACACGCGAGCAGGCGCAACAGCTTCTTGATCGCTATATTCCGAGCAAGCAAGTTCAGCAAGTAAATGAGGTGGAAGATACATTGCTGGACATTTTTCCATAACGCTGTATGATATAATCTGCACACAAAGCTAAATAGCCAAAGTACTTAGGAAACAATGAGAAAACTCGATCACCTACAAACGATGGCTCTTACCTATCAGGAAATTGTGCAAGGCGAAAGACCGTGGACCGCGTTAGGCAATTTCATGAACGATTGGTTTGAGTATGCCAAAGATAAGAGACCTCAACTCGTTGCAGACCCCATTGTACTTCCAGAGCACCCTGATGCCGAAAGCCTGCGCTGGGCAACATTTTGCGCCGCTTCTGTCGAATGGTTTTGTGAGCGTTACAATATCCCCTGTCCAGAATGGGTGCATTCCCCCGTCTATTGTTTACCCGAACCTTGGTTCGACTCTCCTAGTGCTCATAAGCCAGAGGTACGGGCGCGGCTTCTACAAAAAACGCCAGAACAATTCTCTCGTCGCAACATCTACTGCGGCAATCGTATGTTCGCCA
>CAXTCR010000119.1:0-11335 GCA_964242555.1 uncultured Ktedonobacteraceae bacterium
GGTTTCGTAGGGACCACCTTCAGGGCGTCCACCTCGACAATTCATTGTCTATCTATATCTACACACCTAGAAGCAAAGAACGAACTTACATTGGTCTCTTTTGCCCGTTAACCCTCAGCATCGTACGCATATTGGGACTGAAGAGCGTCGCCAGGAAGATGGTGGCCGGTGCGATCGTCGCAATACCTGCGTGCTGTTGGACTACCTGCAGCACGTTCACGGATGCCTCAAGCGGGAGCAGCGTGTAGCCACTTCCCAATGCCAGCAGCGAAAAACCAAATGGAACCAGGAACGCGATTCCTGCCAGCGTTTCAGGCGCCAGACGCCGCCGTACAATAAAGACGATAAACGCCAGGAAAGCAATCGAACAGAGTAATGGCGTCAGTGTCTGCACCGAAGCTTGGAACGCCAGCGTAACAGTCTGTCCCACACTGTGGTGCAGGTCGATGTTGTTTGGTATCTGACGCAGAAAAATGAATGGGTCGCCAAAGAGCGTCTCGCAGCACAACATCCACACACCTATACCGAGTGCTCCAAGCATACTGAATGCCAGCAGGGAACTCTCGATCTGTGCCCACGACTGACGCTTGAGCCAGCCAATCGCGACCATAAATGCTAGCAGTGAAAGGAACAAAGCCCAGCCGTCGTAGCATGTCAATGTCGCCAGCAAACTGCTCGTCGCCGCTCCAACCAGTGACGAGAGCGCATCATAGCGCGCCCACAGCAGGAAGTAGCAGCAGGTCATTGTCAGCGTCGCGATACACAACCAATCGTTGAACGAGAGTGTGTTCAGGAAAAACAGTGTAGGGTTAAAGATGAACAGCAACGACCCTATAAAACTGGCCCGGCTATTGTGCGTGAGACAGCGTGCAGCAGTGAACACACATGCAGTAGAGACGACGTAACACAGCACCGCTGGCAGCATAACGCCTGTATGCAGTACAGAGGCGCTCCACGCGAACGGGAGTATCAGCAGGTGCGTCAGGGGCAACCATGCACTCCACGCCTGCTCCAGTTGCAGCGAACCAGTTGAAAGCGTGTGCATAAAGTAGGCCCGAACACACGAAGCGAGCGCTACACAGCAGGCCAGCAACATGGTGGCGATAAACCATGGGTCCCTCGCCCTCACACGCTGTGCAGCATGCAAGGTTGAAAGCTCTTTCGCGGTAAAAGCTGGCTTGTACCCATCATTTATTGTATTCAACGCAGAACGTACCGATGGAAATTGCGCCGAGTTTAGGCGATGCCTGTGTGGTGTTGGCACTGACACGCGATTATGATGTTCCTTGTGAGAGTAAAAATGGTGGTGGTGTAGCGCGATACCATCTTTTTCGAGAATCTTCGAAGCCGCCTGCGCATCGAGCAGGTGCAACCCATGCTCCGTCTTCTCCCAATAGTGTGGCTTGACGATGAGCTGGTACAGCGCGATACAGGCCGCCGCGCTTTGTAGCAACCAATAGAGCGGTATGAGCAATGTCCACTTGACCAACCCATAGTGCTTGCGTCGGATACAGGCCAGCAGGTAAATGTACAGGTAAAAGAAGTTGCCGACGACCAGACACACCGCGCCAATCGTCACCATGGGTGCTGGAAACAGCGAACCATAGACATTACCAATAAAGGGTCTCAAAACCTGTGATATGATTAAAGCAATCCATAGGAGCGGGTTGATGAACAGGACCGCCGTTTTGCCACCAATCATCAGCTGCATCGACAAAAACTCGCGTATACGCAATTCGCGTGCGTAATGCCATGGCTCACGCATATGCACAAGGTATGTTTGCATATACCCCTTGATCCAGCGTGAACGCTGTCGCAGCCAGTTCTTTGTACGCGAGTTCGCCTCTTCATACGTCGTCGAGTCGAGCACAACCGTCTCCATCTTGAACCATGCCAGTCGCAAGCCAAGATCGCAGTCCTCTGTGACATTAAAGGCGTCCCATCCGCCCAATGCCCGGATTACTTGCGTTGGAAAATGGTTTGAGGTTCCACCAAGCGGTAAGAGAAAATGTGCTTTCTGCAATCCTGGCAGGATCAGGTCAAACCACAGTGAGTATTCGGCGGTAAACCAGCGTGTGAGCAGGTTCTGGTCTGGATTATAGAAATTGAGCTTCGCCTGCACACAGGCGAGGTTAGGACCATGATTGGCGAAGGTCAGCACAGCCTTCTTGAGTTGCAATGGGTCCGGCACGTCTTCCGCGTCGAAAATCACAACATATTGCCCAACCGATTGAATTAAACCAAAGTTGCAGGCTCGCGGCTTTGTGCGTGGATTGCCCTCTGGCACCGTGACGATCTCGAAGTGTGGGGGAAGATTCATAGACTGAATGGCGTCACGCGTCTCGCTATCATCCTCCTCGGTTAAGAAGAGAATTTGCAACTTGTCCGTCGGGTAGTCCAGTCCCTGCATGGCTTTGACAAACTGTGGCACAACACGCGCCTCTTTATATAGTGGGCAGAGAATGGTATACATTGGCCAGTCCGCGTGCCGCAAAGCCTCCAACAGCTTATTGTCTATCTGCTCCTCTGGTGCCTCTCGCACTGTACTTAACGAGAGTACAACATCAAGAATCAGGTGCAAGAGGTAGGCCAACGTGATAATCGTCATCGTGACGGTTAGTATCTGCCGCCCATAATAAATCATGCCCTCGATCCACGCGAGCAACAGTATCACAAGAATAATGGCTTGCTTACGCGTAATAACTTTTAGCGCGGAATACTTATAGCGAAATGGCGCGTATCCCTGCACACTCTGGTTGCCCACAAGCACTACCTGCGACGCATTGTTTGCGTAGGTATCCGCAATGCGCTGTTCACTTGCGGATTTTGCGCGTTGCGCCTGCTCAGTTAGCCATGTGCGATAGCGCGTCACCTGATCATAAAAGTATGTGTCCTGCGTCTCAGCAGACTGTTGGGAACCAGTGACGGCATCATCTTGCCGCTTTTCCCCTAATTTCAGTACATTCATAGTCTTGTTCTTCCCGTCCAAATACGACATCCGATATTCATCACACCATTCTCTGATGTGCCTCATACTCTTCCTTATCGACAAATGAATGAGGTTCTGTAGAGGCCGATGTATTGCGTCCTCCCCCCTCATTAACTCTGGACAAGGCGATGTGGATGCTTGTTTATGTTCACCATACGGCATTGTTTGTGCAAGCAGGACGCGATACACCTGTCCCTACGAAATTTCAAATATATGCCGATAGAGGAAAACAATGAGAATACATTCAGGTTATCTAAAAGGAGGAAAAGCTATGTCCTGGTCACGGTTCTTTCGTATGCTGATGTTAGGAGGTGTGGGTGCCGCCTTTATATTTGCGCTATCGCAATCCGTACTTACTCTATTTAAAAAGCGGCGCATGGGGGCACAAAATCCTGTTGAGGTCGCGCCACCTGCTCAGGTGGTACAACCTACAGGTCTTCGCACATCCCCATTGCAACGCGTTGCTCTCATAGCAGGAGTAACACTAGTAGTCCTGGCCATTCTTGGACAGGTCTTGTTCGCACTACATGTTCCTATGCCAAGTGTCCTCGCCTTTGGCAACAACGCTTCTACAGGCGCAACATTTATTACACAACCACCTGCCGTAACCGTAACACGGCTTCGCACATTTGAAACCGGTATCGTCACACCGCAGTGGCAGCAGCAAACAGCATATGGCCCACAATGGCAACAAAGCCTACCAGCTATTCAGACGGGAACAGGCGCCCAGTGGATCGAGCTATCGCTGCTATTCTCACAAGCTACTTCTACATCGACAACAGTTACCACGACCCAAAGTACCCCACTAGTCTCAGCTTTCGCGGCTGGTGTACGTGCAGCTCATGCCAGAGGTCTACATGTATTTGTAGTACCTTTGATCAGCGTCAGTGAGCAAGGCGGTTGGGCAGGCAGCATTCGCCTCGACTCACAGGAACAACAAAAGGCGTGGTTCGACAGCTACTGGAACACATACAAGCCGTATGTCGAGGCAGCTGCGCAAGCTGGTGCGGACCAGATGGCAATCGCTACCGAGTGTTCATGGCTTCAGCAAAATGCTCCCGCCACACTATGGAACGAGCTTATTAACCGTGTGCACAACGTTTTCGCCGGCATGTTGACCTATGATATGAACTGGTATCCGGTCGATCAACCTATCCCCACATGGTTCAACAATAAGCATATCAACATGATTGGCGTGTCCTCGTACATTCCACTGATCGATACACCCACACGCGTTGACCCAAAGGACATGCCAAGCCTGTGGAGGGATAAGGTTCTGTCCGTCCTGGATAAAATTTCGACCCGTATCGGCAAACCCGTACTGGTCTCAGAAATAGGCTATCGCAATAGTGCTGACGCACTTTACAATACATGGCTGCAGGACAGCACCACACCGCTGGACCCAGCTGAGCAGGCGGGCGCATATGATGCCGCCCTCTCCAATGTTGTTCCAGATCAGCATATCGCGGGCATCTTCTTCTGGGGCTGGGAGGATGTTGGCAAGTTCACACTCAAAGGGCAGGACATGACAAACGCCGTTCTACACAAGTGGTACACCTCTGTTCGCTAAACATGAACATAAACAACAATGCGTCGGCATGAGTGCCGACGCATTGTTGTTTATGTGTACATTCTTGCCTCAGTCGCCTTAAACGACGCATACACAATTGAACCTTCATGCAGGCCAAGACGTGTTACAGATGCCTCCGTTACCTCCGCGGTCAAAGGTGGCATAGAGGTATCAACAAGGATCGTGACGCGAAACACGCCCTCGTTCTCCCCGTTTGAGGGGTGCGACGTGCTAGCAACACGCAGGAGTTGTGAAATTTCGCCGCGAAACGTGTTGCGTGCCGAGCTATCGGGCAATGTCGGATAGAGCGTGATGCTGCGAGGTTCGACAACCACAAACGCCTCTTCGCCATCCTTCGGCCTCGCTCCATCCTGCAGCGTCGCGACTATCTGGACTATCTGAGCACCATTATGAACCTGCATAACACAAACATTGGGAGTTTCGTAACGTACGACATGACCCTGAAAGAAGTTCACACCTATCAATTCAGCAACATAAGATGATCGAGGATGCTCTAATAACTCACGTTGCCCCCCTCGCTGCAGTACACGTCCATCCTCAAGCACAAGAATCTGTTGCCCGAAGAGCAGTGCTTCAAGATAGGTATGTGTTACGAGCAGCGTCGTCGTCTCGACCTCTGCAAGGATATGCCGCAGTTCCTGACGCACCTCGCGCCTCGTCTGTACATCGAGCGCCGAAAGTGGTTCGTCTAGCAACAGCAGGTGCGGTTGTAACGCTAATGCACGTGCGATAGCCACGCGCTGCTGTTGCCCACCAGAAAGTTGCGCTGGTCGCCTCTGCTCAAGCCCCGGTAAGTGTACCTGCTCCAGCGCCTCCCCCACACGCTGCCGGACGAGCGAACGCGGCAAGTATTGCGCACGCAAACCAAATGCGACATTTTCGAAAACACTCAGGTGCGGGAAGAGCGAATAGTCCTGGAAGACATATCCGAAGGGCCGCTCCTGCGGCGGTACATTTATGCCTCGCCCGCTATCAAAATACACAGCGTTTCCAAGCGAGATATGCCCTTTGCGCGGCGTAAGCAACCCAGCCACATGACGCAATACCGTGCTTTTGCCCGCGCCACTCTCGCCAAGCAAAACCGTCGTCTGCCCCTGCTTCGCTTCTAGTTCCAGCGCGAGCTGAAATGTATTGAGATGCGTTTCCAATGCAATGTTCAACATACGACGCATTATATCGCATAGAGTTGCCCAACGCGAAGCAAAGGGCTTTCCTACCTTTATACATTCGCTAAGAGATTTTTCTTGTAGCGTTTGACAGCGTTGAAAGAAACCGCTATAATCTACGGGATATCTTTATGTAGAGGAGAGCAAACGGCATATGAAACGTACATGGCAGCCAAAGCGCATTCCGCGCCTGCGCGAACACGGCTTTTTGAAGCGCATGTCGACCCGCAATGGGCGACGTGTCCTTAAAGCCCGCCGCGCCAAAGGGCGTTGGAGCCTGACGGTCTAACGATATTGTGGCACTGCAACGGGCGTTACGCCTGCGAAAAAATAGCGATTTCCAACGAGTGAGGCAGCAGGGACGAAGCATAACGTCTCGGCTGCTTATACTTGCGTGGGCACCTACAAGTGAAACAAGAGTACGCATCGGCTTCGTTGTAAGTAAACGTATCTCTAAACTTGCAGTCATTCGTAATTACAAGAAAAGATTGCTCAGTGAGGCAATTCGGCCTTCATTGCATAAACTTTCTGGCGGCTGGGACGTAGTAATCAGTGCAAGGCACAATATTCTTGATGCCGATCTTAACGCAATCACTGGTGATATTACTACACTGCTGCGTCGCGCAAAACTACTTGACTCTGAAGAGCCATTATACTAACGCGACACAGTTTTCAGAGGCGGACAGTGAAATACATAGCAATGTTTTTTATTCGGGTTTATCAGCACACGCTGTCGGTGGTCCTGCCCTCATCGTGTCGATTTACGCCCTCATGTTCACACTATGGATATGAGGCTATTGAACGTTTTGGATTTTTCCGTGGCGGCTGGATGACTATCAAGCGTATCGGGCGTTGCCAGCCATTTTATCATGGAGATCTCTACGATCCCGTCCCAGAACGTCTGGGCAACTAGATCGAGGAAGGCAGGAAAGCACTCGTGGGCGAGATAGGGTACTTATTCAATCTCATTTTTACATTTCCAATCCTTAATGGCCTCTTGCTATTATACAGGCTATTTGGCGACTTCGGTCTTTCAATTATCGTCCTGACCATCGTCATCAAACTCATTCTGTTTCCATTGACGCTGCAGCAACTCCGCTCTATGAAGGCGACTCAGGCCCTGCAACCTCAGATGGCAGAAATTAAAAAGAGGTATGCCAAGGATCAGCAGGCACAAGCTCTGGCAACTCAGGCTCTCTACAAAGAGTATGGCGTAAATCCTCTTGCAGGCTGTTTGCCATTGTTGCTGCAGCTTCCGGTTCTGTACGGTTTGTTTGGAGCGTTTAATGACATCTTGCGCTATACGGGTAAAGATCCGCTGGCTCATATCAATCAACTGATTTACCCGTTTCTACCGCATTTTACAAGCGTGCCGAACCTGAACTTGACATGGTTTACCTTCCTCAATTCTCACTGGTCCTTTCCTTTGAGCCAGCCAGACCCAACACACATTCTGCCAATCCTGGCAGGTCTGGCAACGTTTGTCCAGTTGCGCATGTCACAGCCCAAAACAACCAATACGGCGGCGGCGAACGACCCTACCCAGCAGTCCATGAAGACCATGCAGTATGTCATGCCTTTGGTTACGGTCTTCTTTGGTTGGACATTCCCTGCCGGTCTCGCGCTCTACTGGACGGTCTCTTCGATCTTCCAGGCGGTACAGCAGTACTTCGTCACTGGTTGGGGCGGACTCATCTCAGCACCAAAGATGGTGAGTAAGGCCGATGTACCTACAAGTCAACGCGACTTCACAAAGGAAAAGCCCTCCAGCATCTCGTTCCTCGGGCAAAAGATTCAGTTGAGCGAAGCAACAGCGAATGGTGGACGCACAACCACAAACGGCGTAGAAAAAGGCGTCGTCGAGGGCAGCATCGAGGAGAGCGACGGTCCAATTGGCAGTCAGTTGCGCACCACGCCTAGACGAAAACCATCGTCGGCACGTCGCAGGAGCAGTAACAACATCCAAAAGAGGAATGCTTCGCGTCGCTAGCAGTGTGAAATTCTATGAATCAGTGACGTAATCTGATACAATGATGTACGTCTATCGTAGGGACCGTTTCATCGCGCCCTCCTGCCATCTGCATACCCGGCATAGGACGTGATAAATTGGTCCCTATAAAATATGTAAAGGGAGGCATAAAAGTCGTGGAAAGCATAGAGGCTAGTGGAAAGAGTGTTGACGAAGCGGTACAACAAGCATTGACGCGTCTGGGCAAACGGCGTGAAGAGGTCGATATTCTTGTACTGCAGGAGCCAACTCGCGGCACGTTTGGCCTTGGCAGTAAAGAGGCTCGGGTACGGGTGACAACCCGTGACACTTCGTTTATGACTCGTCCTCCCGCAAGCGGCGCCATCATCACGCCCGAAATGGCGGATGCTATCCTCGGCATCGACGATGTAGAGGCTGAAGACGAAGAACTCGAAGATGATGAAGTCTACGTAGAAAGCGACGAAGACGATGAAGAGGAAATCGAGGATGATGAAGAGTTCGAAGACGACGAAGAGGAGTTCGAGGATGGAGATGAGGAGGAAGAGTTCGAGGACGATGAGCAGTCCCCATTTATCGAAGCTTCTGATCCACTCCCCGGCGTCATTGAGCAACTGGGCGATGTCAGCGTAGCTGAGGGCGAGATGCAGGAGGTGGAAAACCCCTCCCGCGAAGATGTTGAGATCACCGTGGATGTGCTCCAACACATCCTCCGCTATATGAACATTCACGCAACCGTACAGGTACGCTCCACAAATCCACTGTCTCTGAATATTCACGGCATCAACGAAAATCTTGGCCTGCTGATCGGTCGCCGTGGTGAAACGTTGGCCTCCCTGCAATTGCTTGTGAGCTTGATCGTTGGTCATCGCACCAAGCACCGCATGCGCATCACTATTGACGCCGAGAACTACCGCGAGCGTCGTGAAGAAAACCTGCGTTCTCTGGCACAGCGCGTTGCCCAACAGGTTCGCAACTACCGCCGCTCAATCGCGCTGGAAGCCATGCCCCCCAACGAACGCCGCATTGTACACATAGCTCTTGCCGACAGCAACGATATCAGCACCGAAAGCATTGGCGAAGGCGAAGAGCGACGTGTCGTTATTTCTCTCAAACGCACTGGAAGATAGTATGCCTGACCTGCACAATGGTGGAGATGCTCAAGAACAGTCATCTCCACCATTTTTGTTACAATTCCTCACCCTCGGCCATGTAACACGCGACCTACATGTCGATGGCTCCTTCTCGCTCGGTGGAACCGTTACCTTTGCCGCCCTTACCGCCTATCATTTAGGATTAGCGGCGGGCATTGTCAGTTGCGCCTCACCTGATATACTTCCAGCGCTTCACGATACACTCCCCAATATTGCGCTTGCGATACGTCCAACTGGAGAGACAACGACCTTCGTCAACGAGTACACGCAGGGCTTTCGTACCCAATACCTGCGCGCGAGAGCCTCCAACTTGGAAATAAAGGATGTATCTCCATCCTGGCAAAACGCTCCGATTGTGCTTCTTGGACCACTTGCTCAGGAAATTTCTCCAGAGATGGTCGCGATCTTCCACCGCCGCCCCGGTACCATCATCGCCGCAACTCCACAGGGCTGGCTACGGCGCTGGGACCCCGATGGACGCGTCTGGCCCACTCCATGGCAAAGAGCAAACGAAATACTCCCCCTGCTCGATGTACTCATCCTAAGCCACGATGACCTGCTCCCCTTCGCCAACGGCAACCGCCAGGAGGCCGACGCCATACTCTCTCAATGGAGCTTGCAAGTCCCACTCCTTGTTGCCACCGATGGTCGACACGGTGCAACCCTCTTTCAACACGGTACAATACAACACTTCCCCGCCTATGTTACACAAGAAGTGGATCCCACTGGTGCCGGAGACGTATTCGCCGCCGCCTTCCTGACCCATTTGTATAGACACGGTCACGCCGAAGGAGCTGTAAACTTCGCCAACTGCGTCGCATCCTTCTCAATCGAACAAGAAGGAGTGCAGGGAATACCAACATTAGAACAAGTGGAAACACGGATAATGTGATAATTACAAAAGTGCCCTCAAATCTTGTAGCACGTCCTCTTCCACATGCACACGATATGGTTGTATCTGCATCTGTTATGCTCCTAAAAATTTGCGTTTGTTACAGGTCTGCTGTAGTATACTCTCGAAGTTAGGCAATCACAAAGGACCGGTAAGATGAGACATCCAGATATTAGCTTTTTATCTCGTACCCTGCTCAAATCCCTCTTTATATTAATCGATCTCGTACTGCTCATCGTGCTCACTACACAGACAGTAACAGATGGCCTCTCAGGACAACTGGGGATGCAGAGCGGGCCAACCGATAACGCTCAGGTGGAGCCTGCTGAGTTCACTAGAACGCGCACAACATCATGAGCAAGCACGCACCAAAGCACAAGAACTACTGACAAAACGTGAAACCGACATCCTGACCCACATCGCCCACGGTCTCTCAAACAAGGCTGTTGCGAACGAAATGCATCTCGCGGAACGCACCATAAAATTCTACACAACAATCATCTTTCAAAAACTCGGCGTAAATAATCGCGCCGAAGCCGTAGCCAAAGGACTGCAAGAGGGTATCATTGTCTTGAAAGAGTAACATCATACAAAAAGAAGAGGTTGCCCGGGCAACCTCTTCTTTTTGTATGATGTTACTTTTCCTCTGTTTGATTCCGCTCAATATTCTCAAGCATCCTGTTGAGCGCACTGAGACGCTGCTCCATCTCGGTTGCTTGCTGCTGAAGACTGCGAAGACCAGAAGAGAGTTCATGAAACTGACCGTTCAAGGAAACCCTCAGCGGTGACTGGTTCTCGATAACGGGCGATCTGCGCAAAGCCCCATCTCGTGCGCTTACGTCACCCACCGGCACCGTTCTTGTCTCTATTACTGTCTGAGCCTCCTGCACTGGCGTCGTCCCATCGACACGCGCAACCTCGTGTGCCATCGTTGTCTCGGCCACCGGCGCAATCTGCTGTACTGGCGCAGCCTGATTATGCACCACTTCTGTCTGAGGATCAGGCTCTTGCCGCGCTGGGGTTGGCAACTCTTCTCTCGCTGTTTGTGGAACAGCTGCCGGCTCCCTCACGTTTGAATGGTCGCTCCTTAAAACGAAAAAGAGCGCGATCAGCGCACCAATACCAATCACCAGGAGTCCGCCTATGATCAGTGTGTCCATATCTTCTCCTACTCCCCCGTTCTATATAAACATCTATTCTCTACGAAAAATATTTTTCGTACTCTCTGTCCTGTACAAACATTCATTTCCTGCAAAAATGTTTTTCGTAGGGACCACGTTTACAGCGTCCACAAGCGATTTATCGCATATACACTTGGTACGTAACGCCTATACCATCAACCACGTTTCGCCTGTGCGTTGGCGTTTCGAACCCCGTAAACGTAATCCCTACGAACTATCAAGAACACTATCAGGAACAGATGCTATGTCTTACATAACCTAGTGCAGGTGAATGGTCACGTTGGCACTCAAACCAGGAACGAGGTCATTGCCACCGCTGCCATTAATGTTGATGATGACGGGCACACGCTGACCAACTTTGGTGAAGTTGCCACT
>CAXTCR010000120.1:0-11248 GCA_964242555.1 uncultured Ktedonobacteraceae bacterium
GCGTCGCCTGGGTGGAGAATGCTGTACGGGAACGTTTACTGGCTGTGTTTGTGTGGCACTCACAGAATGCACCGGTTGGACCTGCGGGCTTCCTAGATACGCAGGAGTAGTGGCTGTGACTGTCCCTACTGGAGGAGTGGTTTTATTTGCAGGTATTGTGCCGGTGAAACTTGACGATCCGAGCGTATAGCTATTTGACCAGGTAGAGACACCAAAGCGCTTTTGCAGAATATCATCAATGTTACGCTTCATAGCAGTTGCACTCTGGTAACGTCCATTGATATCATTGTTCAGAGCATGGGTCAATACATGCTCGATATCGGGAGAGAGCTGCGAATTGAGCGTACGAACGGGCGGATAGATAAATGGCGGATAGTTGCGCGGGTCACGATTTGTGAGCAGGTGATGCAGGGTAGCGGCGAGCGCATACAGGTCTGAGCGCGGGTCAGCATTGCCCTGATACTGTTCCGGTGGTGCGTAACCGGGGGTACCGAGGGCGGATGTCTGTTTACGCTGTGCGTTTTTTGCCTCATCAGCACGAGCAATACCGAAATCGACAAGATGGGAACGCCTGTCTTTCGTTCCAATGATGATATTGGCGGGTTTGATGTCGCGATGAACAACGGGTGGCGTTTGTAGTGACAGGTGCTCTAACACATCCAATATTTCAGAAGCAGAGACCAACACATCACGTTCGTTCATGGGTTGTTGCAGGCGATCTATGTACTCTTCAAGTGTTTCACCTTCAACGTACTCTTGCACCATGAAGTAGCGCGGCCCCTCTTGAAAATGATCGGTGACATTTGGCACAAGGGGATGATCGATATGTGCCAACATCGCGACTTCGCGTTTGAAGTTGCGCACATCATCTTGTACTCTATTTGGATCGGTATTTTCGGAGAGGAGTTCCTTGATGACCACGAGTTTACCATCAAGACGGTTATCTACGGCGAGCAAAGCCGCGCCCATTCCACCCTGACCAAGAACCCGTTTAATTTCGTAGCGGCCACCTTGTAGACGTGCACCAGGAGTTAGAGACCGCGCATGAGTATTTCCGGCGTTAGCGCCCGGAACTGAGAGTGGTGCTGCCGCAACTTGCGCTTTGCCACAGTTGGCACAGAAGCGTACACCATCGCGGTTCTGAGACTTACAGTATGGACACTCCATCGCAGCGCTATCCGCCCTTTCAAAAGACCTTTCTACATTTAGCTCCCATTCATATATACGTAATATGCATACCAAAGTTAAAAACTCACAAAAAGCTGCATCTTTCTCAAAAGTGAAGTGTTTGAGAAAGATGCAGCTTTTTGTGTTATTCTCTAAATTAAAGGTGTTGGCAACGCAGAGAGATGATGCCGGGCGCGAAGTGATTTGCCTTTTGCAAATACTCCTGCTCGTTAGCCTCTATCATCAGCTTGTGCATCACAACCACATCTCCATCGGGCAGTGGCTCGGCTGGTTGCAGGCAAAGCTCCATAATCGCGCAACCGCGCTCGTACACCTTGACCAAGCCACCGGCGCCGGGAATGCGATAGACACGATTATCAATAGTGGGGCTTACGACTTCCAGGTAGCCATACTTGATGAGTTGCTGGTACTGGTTCTCTGAGAGCATCTCACGTAGGAGGGCCTTAGCGCGGCTCTCAGCGGAGAGGTGTTCATTGACCGATTCACGGAAACGCCCTACGCTCCCATCGGGGGATTGTGATAGATAGTATACTGCCAGCAGGAGGAACAGAAGCCAGATACCGAGAAACAAGCTCAGCGTTTCCAACATAGGCATAGTCGCTTGTCCTCCTAGCCACCTACTACGCGAGGCACGATCACGATCTGCTCAGCAGTGCGATCAAACTGCTCGATACGCTCTACAGGTTTTCCAGGTTCTACTTTGAAGGCGGTAGCACCTTTTGCGCGCTCCTGGGAGAAGATGCGCTCGGCCTCTCGGACTGCTGCGATGGCATCAGCATCGTTTGTCTGGACTTTACTGTTGTTCCACACAATACGGTCGTCGCCACGTCGGGACATGACCCGTAGCATACCCACAAGCTGTCTCCTTCTTAACTGTACAGGCTGACTATTCGTTTTTATACGTTCGCTTGCTTACGCTATTTCCTGCAATAGCAGCAGGAATTCCACTGGAATGAGAAGAGCATAGCACGTACAAAGGTAGAACGTCAAGTCTACATAAAAAGCGTACAGGTTTCGGGTGTTGCTCGAAACCTGTACGCTTTTTATGTAGACGGTATGCAGATTAGAACCTAACTTTGCAGGTGCGCTTTTTGTTTAGGATAGCACGCAGGGTAGGATGCAGGTGAAAGTGCTACCTTTACCGGGGACGCTTTCAACGATGACATGACCACCATGAAGTTCAACAATCATCTTGACGATGGCGAGTCCTAGCCCTTGACCAGTGATGCGCATGGTGTTTTGTGGTATTTGATAGAAGCGGTCGAAGATGCGCTGCTGGTGTTCAGGCGTGATACCACAACCGGTATCGCTGACCCGCAATTTGGCGATGCGCACATCGCGGTCTTCGGTATCGGCATCCGCGCCATCGACATACTCGAGTAAGGCGGACACTGTAACACTCCCCTTTGGTTCGGTGAAGCGCAGGGCGTTGCTGATAAGATTGCGCAAGACTTGTTGCAGGCGCACAGGGTCGGCATAGAGCTGAGGGAAGTTTGCATCGATGTCGACGGAAAGATCAATGCCCTTATCCTTCGCGGTCAGTTCGAGTTCGTCGACTGCGTCGGTAATGACATCGTTGAGGCTAATGACCTCGCGGCTCAGGCGGAGCTGACCAGCATCGGCACGAGAAACGAGTAACAGGTCCTCTACCAACCCATACAATTGTTCGCTGCCGGAACGTGAACGCTGTAAGAACTCGCGCAACTGCTCGTTGATCTCGCCGGCAACACCAGACAGGGCTAGATCAAGATACCCATTAATCGCATTGAGCGGGGAACGCAGCTCATGGGTAATCATCGAGATAAAGTTCGCTTTCATGCGCGTGGCGTCACGGATAGCGGTTACATCGCGAGCCATCACAAGGCAGAGCGGATTGTTTTTGGAGGAGACGCGGGTAAAGCTTAGGCCGACGGAACGCTCAACACCTCCGATGGTGAGATCAAGTTCTGTGTAGGGCAGTTCCGCTCGCTGCTGCAGCACGTTTCCAATCTTGTAGAGGTCTTCACACGTTCCTGTTTCTTCATTCTCGTTGTCGAAACCGAGAAGTTCCAGACATTCCATGCCGACGATACGCTCCGGCTCAATGTTGAAGATGCGCGCAAAGGCCGGATTTGCCTCGATAAAGCAGTTATTGTCGCCAAGGAGCGCGATACCATCGGAACTAGACGCAAGGATAGCGCGAAGCTGCTGCTGATCGGAACGCACCTTGTAGAACAGGTCGACATTCTCAAGGGCGGCTGCGGCCATATTGCCGAGATTGCGGACAACACGCAGTTCTTCACTGGTGAAGGGCTGGACGCGTTTAAGCGACAGAACGCCGTAGAGGACGTGCTTGGAGACAAGGGGGGCGGCCAGTTCCGCCATGTCGTCATCACCAAGCTCGTTCTGCGTCTCGTGCGAGGGTGTACGCAGCATGGGATGCTTGTGCACGCCGGCCCATGCGGTAGCTGATTGGGCGTCATATAGATGTATTTTGTCAAGTTCCAGATCGGTGGTCCTGACCTCGGCGGCGTATATTTCTCCCTCGTCAACTGAGGTATCAGCGCCGTAGAGTTGCGCGATAGCATAGAGTTCCTGTGTTCCCTCTTGATAGAGGTAGAGGGTGGCGAGATCGCAGGGGACCAGATGCTGCACATCGACGAGCAAGGTACGATAGAGTGCGTCAGGCTCATGACGTGTAGTGATGCGGCGTGAGAGGTTCATCAGCATTTCCAGCTGGTTTGCCTGACGATGAGCCAGTTCCGCGTTGCGAGCGTTGGTAATAGCCAGTACAGCTTGCTCGGCAAAGATAATCATCATGCGGGTCTTTTTGGCATCGAAGGCGTGGCTTTCCTGGCTTGTCGCGGTCAAGGTGCCGATAAATCTCTCATCATCAATAAGTGGAACGCACATAATGGAGCCAATAGGGTTGCGTCCAAGGCGTTTGAAGCGAGGATCGAGGCTTACATCGTTGATGACAAGTGGTTCACAGTTTTCCGCAACCCAGCCAGCCACGCCCTCGTTCAGGTGAAAGCGGGTATGACGGGGGGAGCGCCCATTTTTTTGTGAAGCGGCAAGTGTTACCAGTGTTGAGCCATCGGGATCGAGCAGAGCAATGGAGCAGTTACGGACCTCTAATAAGGCTCCTGCATTATAGACGATTTTCTGGAGGACATCCACCAGTTCTTGAGACTCGCCTTCAGAGGACGAGGGTGAGACGAATTGACGATTTTGTACTGAAGATATATTTGCAGTCATTGAGTCCTCTTTTACACTATAGTACATAGCACCCAAGCCCCCCCACATGTATCTGTAACATAGACTATCGTCATATCGTCAAAATAGTTTAGCCAACGACTGCAAGTATATCATGATTAACCTATACAGTCGAGAAAGAGAGGTGTATGGGCTATAGAAAGCATGAGCAATGCCAGAATACATGTTGCGTATTCTGGCATTGCTCATGCTCTAGGGGGAGTGGATTGTAGTTCCTGACGCTTGGGGAGGGGAAGACGAAGAGGCAACGTGTCGGCGACTGTTTCTTCTATTGCAGTGTTCTTGGTTTCTTCTATCGTTAGGCGTGACGAAGTGCTATTATTGGCAGTAATTTCTACATAGGGAAGGGTGAAGACGATACGGGCACCGCCTGTCGGAATGTTTTCGGCGTGGACGGTGCCGCCGTGGGCTTCGACAATTGCCCGGACAATGGCGAGTCCAAGACCGCTGCCACCTGTTGTGGACTGGCGTGCGCTGTCGGCGCGATAGAAGCGTTCGAAGATGAGCGAGAGAGCTTCGGGCGGAATGCCTTCACCGGTGTCGGCAACTGAGACGAGCAGCAAATTGTCACGCACTTTTGCCTCGGCGGTGACGTTACCTCCAGGGGGTGTATGGCGTATGGCGTTGGCGAAGAGGTTTGAGAAGACGCGGGTAAGCATATCGGCATCTGCACCAATAAGGAGATTATAGGGAATGGCGTTGCGCGGTTCGACCTCGGCACGCTCAAATTCAGTGGCGAGGACAGCGAGTATTTCATCAACAAGGGCGGCAAGGCGAAGCTCTTTGAGTTGTGGTTTCAGGGCGCCAGCTTCGACTTTCGCCATGACGTGCAGGTCCTTGACGAGGCGACGAAGGCGCTGGGTTTCGCGCACGATGATGCGGCCAGTGTCTTCGTACTCGTCGCGGCTCTGATTGATGCCATCGACGAGCGATTCGCCGAGGCCAGCGATAGCCGTCAGAGGAGTGGCGAGGTCATGGGTAATGCTCATGATGAGTTCGCGGCGCCACATTTCTTGTTGGCGCAGTTCGTCTACGTCACGGCTTAGTTGGGCTGCCATCTCATTGAAGCTGTGGGCCAGTTCGCCAATCTCGCCATGTGCTTTGATTGTCACCTGTGCGCTGTAGTCGCCGGAGGCCATGACGCGCGATGCGTTGGTCAACTTAGCAAGGGGGCGTGTGATGGTGCGGGAGAAGATGATGGCGCCAATCGCGGCTATGAAGGCAACGACTAAAGCAACCAGCAAAACGGCTTCAGCGATTGACCATACATAGGATACCGATAAGGCGTTGGCCGGAGTAAGCACCACCAGTGCAGCTATAGCCTGCGTGTTATGTGTCCCATCTGCTGTGATTGGTGCGACGGTAAATGTGCGTGGGAAGAAGGGATTTTGCCCAAACTGGTCAGTTGTAGGGGTAATGTTTCCTGTTGCTCCCTGAATAGCACTACATATTTTCTTCACATCTCCAGCAGGAACAACACAGTTGCGTGCATGAGCAGTTACAACACTCGCTAAGATTTCTTTACTACTGATATATTTTAAGGCAGGAGATACAAATCGTCCATGCGTGCTGATCACTAAGTATTCATACTCTTCGCCTCGTGCGCTTCGCAACAAGGTGTTATTGACTATAGATATGCGTTTCGTACTCACCGCACTGATCAACGCGGCACCTAGGCGATTGGGATGAGAAGGAGTGACCTGGATTTTTGCGTATAGTTCACCTATTGTCTGTGCGTCTTCAACAGCAAGGGCTGGCACACTGATTGTCTGCTGCTTGTTGTAGTAGTAAGCAATGGCAAAGATCGTCGATGCAGCGAGAATAGCGGTTGCCAGCAAGACAATGAGCATCGAGCCGAGTGCCAGACGCCAACGAATACTTTGCCACCAGCGCATACGCATACTCCTGTTTTCCTTATGATGATGGTGTACTCATCGAACGCGGCATGGGAGTTTTGATCTCGAAGCGATACCCAACACGCCAGACGGTCTTGATGTAGCGCTGGCCCGGCTCAAGTTCGATTTTCTTTCGCAGCGCACTCATATGAACATCAATTGTGTGCCCATCACCAAGATAATCGTAGCCCCAGACCTTGTTCATCAGGATTTCGCGTGTAAAGACACGATCGGGTGATTTCGCGAGTAAGGCAAGTAGGTCGAACTCGGTTGGAGTGAGCGCGACTTCAACCCCATTGACCTCAACGCGGCGGGCAGGCAGGTCAATCATCAGACCGGGGAAACGCAATACCTCGTTCTTCGCCGCAGGTGCGTTTTGCTCGTTTGGCCGAGTAGGAGTATCAGAGGAGGCAGTTCTACGGAGAATAGCACGCACCCTGCTCACAAGTTCGCGTGGGCTAAACGGCTTAACAAGGTAGTCGTCGGCTCCGATATCCAGACCGGTGATGCGGTCCTCCTCGCCGCTGAGCGCGGTCAGCATAAGAATGGGAGTTTTAGACCATGAGCGAATGCGCCGGCAAACTTCGAAGCCATCGATGGCGGGCAGCATAATATCGAGAATGACGAGATCAGGCTGTTCGCGTGCGTGCAGGGCCAGACCATCGGCTCCGTCCTTCGCGACCACCACGGTGAAACCTTCATTTTTCAGGTAAAGGTTTATCAGGTGAATGATACCGTCTTCGTCCTCGATAAGCAAAATCTTCGCCATAGCTACTTCTCCAACCATATAAGCATTACGTTTCCGTAGGGACCGCCTTGGGATGTATTTATAGTAGCATAAGTTTGAAGGAGAAATATATAGATTTTTGGGCGTAAGAAAAAACTTGATGGAATCTTGATTTTTATATGACAGATTGTTGATATTTGGACAGTACAGTATGTATGTAAGATACGTGATTAAGATTTAGACCTTTACTCTCTCTTTTCTCTTTCCGTTCTTCCTGAAAAGGGCCGGCACTCTTCCCCAATAGTGCCGGCCCTTTTCGTATGTATCTTACACAAGTACACAACGTACATAATAGAGCTTGCCGCGTAGCAGCAAGCTCTATTATGTACGTTGTGTACTTATATATTCTCTACAGGGGTACGACGGGTTCCAGAGGTTGACGGTTCTCGCGTGCTCTGCTGGGCAATTGTTGTGGGACGCTGGTGACGATGATGTTCTGGCGGAAGAGCAGTTGCCACTTCAACTGGAATGCCGTTTGGTTGTGCAGAATGTACTCCCACCAGTGCGCGACGACGAACTCGGGCAGGATGACGTTGATGGCATAGTCGGGATACAGTTCGCTCATCGAGTCGATGTAGTTCAGCAGTGGGCGCGAGAGCGAACGGAAAGGCGACTCAATAACGATGAGCGCTGTCTGCTCACCGGGCAAGAGCTGCCGCTTCCAATTATCCCAATCGTTATTTATCTTAACTGCATCGGCATTTTCAATGGCCACGTGAACGGCAACGACATAGTTTGAGATAGAGCGGGCGTAAGCAAGGCTCTGCTTCGATGCTTTATCGAGTCCAGCGATTGGGACGATGAACAAGTGCTTCACCTGTTTTGGATGTTCGGAAATGAAGGTATCCCCATTATTTGATAACGTGATCGTCCGTCGTCTGACCGGCTGTTTATAAGGTGAGATATCGGTCACGACAATGCCTGGACGATACAACAGAGCGGCCTTCAGTTGGAGCGCGATACGGTTGCGCAATACATATTCCCACCAGTGGTCAACTTGGACTTCTGGTAAGACAACGGTCAGAGTGTCCTTAGGAAACTGCCTGTGCGCGTTATCAATATATCGGAGCACCTGACCCGGGATAGAGCGGGTTGTAAGAGGAATAAATTCTAAAGGAGTGCGTTCGTCTTCAGCAAACTGACTTTGCCATGCACTCCATGCCGCTTGCAATTCTGCCGTCTTACGGGGATGGCTAGAGATATGGATGGCAACGACATCTGACGAGATGGAGCGGGCATAAGAGACACTTTGTTTCGCAAAGTTATCGAGGCCAGCAACGGGAACAACGAGCCGGTGATGGACGTCTGTGGGACGAATAGGAATTTCCGAAGTGCGCTCGTGCTCGACACGCGTATAGTGGCGGTGGATGAGTTCGAGCATAATGACGAGTATAGGAATGAGGATAACCACAATCCATGCGCCTTCGAAAAACTTTGCAACGGCGATAACGAGAGCAACGATTAACGTTACAAATGCTCCAAGCCCATTGATCAGCATGCTGCGAAGCCAGTTTTTCTTCGAGGCTCGTAAACGCCACCAATGCAGTACCATACCACCCTGTGAGAGTGTAAACGACATAAACACGCCTACGGCATACAGGTTGAGCAACTTGGTTGTGTCGCCATTAAACACTATGAGTAGGATACTTGCGAGTATTGCCAGAACGATGATTCCAATAGAAAAAGCCAGTCGGTCTCCTCTAAAGGCAAACTGGTGTGGGAGGAAGTTGTCTCTAGCCAACAATGAAGCGAGGCGCGGGAAATCGGAGTAGCTTGTGTTTGCGGCAAGAGTTAGGATGAACAGTGTCGCGATTTGAAACACCGGATACATAAAGTAGAGTGGTCCTCGGAACACGAGCGCAGCAATCTGCCCAATAACAGTAGGGTTGCCACCCGCATAAGCTGAGATACCATTTGTAACGGCTAACAGAGAGATACCAATAAACAATACACCTAGGATGGTAGCCATCCATGTCAGAGTAATTGCTGCATTGTGTGCTTCAGGCTTCTTGAAGGCCGGAATGCCGTTAGAGATTGCCTCAACACCTGTCATAGCAGTACAACCAGCCGCGAAAGCGCGCAAGATCACAAAAAAGCTCAGGGTTTGTACCGCTTTTGTGTAGGGATGGAACGTGCCAAATACTGGTTGGTGGTGAAGGACAAACGCTTGAAAACATCCAACGACGATTAATAACAGCGCGCTACCAATGAAAAGATATGTTGGCAGGGCAAAGATAGTACCGGACTCACGCACACCGCGTAAATTTACCACGGTGATCAGTACAACCAGCGCAACGTCGATGGGCACCACGTATGACTGCAAATTCGGAAACAGGGTTGCTAACGCCAGTACACCGGACGAAATACTCACAGCGACAGTAAGCACATAGTCAATCATTAGGGATGCCGCAGCGATTAGACCAGCTAACGTGCCTAGATTGTCCTTAGCAACGATATAGGAGCCGCCGCCATTGGGATAGGCAGGAATCGTTTGACGATACGAGAGGGCAACGATAGCAAGCAAGGCAATGATAGCAAAACTAATGTAAAGCGTTGGCCAGAGGTTTGCTGAGCCAACTTGCACTTCTATCAGCAGTGTGTAAATAATTGCTTCGGTTGCATATGCCACGGATGAGATAGCGTCTGAAGAAAGAACAGCTAAGGCTTTCACTCTTGTCAAACGTTCATGCTCTTGTTGGGCGGTCGCGATCGGCGCACCGATCAGGTAGCGCTTTACGTTGTATCTAAAACGCCCAAAGCTACTGTTAGGTATTTGTGTCTCTGTAGTCGCCTCAAGAGTTCTTGCGTCCACCTGCTTTAGCGAGGAATGAGTGGCATAGGTACGCCGGACGCGAGTATCACCAAGTCTAGTTCCAGGTAAAACCTGCGTGCGTACAAGACGAGCGGGATCCCCTCCACCATCCTCATTTCCTGCGATACCATTTGTACCTCTCGTTGCCCAGTTTTCGCTCCTGGAGCTATCTGTGTCGTCCTGCGACACAAATTCTTCTTGTTTCTGATCCATGAATCGTCTATCCTCATACTAATCTAGTAAGAACTCTTTCACTCCATTTTACTTTATTGTATAGAATGTCAACAAGGGCAAGTGGTAGGAGACTTTGAAAAAATTTTACGCATCTCTCACACATTTTGGTCTGCCTTAGTGTATGATATAAATGTACCTCTCACGTAACCCTGTAGAGTGTTCACACGTATAGTGAGCATAGTGCGAAATGCAAGAAAGAACGACAGCATCAACGAAGGTGCTGTAAAGCCAGTTCCAGGAGATACACATGAAACGGTTTTTGATTATAGGTGGCTCAAGCCTACTGCTTTTGCTAGGTCTACTCATTGGCGCTGTCTATGGTAGCGTGCGAACGGCCAATGCAAATGCGACCGGCAGTAGCGTGACAACCTCAACCAGCGCGGTGAGTGCAAATGGTACGAATAGTACAACGAACGACTACTGTACGCAGTTTCAGAAAGATTTCGCGAACAAACTCGGCGTCTCAAGCGATAAATTGAAGAGCGCGGAGGTTGGTGCGGCAAGCGACACGATTGATCAAATGGTCAAAGATGGCAAGATCACGAAGGCACAGGCCGACCAGATCAAGGCACGCCTCAACGATGCCACTAATTGTCAGTTCCCAAACAACAATAATAGCGGCATTGGCGCAGGCAATATGCAGAAGTTGCAATCATATCTTGTTGCCGCTGAAGCACAGGTTGCCAAAGGACTAGGCATTAGCTCAACCGACTTGACCAATCAGTTACAGGCGGGCAAGAGCTTACACGAGATCGCTGCGGCACATAATGTGTCTGATACACAACTCAAGGCGCTGCTCAACGATGCTATTCAGACGCAACTCAAGGCGGCGGTGAAGGCAGGCGATGTGACGCAGTCACAGGCCGATATGGTGACAAAGCAAATCAGCAGCAATCCATCTTTCCTTGATAAGCTTATCAACGGGCATAAGGGGCAGGAGACTGGTGGAACCTCAAGCGGTGTACAGACTGGATTTGGTTTTTAGGTTTTCTCTCTAGCAAAGAATAATACAAAGGTCCGCGTCTTATTGAGATGCGGACCTTTTTGATGCCACGAATTTCTTGAGCGAAGCTTGAG
>CAXTCR010000121.1:0-11138 GCA_964242555.1 uncultured Ktedonobacteraceae bacterium
AGGCGATTGAGCGTGGCACTGACCCCACGTTTGGGTTCGCCATTGACGCTGGTGAGGTCGCATTGCAGGAGGCGTAGGCGTTTGGTGAGCGTGGCGTTAGTTATTTCGTCGCTGGCGGTACGTAGGGCGGCGATGTCGAGATCGGCGAGTACAACTTCGTCGGAGGCGCGTAGTAGGTCGGTGAGCGGGACTTCGGTACAGGCTCCGGCACCGAGCACGAGGGCATTTTGCGCAGCACTAGACTCGCGCTGATGAAGGGCGGAGAGTACGAGGGCAGTAGAGTGTTCGAGATGTTGGGGCGCATGTTCACGAAGCCAAGTACGGCGGCGTTTGCCCTGCGTTTGAGCGTTATTGTGAGAAAGATTGTCGATACGCATGTTTTTATGATATCACATTCCGCTTTGTTGCGAGACTTGCTACAATGTGGTATGCTGCACCTACGATAAAATGTTTTTTGACCAAAGAAAGGAGGTGTAGTGTATTATGAAAAACTTCTCTTTCCTCATTGTAAGATGCTACACCTCAAAAGTGGGATACGTCTGCTGCTGATTTGCACTGATTAGTGTTGTTGAAGTCAACACATCTTTATAGCGAACTGCTGATCTATGCGCAGCTGTAGGCATAATGAATTTTTGCCCCTACCGGTTTCCTGGATATTCCTCCTTTTGACTGTTCCTCACTTTCAGGTGTAACACCTCTTGTTTCTTGTCTCTGTGCTTTCTAGCAAGGCAAGACATGTCTTTTGAGATTGATTTTCCCCAAGTGAGGAGTTTTTCATGGGTGCTTTGCAGGCACTGAACCGCTATTGGCGTCTTTTAGCCCACTATCTGCGACCCCAGTGGTTGTGGATGGTCGTGTTGATGGTTATTCTTTGTAGCACCATTTGTGTGCAGGTGGTTACACCGCTGGTGACAAGCCACTTTATCGATCAAGCCATTTCTGGTGGGAATGTGCGTGATCTTATCGTGCTGGCATTGCTGACAATAGGTCTGGCTTTTGTGGGACAGGCTCTGGCTGTTGCTGAAACCTATGTAGCCGAGAATGTGAGTTGGGCGGCTACGAACGCATTGCGGACCGACCTTGTTACTCATTTGTTGAGCTTAGATGCAGCGTTTCACACAGCACATACACCTGGGGAGTTGATTGAGCGGGTAGATGGTGACGTATCTACGTTGGCGCGCTTCTTCTCACGGTTTGTGGTGTATGTACTTGGTAACGGCATCTTACTCCTAGGTGTACTGGGATTACTCTATTATGTGGACTGGCTGGTGGGTCTGGTGATGAGTGGCTTTGTTGTAGTAACTCTGATAGCTCTCTTCCGTATACGCGCCATTGCCACGCCTTCCTGGGTGGCAGACCGGCAGGCGAATGCCCATTTTTATGGTTTTCTGGGTGAATACATTACTGGCTTGGAAGATATTCGAGCTAGTAGAGCTGGAGCGTTTGTGTTACGGCGCTGCGCTGAAATAATGCGAGCATGGCTAGCTGTCACACGCAGGGCACAGATGTGGGGTTATGTCTTAGGCGCGACCAGTCTGGGGCTGTTTGCGTTTGGAACGGTGGCGGCGTTTGCCTCCAGTGTGATGCTCTTCAGGGCGGGCACGCTGACCATCGGCACAGTCTATCTGATTTTTCAGTCTACTGAGATGCTACGCCAACCAACCGAACAGATTCGCAACGAAATTCAGGACTTACAGCAAGCGGACGCCAGCATAGGTCGTGTTGAGGCGCTTTTGAGTACGGTACCACAGGTGATTGATGGGCCAGGAGTTGTGCTACCGTCAGGTCCATTAGGAGTGGACCTTGAGAATGTCTTCTTTGGCTATAGAGAGGATGTTCCGGTTTTGCGAGACGTTACGCTATCGCTTACGCCGGGGCGTGTGCTGGGGATAGTGGGACGAACGGGCAGCGGGAAGACAACACTAACACGACTACTGCTGCGCTTCTATGATCCACAGAAAGGGGTTGTGCGTCTTGGGGATGTAGATATACGTACAGTTCGCCTCTCGGCGGTACGCACACGTATTGGTCTGGTCACGCAGGACGTGAAGCTTTTTTCTGCCAGTGTGCGCGATAATCTGACGATTTTCGATGATAGCGTGGCGGATGCGAAGATTGAGAGTGTCTTGGACACTCTGGGTCTGACTCCTTGGCTACGAGAGTTACCGCAGGGATTGGATACAATGCTAGGGTCTGATGGTACTGGGCTTTCGGCTGGGCAAGCACAGGTGTTGGCGTGTGCGCGTATCCTGCTACGAACACCGGACCTTGTGATCCTGGATGAACCTTCTTCGCGTTTGGACCCTGCCACAGATGCTCTCGTACATAGCGCATTTGGGAGACTGCTCCAGGGCCGTACAGGTATTATTGTGGCACACCGGCTCTCTACAATTGCATACGCAGATGATATTCTTGTGCTGGAGAATGGACAGGTGCGCGAGTATGGGCTGAGGGTTGAACTCGCGGCAAACCCTGCTTCACGCTTCGCTGAGTTATTGCGGCTTTCTAGCGAGGAGGTTACGCTATGAAGAGTCTTCCAACATGGCGTTACCTGATAAAAATGGCGCGTTACAGGCCCTGGCTCTACCTGCTGCATGCTGTGCTGTGGGCCACGTTCAGCCTGTTGTTTCTTCTAACGGGGCAGGTCGCTCGTGCTTTCTTTGATACACTTACGGGACAGGCAACTGTGCCAATGGGCATAACAGGCTTGATCGTTTTAATGGCGGTTCTGACAGTAGTTCGTGTGATTGTGTTTCTCACGGCTGGCTTTGTCGAAATTCTGATGCGCTTTCATATGAGTGGGCTAGTGCGCCGCAACCTGCTACGACACGTCTTGGATAGACCAGGTGCCTATGCGCTACCTTATTCTTTGGGTGAAACGCTTAGCCGCTTCCGTGATGATGCATATCAGGCTGAGGACAACATGGATTGGTCCGACGAGCTTGTGGTAGAGGGTTTGCTTGCTATGGGTGCTTTCGTGGTGCTCCTGCATATCAATGTCCGTATCACGCTGATCGCGATTTTGCCGCTTGTCGTGGTAGTGGTGATAGCACGACGAGCAAGTGTCGCCTTGGGCCGTTATCGTGAGGCGAGCAGTCAGGCAACTAGTGGGGTTAGTGGGGCTATTGGCGATATTCTTTCGGGGTCACAGACGCTGCAAGCTGCGGGTGCAGAAGAGCGAGTTGTCGCACGTTTTCGCCGACTAAACGAGCAGAGGCGCACGGCTATGCTGAAAGACCGCGTAGCGACACAGGCTCTTGGCGCGGTTACAAGCAACACGGTGAGTGTAGGGACAGGTCTGGTTATGTTGCTGGCGATAGGCAACTTACGGAATGGCAGTTTGACAGTGGGTGATTTTGCCCTGTTCATTTTGTATCTAGGCTTCATCGCAGACTTTATTACTGAACTAGGACGGTATCTAGCTGCCTATCGACAAACAGGAGTTGCGTTTATGCGTATGGGCACCTTGCTGGGAAACGCACCACTAGATAAGCTGGTTGCACCTACCCCATTGCATCTACGCGGTCCACTGCCTCCTGTACTTCCTCCTGTACGCAGCGAAAGTGATGCACTGCATCTTATGGAAGCACGAGGACTGAGCTATCATCATGAGCAGTCGGGACGTGGTATCGACGAGGTAGATATACGTTTAGTACGTGGCAATTTGACGGTTGTAACGGGACGCGTCGGTGCGGGCAAAACAACGCTCCTGCAAACGCTGTTAGGCTTACTCCCTAAAGATAAGGGTGAGTTTCGGTGGAATGGGAACATTGTGGATGACGCAGCTTCCTCCTTTGTACCACCTCGTATCGCGTATACACCACAGGTGCCACACTTGTTTAGTGAGACGCTTAAGCAGAACATCTTGCTGGGATTGCCTAACGATTCAATGGCGTTGTCCCTTGCTCTACAAGGGGCGGTGCTGGAACACGATGTACAGATGTTAGAGGCTGGGTTAGAGACGCAAGTGGGCACGCGTGGCGTCAAGCTTTCGGGTGGTCAGGTTCAGCGGGCGGCGGCTGCACGCATGTTTGTGCGCAAAGCGGAATTGCTAGTCATCGACGACCTGTCGAGCGCACTGGATGTCGAAACGGAGCGTGAGTTATGGAGTCGTTTGTTTGCTAGTGGTGCGGTAACGTGTTTAGCGGTCTCACATCGACGTGCCGTACTGAGTCGTGCCGACACCATTATTGTCTTAAAAGATGGGAGGGTCGAAGCTCAAGGCACGCTCGCAGAGTTGTTGGAGAGTTGCGAGGAGATGCGTATTTTGTGGCAAGAGGTTCACGAATAAGATAAAGGTGAGCTTGAGCCTTGACAACCAGTGTTCGTTAAGGCTCAAGCTCACCTTTATCTTATTTTCCTGTGTATTTTGCGGGCCGTTTTTGCAGGAAGGCAGTCACGCCTTCTTTGTGGTCGGCGGTTGTGAAGGCTTCGTCTTGCAGTTGTCCTTCGAGGTCGAAGGAGGCTTGTAAGTCGGTCTCCATTGATTTGTAGAGGAGTTGTTTGATGAGGCCGTAGCCGTGTGTTGGACCGTTAGCGAGACGCTTGGCATAGCTGGCGACGGTACCAGGAAATTCATCGACGGGCACGCATTTATTGACGAGGCCAATGCGCTCGGCCTCTGGACCGTTGACTTCGTCAGCGAGCAAGCACATCTCCATCGCCCTGCCGAGTCCGACGAGGCGTGGGAGGAAATAGGCGCCGCCACCATCAGGTACGAGGCCGATGCGGGCGAAGGCTTCGATGAAACGTGCGTTATCGGCGGCGATGCGCAGGTCACACGCGAGGGCGATATTACAGGAGATACCGGCAGCAACACCGCGAACTGCGCCGATGACAGGTTTTGGCATAGAGCGCATGCTCTTGACAAGGCGATGATATTTCTGCAGGTGTACGCTGACCTTAGGGGCTTCTCCATCATTAGGAACAGATGGAAAGCCTGAGAGGTCCTGACCGGCGCCGAAGGCTCGTCCGGCACCAGTGAGGACGACGCAGCGGATGGTGTCGTCGCTGGCTGCGGCTTCCATCGCCTCGGTCAGTTCTGCAAGCATGACATCATTGAAGGAGTTCAAGACCTCTGGCCGGTTCATGGTAAAGGTGACAACGCCTTCTTCTACGTGGACAAGCACATGTTGGTAGTCGGTTCGCATGTAACGCTCCTCTTTGAGATGCCGATGATAGCACGGTCTTAATACATCGGTCCCTACCTTGCGTTGAAGGACGTGATACATCGGTCCCTACAGTTTCATTGTTGGCACATCGAGCATCAGGACTTCAAGGGCCACACGGGGGTTGACGTTTTGCTCGATGGCCTCCATTGTTTGCAGAATGGCCCGTATCATACGCTCCGCTTCGGCGGTACCGAATTTGGCGGCTTGCGTTTTCAACAGAGGCCGCATGTCTACATTGACGGTCAAATCGAGACAGGCATTTGCTGCTAATACGATATCACGCCACCACAGTAACCACAACTCTAGCAGGGAGTGTACCTTCTCGCTATCGCTGCTGATTCGCTGTACGAGGTCGAAGCGTTGGACGCGACCGGCGGAAGGGAGTTTTGTGAGCAGGTCGAGTTGGGCCTTACGTTGTGTCAGGAGTTCCTCGTCCTCAACGGCTTGCACGGCCCAGCCCATGCGTCCAGCAGCTAAGGAGGCAATCAGCTCCGCCTCTTTTGGCTCAGTCTCCCAATCCTGGACTAACGTGGTTTGAATTTGCGTTGAAGTAAGTAATTGCATCGTGATAAGCTGTACACGAGAGAGAATAGTGGGCAATAGGAGACCGGCGTCGGGGACGGTCAGGAGCAGCACAACATCAGGCTCCGGCTCCTCAAGGGTTTTTAGGAGACAGTTCGCGGCCTGAATGTTCATCTCATGCGCGTTTTCTATGATGAAGACGTTGCGCCTGCCCTCAAGGGTCCGGCGTGCGGAGTCGCTTTGTAGGACGCGTATCTGCTCGATCAGAATGAATTGTTTGTCGGCAGGTTTCGAGATAATGTGTACATCGGGATGATTGCCATGCAGCACCTTACGACAGGAGAGGCAGGTGTTGCACGGTTCCTGCGGCGCGACGTTCGGGTCGGGGCCACCGGTGCACAAGAGCGTCTGGGCAAAGCGATGGGCCAACAAGGATTTGCCGATGTGTGGGGGGCCAGAGAAGAGATAGGCATGGCGCACCTGTTGCGCGGCAATCGTGCGGCGCAGGATGTCGATAGCGTGCGTATGGCCTGTGATGTCCCAGCCCTTAGAAGGCGTTTCTAGCGTTACCATGAGTCTATGGTACCAAAAAAGGGACGCTTTAGCAACAGGAAAATTGCTCCGATTGCACGCTACCCAGGAGCACTTCCATTCGTAAAGTATGTTGGTGAGCATAGCGCATATTTCTTGGAAACTCGAAGTGGCTGTATTTTTGACGGATCGAGATACAGGAGAAATCTCATGGCACATTCGATACTTTCTCAGCAGCGTTTGTCGTCCTTGGTTTCCCGTACCGACGTAGTAGAGCGCAGGCTACGTCAGGTTGCGGCATGGCTTGTCTTATATTTTCTCCTACAGGCGGAACTAGGTCTAGCTTGGGACCGCGAATGGCATGATTTAATTGGGCGGGACCAGTTCTGGATTCCCCCGCACATCATGCTGTACACGGGTGTTGGCTTTACAGGATTGATCGCCTTGCTCGTCATATTGCTGGATACATGGCGCTACTACAAAGGTGCAACAGGGGTAGACGATACCTCCACAGTACGTATTTTTGGCTTTTTTCATGGTCCACTCGGGTTTGCTATTTTAGGCTTTGGAGCACTAAACGACCTGATAGCTGCGCCATTCGATAATTACTGGCATCTCCTGTACGGTATTGATGTGACATTGTGGTCGCCATTCCATATCATGGGTACGATTGGTGGGGTTGTGATGGGGCTTGGAAGCATTTATGCCTTCGCGTCAGAGGCCAGAATTGAGCGACAGAAAGGTTATAGGCCAATTTTTTTGCTTCATGGACCCGAATGGGGCGTCCTCTTGCTCCTTTCGGCGTTTGTGGGCATCACACAATTGTCGTTGACAGCATTCGCGCCAGTTATCTTTGATACGTGGCGATTTCAAATCTATGCCTTGCCGCTTGTAGCAGTTGCCGGTTTTTGTCTTGTGGGAGCAGTGCAAGCGACGCGTAAACCGGGGACAGCAACACTTACGGCATTGCTCGTCTGGCTGCTAGCACTCCTAACGCAAAGCTTTGTACCTGTGGCAATCACGTATGCCGTTGAGCGTCTTCATCTAGCATTTCGCTACATAGACCGCACACCGTCATTTAATGTAGCATTAGCATTGCTACCGGTCCTGTTTGTCCTATGCGGATTGACCATAGATGCTTTATTGTTGCGATACTATCGACGATACGGAGAGATAAAAAGCGTATCGCGTTCCTATCTTGTACTCATTGGTGTGGTTGTAGCCCTATTAACGACTGTTATTCCTGTTATGCTAGTACAAGCTTTGCTGCTGATTCCAGCTATAAAGCTACATCCCGACAGCGTCAGAATTCTTACTGTTAGTCCATTTGAAATGCTACTTGCATTACCCCTAGTGTTTTTTGTAGGAACGTTCACCAGTATCATAGGCTCTGTACTCGGCGATATCTGGCATTTTAACAGAAAGTAGTGTGCAAGTATGCGTCACCTTTCCACACTTCTCCTCTGTGGTCTACTGGCTCTGCTGTCTTTGCTAAGTATGCCAGCTCTAGCACTGGCGAATGGCAAGCCGGCTCGCAGTGAGACACTAGCTGCAGGGCCATATACCATCGTTGTTGATCTCTCCGATGATCCACCAATCGTGGACCAGAATTTCACACTTACGATTACCAATCACGAAGCAGCGCCGCTTACGGGAACGCTCACAGCGCAACCGGGACTAGGAACGGATGCGATACCTGCACATGCCTCACTTACGGTGAGCAAAGGGAATGTGCTGACGGGGACGCTGCATCTTGTGGTACGCGGGGCGTGGAACATTCTTATCCATCTGAATGGAGCAAAGGGACAAGGTTCGGCAGAGCTTAGTGTGACGGTAGCGGCACCTAATGCGATGCCGCCGTGGTTAGGCTGGATTATTGGACTGTTGCCGCTTCTAGGTTGTGCATGGTTGATATGGCAACAGTGGCACTATAGGAACAGGTTGATTCAGGCAGAGAGACAAACGAAACATGTTTCATCGCAGGCTTGACAAACACAACATCTGTTCCGTATAGTTTACATGGTAAGGCATACAATACAACGATACACTGAAAGGAGGTTCTTGCATGGCTACTACGTATCCTAACGCATTGCAAAACCTGTCGCAACAAGGACCTACTGTGGGTATTGTAGACCTTTGCTGGCAGACTTCTCTAGTTACTCCTGCGCAGGCACAAGGGAGCAATGTGCCCATTTTTGGATGTGCTGAGATGCCTCTGACGTAACATACAGAGCAAGACGTTCTCCAAACCGTGGGTACTGCAAGACTCACGGTTTTTTGTTTGCCTTTTCTCGTTTCTACTGGAAGGGTATTCATGAGACGGACGTGGCCAATGTTGCCCTACAGCTATAGGATGTTAAGGATAGGAAAGGAAAATCATAGTGACAATTTTGAAGCAGGAAGCGGCTGGTGCGGATTATCGACGCGATCTTGGCAATGGGCTTATTCTGCGCTGGTCAACGGTGGAGGATACAGAGAAGATTGCCCAGCTGGTAGGGCTAGTATTTCGTGACAAGGAAAGCGACCCGCTCAACGAGGCGTTTATGGGCGAGATTCGTGAACTCATGAGCGGCAAGCACCCGTTAATGGGTTCAGGTGATTATGGTTTGATAGAGGATACGAGCAAGGAGGGAAGTCCAGTTGTCGCGTGTACTTGCCTATATCTCAATCATTGGGAGTATGAAGGCATTCCATTTCGGATGGGGCAACCAGAGATTGTAGGCACACATCCTGAGTATCGAAATAAGGGATTGATACGCGCGCTGTTCGAGATGGTACATGCACGCAGTGAGGCGCGTGGGGATATGGTGCAGGCAATTACAGGCATTCCCCACTTCTATCGACAGTTTGGCTATGAGTATGTGTTAGACCTCGACGGCAAACGTGTCGTGTATACGTCACAGATTCCAAAGGCAAAGGAAGGTGAAGCAGAAGCCTACACGCTGCGTAACGCAACAGCTGAGGATGTACCCACGATCCAGCACATTTATAGCTACCGGCGCATGATTGGTGTCGTCACGTCCGATGTGCCTGATGACTACTGGCTATTCGAAACACAAAGGGTGGGAGATCAGTTACAGAAGCTTCCGCGTTTACAGATGATTGTGGATGCAGAGGAGAGGGTTTACGGCTATGCGTTTGTGGCTGCGGGACGTGGTAGTAAAGGGGCAAACTTCGCGGTGTTATCGCTAGATACCCTGCCGGGAGTAAACTTACGGGCAATGATGCCTTCGTTGTTACGGGAATTCCAGAGGTATGGTTCGCAAGTACCTGTACGTAGAGTACAGGGGGGCGTCCCACTAAGTCAAATTTCCTTCAACTTTGGTCGTACTCATCCTTTTTATGAGGTTTTAGGGAACTTGGCTACATTCTACGAGGCCCCATATGCATGGTATGTTCGTGTGCACGATATTCCAGCATTTATTAAACACATCGCACCTGTGCTGGAGAGACGATTGGAGCGTTCGGTGGTCGCCGACTATACGGGTGAGTTAAAGATCGACCTGTATCGGGGAGGGCTGCGGCTGGTGTTCGAGCATGGGGAGTTGACGACCGCCGAACCGTGGAGGGTACCTGTATACGACTCGAACGCGGGTGCTGGCTGTCCAGCACTGGTTTTCTTGCAGTTGCTATTCTGTCACAGAAGTCTGGACGAGCTACGTCGTATGTTTCCAGATGTATGGGTCGAGGGAGATACAGAGCTTGTGCTGAAAGCACTATTTCCGCCACAAGTCTCAGCACCGCTCCCTTTATAAAAGATGAGGGATACAAAAACACCCCGATTGGGCGAAGCCTAGTCGGGGTGTTTTTGTATCCCTCATCTTTTAGGAGTTGTGATGTAGAGGCGCGAGAAGGCGACTTCGACATCCTGGTCCTCTACGTATAACCCAACTTCTCCGCTGGACAGGCGTCCAGAAGATGTGTCGCGGATGGGGTCGCTCACAGGCTTATTGTTCACAGCGAAGGTGAACGTATTATTTTTTGCATCTATAGTGAGGGTATTACTCTTTCCTTGTCCAACTAGAAGCGAAGTCACGGCACCCGAAGAGATGGTTTGCCACTTACTACCGTCGAAGCGGGTGAAGACATATTCGCCCGTAACTGAGGAGATGACCTCAAAGAGATAGTAGCGGGATTGATCTGCGGTCGCACGAAATACCACGCCATAATAGTCGGAGTCAGAATGCTTGCCGCGTACGAGCATCATATTCACGGAGAGGTGAAAATCGCTATACTGATGGGCGTTGTAGAGAGCGAGCGCAACCGTCTGATCAGACTTGTTGAGCACATGATAATACTGGTGCTGTGTATCAAAAAAGAAGGTGCTGCTCGCCGGCCAATCATCATCATTTTTCAATGTATCAGGGTCAGATTGCTTAGCAAGGCCGGTTGAAAGCGATGCTTGTGTCCCTTTAATGGGTCCTCGGTGGGAGAGATAGAAAACGGACGAAGCGGCGGTCCCGAGCACAAGGCAGAGGACGGCAACGAGCGCGAGACGAGGTAAGGTGATAAGACGCCTGGGAGCCTTCACAGGCACCTGTTTTATTTGCACGTTCGCCTCGCCCGGTTGTCTCAACGGGACCTCTTGCTCTTGTTCAAAGGACCCATTGCGCGACTCTTCTACTGCTTGCGCAAATGCAGAGCTGAACTGCTGTGCGGTTTGAAAGCGCTGATCACGTCCCTTCGCCAGTGCTTTTTGTATCACACGGTCGATAGCTGGAGTAATATCGGCACGGATCATGCACAACGATGGTGGAGGTTCGTGAATATGCATAAGAGCGAGCGCGAGGGTCGAGTCGGCTCTAAAGGGAAGCTGCTTAGCAAGCAACAAGAAGAGCATGACACCGAGGGAATAGATATCCGAGCGACCATCGAGCGTTTGCCCAAGCGCCTGTTCTGGCGAGATGTAGTCAG